>JAEWNN010000170.1 GCA_023457035.1 Verrucomicrobiota bacterium
CGGCGGCGACGGGGGCGGCGGGCACGCCAACAGGACCGCCGGCCTCGCGCAACTCGGCGGGCAGATCCTTCGCCAGAATCGTGTCGCCCTGCGCGATCACGGCGCTGCGGTAGACGGCGTTCTCCAGCTCGCGCACGTTGCCCGGCCAGCGATGGTGGACGAGGATCTCCATCGCCTCGGGCGCGACCTTGCGCACGCGCGTCTTCTTCGCCTTCTCCAGTTTCTGGAGCATGAAGTCGACGATCTCCGGGATGTCGGTGGTGCGCTCACGCAGGCTGGGCAGGCGCAGGCGCACGACGGCCAACCGGTAGTAGAGATCCTCGCGGAAGGTCTTCGCCTTCACCATCGCCTCGAGGTCGCGGTTGGTCGCGGCGATGATGCGCACATCCACCTTGAGGGTCTCCGTGCCGCCCACGCGCTGGATCTCGCCCTCCTGGAGCACGCGCAGGATCTTCGTCTGCGTGGCCAGCGACATGTCGCCGATCTCGTCGAGGAAGAGCGTGCCGCCGTCGCACAGCTCGAACTTGCCGCTGCGCTGACCGGTTGCGCCGGTGAACGAGCCGCGCTCGTGGCCGAAGAGTTCGCTCTCGATGAGGTTCTCGGGAATCGCGGCGCAGTTGACGGCCATGAACGGCTTGGCCGAGCGGTGGCTGTGCTGGAAAATGCAGCGGGCGACGAGCTCCTTGCCGGTGCCGCTCTCGCCGGAGATGAGCACGGTGACGTCGCTGGCGGTCACCTGTCCGATGACCTTGAAGACCTCCTGCATGGCGGGCGAGGAGCCGACGATGCCCTCCTTGTAGTCCTCGCTCTTGAGCTTGGGCTTGTAGGCGGCGGCGGTCTGGAGGTCGGCCTTGGTCTTGAGCGCGTTCTCGGCGATCGCGAGGACCTTGTCGGCGTCGAACGGCTTCATCACGTAGTCGAACGCGCCGAACTTCATCGCCTCGATCGCCGTCTGCGCGGTGCCAAAGGCGGTCATGAGCACGACGAGCAGCTGCGGGTGCGCCGCGCGCAGGTGCTGGAGCGTCTCGATGCCGCTCATACCGCCCATGCGGATGTCGAGAAACACTAGGTCGGGCGCGGCCTTCTTGGCGGCGGCAATGCCCTCCTCGCCGCTGCCGGCCTCGGCGATGTGGTACTGGCGCGTGCCGAGCACCCGACCGAGCGAGTAGCGGATCTCCTCGTCGTCGTCGATGATGAGGATCGCGGGCGTTTTCGGCGCAGAAGGGTCGGCAGACATCGTGGGCATGGGTTGACAACGGCAATGGCGCCGCGGCCAAATGGATTTTTTCGTTTCGATGCTTCGCTGGTCAATCGCCTTGTTCCGGGTCTTCGGCATTCGCTTGGAGGTGCACGCAACGTTCGTGCTGCTCCTGGCGTTTGCCGGCTGGCTCGGCGCAAGCAATGGCGGCGCCTCCGGCGTGGTATCGTCGGTGAGCACCGTCGTTCTGATGTTCGTCATCGTCGTACTGCACGAACTGGGCCATGCGTTCGCCGCCCGGCGCTATGGCATCCGCGCCTCGCGCATTCTCCTGCTGCCGATCGGCGGGATGGCGGAGTTCGACTCGATCCCGCGCCAACCGCGCCGCGAAACCCTCATCGCCCTCGCCGGTCCGGCCGTGAACTTCCTGCTCGCCGGCCTGCTCGCGCTCTTCTTCGGCTGGTCAAATTCGCCCAGCGCCGCGGGTACGCCGGCCGGGTGGGCGGAGGTGCCGGACACCCTGTTGGCGGTGAACCTGATCATGGGCACCTTCAATCTCCTGCCCGCCTTCCCCATGGACGGCGGCCGCGTGCTGCGAGCCTTGCTCGGCCTGCGACTCGACTACCTCGCCGCCACCCGTTGGGCCGCGCGCATCGGCCAGACGATCGCACTGGCGATCGCCACGGCCGTCGTCACCTACGAACTGGTCGCGGAGGACAACGGGCTCTGGCTGCTCGCCGTCCTGTTCCTCTTCATCGCCTACGGCGCGGAGACGGAGTACCGCTTCGTGCGCAACCGCGAGTTCTACGCCGGCCTGATCGTCGCCAACGTCACCCGCTCCGACTACCTGGCCTTTCCCCCCGCGACCACCGTGGGAGCCGCGTTCGCGACCCTGCGCCGCACCGTATCCCAAGATCTGCTGCTCATCGAGGCCACCGGACCCGTGGGGCTCGTGCCGCGCTCCCGCCTCGCCGCGGCGCTGCGGGCCGGCCGCGAACACGACCCGCTCAGCCTCCATGCCGACCACGAGTTCTCCGTGCTCCAGGCCGAATGGCCGCTCGGCGCGGTCGTCGCCGATCTCCCCCGCGGCCGGCAACGCTTCTTCCCCGTCTATTCCTACGGTCGGCTCATCGGCGTGTGCGACACCGGCCGGATCGACGAGGCCGTGCGCCTCATTCATCACACCGCGCCCCGGCGGCGTCGCTGAGCGTAATGTTGCATCTGGCCGGGCTGCCTTCGTTCCAAGACATCTCCTGCGCCGGGGACAGCTCTTCGATTGGTGTCGTTCCTGTGGTTGCGGTAGGAGCCTGCTTGCAGGCGATTCCGCGCACAGATCGCCTGCCAGCAGGCTCCGCCAATGGAATGGACTCCTCTACTCGATCGCCGTCGCCGCGTTGCAAACGCGCATGCGCCACGGTCTGCCTCCCCTGAAGCAACAAAAAGCGCGAAGTGGGAACGGAGATGGATCAGCCTCCCGGCTGTAGCTATGGCGCTGCGACCGAAGACCCCCTGGCCCGCGTGGGGATCACCCTTTGTCCGCGCGTCCTTTGTTTCCTTCGTGGTCTTCTGTCGCCTCCGGTAACCCGCGCAAAAAAGCCGCCGCATCTCTCGCGGCGGCTGAGGTTCTGGCGCTGTGCGCTGACTATTTCTTCTCGGCGGCCGGGGCCTTGGCGTCCTTCGCTGCCTTGTCGCAACACTTCGCCTTCTTCTCGCACTTGGCATTGTCGGCGGCGGCACAGTCCTTCTTGCAGCAGGGTTGGTCGCAGTCCTTCGGGCAGTCGGCTTTCGCCTTGTCGCACTTCTCGGCGCAGGCGGCCCTATCGGCGTCGGTACACTTGTCCTTCTTCTCGCAGGTCCCGCAGTCGGCGGACGCCAAGCCCGCACAAAGGGCGAAGACCGAGAGGGTGAGCAGAACACGGATGGATTTCATGGATTCCTGTTGGAGTTGGGTAACGTCACTCGGGCCGGGGCGCAGCGCGCGCCGCCGTCGCAACCCGAGGGGCCGGACCGTGTGCGATTCGCGCCCGACGTCAATTTCCCGCGCCGCCCGCCGCCGGGGCCCGTATCGCGGCGGAACCCGTCCCGCCGCGCCATATCCGATCAAGCCCGATACCGGTCGAGTTCGCGCAGCGTGCGCTCCATCGCGCCCTGGTTGGCCTTGTGCCAGGCGCCGGCCGCCGCCGCCATCGCCGCGCGCCGCCCGGCATCGCGCAGCAGCGCGAGCCCCTCGTCGACGAGTTCGACCTCGTCGGCCACGCGCCGCGCCGCGCCGCACTCGGTGAGCGCGGTCGCGGCCACGCGGAAATTGCTCATCGCCGGCCCGAACAGGATCGGTTTCTCCAGCAACGCGGCCTCGATCGGCGTCTGCCCGCCCTCGTTGGGCGGCAGGCTCTTTCCCACGAAAACCACGTCGGCCACCTGCGTGAGCTTCTGCAGTTCCCCTGTGGTGTCGGCCACACAAACGTCGACCTGTCCGAGCGCCTGTCCGCGCGAACGGAAATGCCAGTTGAGCGGCCGCTGCCGCAGCAACGCCTCAATCTCGCCGCGCCGCTCCGCGTGCCGTGGCACGAGCAGCAGCTGGCAGATCACCCCGTCGCGCCGCGCGCGTTCCAGCAGGCGCAGCATCGCCAGCTCCTCGCCCGGCCACGTCGAGGAGCCGAGCAGGACCAGCTGGTTGTCGGCGAAGCCGAGCTCGCGCCGGAGCATCGCGCGCCCCCAGGTATCGAGCGGTTGGATCGCCACGTCGAACTTCAGGTTGCCCGTGGTGACGAGCTTCTCGGCCGGCACCCCCAGGCCGCGGAACCGCTCCGCGTCCTGCTCCGACGACGGCAGGATGCGCGCGATCTTGCGGTACAGCCGGCCGGCCAGTGTGCGCACCGCCGAGAGCCGCCGGTAGCTGCGGTCGGAGAGCCGGGCGTTGACGAGCACCACCGGCACCCCGTGCCGCGCCGCCTGCGCCAGATGCTCGGGCCAGAGTTCGCTCTCCGCCAGCAGCACAAGATCGGGCTGCACCCCTGCCCACGCCCGCCGGCTGAACAGCCACCAGTCCAGGGGGAAGTAGCCCACGCCCACCGTCGCCGCGCCGAACTTCTCCCGCGCCAGCGCGTATCCGGTGCTCGTGGTCGTCGTCAGGTACACCTCGGAGCGGCCGTCCTCCGTCAACCGCCGGAGCAGCGGCCCCATCGCCAGCACCTCGCCCACGCTCACCGCCTGCAGCCAGATTCGGGTGACACCGGGCCGTTTCGCCGGCAACGACGCCACCGCCCCGAAGCGCTGGCCGAAACCGGCGCGATAGCCGCCGCGTTTCCACATGCGGCGCAAGTAGAACGGCGCCGCGAGCAACATCGCGGGAAGGAAGAACAGTCGGTAGAACCAGAGCATGCGGGTGGGGATCGCCGCGAAAATCGGTCCCGCCGCCTCCGGGCTCAAGCTCAGGATTGGTCCGGAGTGGACATCCCGCCCGCCACGGGCCGGAAACGCCCCCAGGTTCGCCCGCCCGCCACCTCCGGCTTGTGCCAGCCGCCCGCTTGCGCCTGACTCGCCCCCGCATGAAGCACCGTACCCCGCCGTTCCTCACGTTCGGCCTGCTGCTGCTCGCGGCCTCCACCCTCGCCGCCCCGCTGCGCGCTCCCGCGACCGACTGGCCCCACCGCACCAGCGACCTACCGGTCGACCCGGCCGTCACCTGGGGCCAGCTCGACAACGGCCTGCGCTACGCGATCCTGCCCAACGCCGAGCCCCGCGACCGCGTCAGCGTGCGCCTGCTCGTCGCCACCGGCGCCCTCATGGAGACCGACGCCCAGCGCGGCCTCGCCCATTTCATCGAGCACATGGGCTTCAACGGCACCCGCAACTTCCCGCCCGGCCAGCTCATCGAGTACTTCCAGCGCCTCGGCATGGCCTTCGGCCCCGACACCAACGCCTCCACCGGGTTCGACCGCACGATGTACCAGGTCGAGTTGCCCAAGAACGACGCCGACTCCCTGCGCGAGGCCTTCAAGGCCCTGCGCGACTACGCCGACGGCAACCTCTTCCTCCCCGAGGAGATCGAGCAGGAGCGCGGCGTGATCCTCGCCGAGAAACGCGAACGCGACTCCGCCGACTTCCGCGCGATGCTGGCCGAGTTCGGGTTCCTCCTGCCCGCCACGATCCTCCCTCACCGTTTTCCCATCGGCACCGAGGAAGTCATCCGCTCCGCCCCGCGCGAGCAGTTCCTCGACTACTACAACACCTGGTACCGTCCCGAGCGCATGGCGCTGGTGGTCGTCGGACAGGTCGAACCCTCCGCTGTCGCCCCGCTCATCGCCGCCGCCTTCGGCGACATGAAGGCCCAGGTCCCCGCACGCCCCGAGCCCGAGCTCGGCCGCGTCGAGATGCCGGCCGAGCTCCGCGCCCACGTCCACCGCGACCCCGAGCTGCCCCGGATCAGCATCGGCATCCAGACCGTGGCCCCGTATGCGTTCGAACCGGACACCTCTGCCACCCGCCTGAAATACCTCCCGCGCCAGCTCGCCGCCTCGATGCTCAATCGCCGCCTTGAGGAACTCGCCAAGAGGGAGGACGCGCCCTTCACCGGCGCCAGCGTCCACACCTCCGAGATGCTCGATTTCCTCACCAACAGCTCGATCGAAATCGCCACCACCAAGCCCGAGCAGTGGCGCGCGGCACTCGCCGTGGCCGAACAGGAACTGCGCCGCGCCCTCACCCACGGCTTCCAGCCCGCCGAACTGCGCGAAGCCACCGCCAACATGGCCAACGCCCTCGACGACGCCGTCAAACAGGCCCCCACGCGCCGCTCCTCCGGCCTCGCCGACGGCCTGCTCGCCACCATCCACGGCCACAACGTCTTTTCCCACCCCGTCGCCATCCGCGACCTCTACCAACCGGCCCTCGCCGGCGTCACCGTCGATGACTGCCTCGCCGCGCTGCGCGCGGACTGGAAGGCCGCCGGCCGCCTGATCTTCGTCTCCGGCAACCTCCCCGCCGAACTCGACGAGGCCGCGGTCACCGCAGCCTACGCCGAAAGCACCGCCGTCGCCGTCACCGCCCCGGCCCAGATCGACGACGCCACCTGGGGCTACGCCGACTTCGGCCCCGCCGGAGCCATCGCCGCGCGCCGCGAGATCGACGACCTTGGCATCGTCCAGGTCGACTTCGCCAACGGGGTGCAGCTCAACCTCAAGAAGACCGATTTCCAGGCCGCCACGATCAGCGTCTCCGTCCGGCTCGGCGGCGGCGTGCTCACGATGCCCGCCGACAAGCCCGGCCTCGACATCTACGCCCAGAGTGCGGCCGGCCTGATGGGCTTGGGCCAACACAGCGCCGACGAGCTTCGCCGCATCCTCGCCGGCCGCTCCGTGGGCGCCGGGCTCTTCGTCGAGAAGGACGCCTTCCTCCTCACCGGCCAGACCACGCCCAAGGACCTCGAGCTCCAGCTTCAGCTCCTCGCCGCCACCGTGTCCGATCCCGGTTACCGTCCCGAAGGCGAACGGCTCCTGCGCCGCGGCATGGCGCAATACTACAACCGGCTCCACCATACCCCCGAGGGCGTCTACCCGCTCGAGATCGCCCGCCAACTCGCCGGCGACGATCCGCGCTTCGGCCTCCCGTCGATGGAGACGCTCGAGCGGTATTCGATGGCCGATGTCCGCGCCTGGCTCGAAGCGGAGCTCCCCAAAGGCCCCCTGGAGCTGAACATCGTCGGCGACATCGACCCCGAGGCGACGATCGCCCTCGCCGCCCGCACCTTCGGCACCCTGCCGCCCCGCGACGGCAAACCCGCCTACGCGGCCGAACGCAAGGTCGCCTATCCGGCCGGCGGGTTCGCCGCCGAGCGCAAGGTCCAGACCGAGATCCCGCGCGGCACCGTCTTCGTGTTCTGGCCCACCAACGACGCCCTCGACGTGCGCCGCAACCGCCGCCTCGGCCTCCTCGCCGCCACCATCGAGGACCGCCTGCGCCTGAAGATCCGCGAGGGCCTCGGCGGCGCCTACAGCCCCGACGCCTCCCACGAAGGCAGCCTCACCTTCCCCGGCTACGGCGTCCTGTCCGTGCGCGTCGGCGTCGATCCCGCGCAGGCCGCTACGATCCTCGCCACGATCCGCGAGATCGCCGACTCGCTCCGCACCGGCGGCATCACCGACGACGAACTCGTGCGGATGAAACAACCCGTCCTCACCGGCATCCTCGAGAGCGCACGTACCAATTCCTACTGGCTGGGCAACGTGCTCGGCGGCAGTCGCGAACTGCCCCAACGGCTCGACTGGGCCCGCAACCGCACGGCCGACATCGCCGCCATCACCCGCGAGGAGATCGATGCCCTCGCCGCCGAATACCTCCGGCCGGAGCGCCTGATCAGCTACATCGTCCTGCCCGAGCCGATGCCCACCGCACCGGCCGACCAGCCGGCCCCCACCGCGCCGGCCGCGCAGTAGTGCCGCGCCATCCGCCTGCCGCGATGGCCGCCAAGGCCATCGACCTCTGCGCTCCCGCACCGGCCTTCGCAATCCGCCCGCCGACCTGCGCCCGCTCGCCAAGCCGCCCCCACCACCACCGATCCGCCCCCACGCGCGGCGCACTCAGCTGGGCCGCAGCGCTGCCGGCGTTCCCCGTCCCCGCAACGCCGCCCGTCGCGCGTGTTTCCGGGCACAAAAAACCCTCCGGCTTGCGACCGGAGGGCGAAAGGGAGCGGATGCGCTGCTTACTTCTTCGCGCCGCGCTTGAACTTGTTCGTGAACTTCTCGACACGACCGGCGGTGTCGACGAGGCGCTTCTCGCCCGTGTAGGCGGGATGCGAGTCGGACGTCACGTCGCGGAGCACGAGGTAACATTCCACGCCGTCGATGGTCTCCTTGCGCTGGGACTTCATCGTCGACTTGGTGATGTGCTTGTGGCCGGTGGAAACGTCCACGAAGCAGACGTTGTTGAGCGTGGGATGGCCTTCGGGTTTCACGGCAAAAATCTCGCGGGTTGGATCAGCCTTGGCGCGCCTTGTAGCGCGGGTCGGTCTTGTTGATGACGTAGAGACGGCCGCGACGACGCACGACTTGGCAGTCGGGATGACGCTTCTTCGCGGACTTCAGGGACGAGACAACTTTCATAGGAAGCCGCCGAAGACACCGGACACCTCCGGCACTGTCAACCCCTGTTTTCCGAAGAATGAATCGGGGAACACCTGATTGTATGCGGCGCGCTGGTGGCGTACCGTGCGCCACGATTCCTCCCCCACGGAAGCGCGAAACATCCGCAACCTTCATGCCTACCATGATCTGCCGCTTCCTGCCCGCCTTGTGCTGCACCCTCGGCACCGCCTTCGGAGGATTGCTTCCTCCCGACCCCGCCCGCCTCCCCGACTACCTCAACTGGTTCGGCCCCCTCGTCCCCGGCTCCAGCCCGGTCGCCCCGGGGGCCCAATGCCCGGCACCGTCCGCCATCGACGATGTCAATCGCGCCTGGGGCCAATGGAGCCCGAACGCCCCGCCGACCAACCTCCCCGGCCCGATCATCGGCGTGGCCGAGGGGCTCTACTGCGAGGTCGTCTTCCTCGGCGAAACCGGCGACTGCTGGGGCCGGTTCGGCTACACCAACAACGGGGCCGACCACCTCCTCAGCACCTCGGCCGCCGACCGCGCGTTCGGCAGCTACGCCCTGCCGCTCCCCACCGACCTCGACCATCTCGACTTCTTCGTCGAACGCCTCGCGCCCGGGTCGGATCCGCTCCGCTACTACGCGTTCGACCTTGCCGCCAACTCCCCGGGCGCGGCCGCCGGCGACAGCTACTGGGGCCTGCTCGCCCCGCGCACCTACGATCCGGGCAGCCCCGCCGCCCTCGCCGGCGCCGGCGGGATCCCCTTCGCCGTCTTCGCCCTCGAGTCGCCACCGACAGGAGACAACGAACCGCCCGGCCTCTTCATCTACGCGGTCCGCGCCGGCTACGACCGGCCGGTCGATCCCGTGCCCGAACCCGCCACCTACGGGATCGCCGCCGGCGCCGCGCTGCTCGCCCTCGCCGCCCTCCGGCGCCGCCGGGCCGCACGAGCACCCTGACGATGCGGCCGGGAGGCGACGATCCCGCGAAACCCGCGCGACCGCACCGCTTCCCCGGCTTCCGGGTGGTAGGGGCTGAGCTCGCTCAGCCCGCCGGGGATTGATCGTGTCCACGTCGCTCGACTGCCGCACCGCCGCCAGCCGTCTCGGCCACGCACTTGCCACCCGGCCGGGCGGCGCGCTATCAACCCGCCCATGCCCGCCGCCCTCGCCGACCTCGTCGCCCACTGTCACCAGCGCCTCGGCCTCCCCGGGTTTCCCGATTTCCCCGGCTCCCACAACGGCCTCCAGCTCGAGAACAACGGCACCGTCACCCGCCTCGGCGCGGCCGTCGACGCCGGCCTGCATTCCTTTCGCGCCGCCGCCGCCGCCGGGGTCGACTTCCTCCTCGTCCACCACGGGCTGTTCTGGGACGGCGCCCGCCCCCTCGTCGGCGCCCAGCGCGAGCGCCTCCAGATCGCCTTCGCCGCCAACCTCGCCGTCTACTCCGCGCACCTGCCGCTCGACGCCCATCCCGAGCTCGGCAACAACGCCCTGCTCGCCCGCGCGCTCGGCCTGTCGCCACTGCGTGGATTCCTCCCGTACCAGGGCCGCGACATGGGCGTGGTCGCCGCCGCCCCGGCCGACCGCGCGGCGCTGCGCGCCCGGTTGGAGCAGACGTTTCCCGGAGGGGTCACCGCGCTCGAGTTCGGCTCGGCGCAGCCGCGCGAAGTCGCCCTGCTCACCGGCAGCGGCATGAGCGCGCTCGACTCCCTCGCCCCCGCCGGGATCGACACGTTCGTCACCGGCGAGCTCAAGCAGTCGGTCTACAACCGCGCGCAGGAGGAGCGGCTCAACCTCTATCTCTGCGGCCACTACGCCACCGAGACCTTCGGCGTGCAGGCCCTCGCCGCCGAACTCGCCACCCGGTTCGATCTGCCCTGGGTGTTCCTGCCGAGCGACTGCCCGCTCTAGTCATGCGATCGGGCAATCTCTCGGTCTGTCGGGCGCGGATTTCCGGTTGTAGGGGGCGACCTCGGTCCCACCGTCCGGTTGTCGCTCGTGCCATGCGGTGCGAGCAAGCTCGCACCCGACACGAACTGCATGGCTGAGCGCCGCCTTGCCTCCGCGCCTCCGCACCCTCACTACTCCCGCCATGAAGAAGCTCGCCATCCTCAACGGCCCCAACCTCGACCGCCTCGGCAAACGTGAGCCCGCGGTCTACGGCCACGCCACGCTCGCCGACCTCGAGCGCGACCTGCGCGCCGCCTTCGCCGGCCAGCCCGTCGAGCTCGAGTTCTTCCAGAGCAACCACGAGGGCGCCATCATCGACCGCATCGCCTCGCTCGCCGACCGGCAGTTCCACGGCTTCGTCATCAACCCCGGCGGTCTCACCCACACCAGCGTGGCCCTGCGCGACTCCATCGCCGGCTCCGGCCTGCCCGCCGTCGAGGTCCACATCTCCAACGTCCACGCCCGCGAGGAATTCCGGCACAAGTCCCTCACCGCCGCCGCCTGCGTCGGCGTGGTCGCCGGTCTCGGCCTGTCCGGGTATCGCGTCGCGCTCGAGTTCCTCGCCGCCCGCGGCTGAGCGTGACGTCCACGTGCGCCGTACCGTCCCCGGTCTTCCGTCGCAGGGAGCGAGCTCGCTCGCTCCGCACCATTCCCGTTCGCGCCCCTCGCAACTGTTGAATACGCGCGCCACCGGAACCCGATGACTCCGTCCGCCCCCGAACCCGCCGTCGGGCCCGCCACGCCCGCGTCCGCCGAGGCCGCGTGGTTTGTCTGCCACACCAAGCCGCGCTGCGAAAAGAAGTTTGCCGCGCTGCTCGTCCGCGAGACCTGTCGGCACAGCCTGCCGCTCGTCGCCTCCGAGCGCCGCTACGGCAACCGGCTCCGCCGCTTCACCAAGCCGCTCTTCCCCGGTTATGTCTTCGCGCAGGTCGAGCCACCGCGCCGCATCCGGCTCTACCAGCAGGATCTGCTCGTCCGATTCATTCCCGTGACCGACGAAGCCGCCTTCCTCGTGCAACTCGCGGCCGTGGAGGCGCTCGTGGCCTCGGGGTTGGAGGCAACGCTGCACCCGTTGCTCAAGCACGGCGCCCGCGTGCGCATCGTCGGCGGCCCGCTCAAAGGAGTGGAGGGCATGGTCGAGGATCCGCGTTCGCCCAAAGGCGTGATCATCGCGATGGATGTGTTGCAACAGGGCGTGCGTGTCGCCGTGCCGCTCGCCGACCTCAAGCTGCTCCCCTGACCCGCCACCCGCCCCACCGCCCCACCCACCGCACGCCCCGCCGCCCACCCTGTCCCGCCCGGCGGGAACGCACAAAATCTTGTTCCGATCGGAACAAAATTCCGTGCGTTCCTCCCCAAGCTGCACTTTCGCACCCGCCACTTTTCCTTAGCCTCTCCCCATGGCCGAACCGCTCCTCCCCGACCGCGGCCCCCGCGGCCAACTCGTCCTCCGCACCATCGCCATGCCGGCCGACACCAACGCCGCCGGCGACATCTTCGGCGGCTGGCTCATGGCGCAGATGGACATCGGCGGCGCCATCCTCGCCCACCAGATCGCCCGCTGCCGCGTGACCACCGTCGCCGTCGACGCAATGGAGTTCCACAGCCCCGTGCTCGTCGGCGACACGATCGCCTGTTTCGCCGAATTGCAGCGCGTCGGGCGCACCTCGCTAAGCGTCCACATCGAAGTCTGGGTGCAGCGCTACGCCGCGTACACCGAGCAGTGCGTCACCGAGGCCGTCTACACCTATGTCGCACTCGATGCGGCGGGCCGTCCGCAACCGGTCCACCGCGCCGACAATCCCCCGCCGGCCGACCCGGGCCCGTAGGCTCCCCGTGGCCGGACGATCTCGCCCGCACGTTCCCGCCCGCCCCGACCGTTTACCTTCACGACCGTGTGGTTAAAGGGTGGGCCGCCTCGGCCCCGCGCCCCGCCCGGCGGCACCTCGGCTCGCCTCGGCGGTGGGCATGCCATCGGCGTGGAGACGGGCACGCTCGCCCCGCTCGGCAGGAGCGAGCGCCGGCGGACTGAGCAAGCTCAGCCCCACAACCGAGAGAAGGGGCTGTCCGCGGGATATCCAGGCCAGTAGCACCGCCGCGCCTCAGCTCATCGTCTGGATGATGCGCACGATCGGCAGGAACAGCGCGATCACGATCGTCCCCACCGTCAGGGCGAGGAACACGATCAGGAGCGGTTCCAGCAACGCAGTAAGTCCGCCCACCGCCGTATCCACCTCCTCGTCGTAGGCGTCGGCCACGAGGCCGAGCATCTCCGCCAACGCGCCCGTTTCCTCGCCCACGGCGACCATGCTCACCAGCAGGTCCGGGAAGCACCGGGTCGCCGTCAGCGCCGCGGCCACCGCCGCCCCGGCCTGCACGCGCTCGCGCACCGCGTCAAGTGCCCTCGAATACACCGCGCTGCCCGCCGTGTCGCGCGCCACCTGCAGGGCCTGCAGGATCGGCACCCCGTTGCCGAGCATCGTGCCCAGCGTGCGCGCGAACCGCGCCACCGCCGTTTTGCGTCGCAACTCGCCCAGCGCCGGCAACCGCAGCGCCACCTGGTCGAGCAGCAGCCGCCCGCCCGCCGTCGCCCCCGCCGCCGCCCGCAAGGCGAACACCCCGCCCGCGGCGAGCAGGATCCAGCCGATGTTCGCCGCGACGAAGTCGCTCGCCGCCAGCACCGCCTGTGTGAGCCCCGGCATCGCCGCCCCGCGCAGCTGCTCCTGGAAGATGATCCGGAACTTCGGCACCACGAACAGCATCAGGCCCGCCAGGATCAGGACCGTCACCACCAGCACCGCCGTCGGGTAGTAGAGCGCGGCCTTCACGCGCCGGCGGATCCGGTCCGCCTTTTCGAGAAACCGCGCGAGCTGCAGCAGCGCCACCTCCAACCGGCCACCGGTCTCGCCCGCGCGCACCATGCCCACGAACACCGCCGGGAAGACCCGGTGGTGCCGCGCCATCGCCTGCGAGAGCGGCTCGCCCGCGACGATCGCCGCGGCCAGTTCCCCGATCACGAAACGAAACGCCGGCCGCCGTTCCTGCCGCTCCAACACCTGCAACGCCCGCAACAACGGCAGCCCCGCCTGCACCAGCGTGCCAAGTTGGCGGGTGAACTCCGCCAGCCCATGCGCGTTCACCACGCGACCAAACACCAGCGGTCGCCGTCGCACCGATGGCGCCGCGACGGCGACGCCCTCGACCGCCACCTGGGTAGGGAACAACCCGCGCTGCTTGATCTCGACCGCGGCGCGCTCCGCGGAGGGGGCCTCCAGCGTGCCGGCACGCTCCCGTCCGTCCTCGTCGATCGCCGTGAACTCGAATCTCGGCATCCACGAAACGAATGCCGCGGTCCGCAGCGCCTGTGAAGCGCAAAGTCGGGTCCCGGCGCCGCCGCCCTCGCGACCGGCGCCCGCGCTGAGCCCGGTCGCCGTGCTCGCCCGGTAGGTCCTGTCGCCGACTGGACCCCCTCGGCGCTCGCCCTCCACTGCGACTCCCGTCCAGCCCGACCGGTCGCAGACCGGTCCCACCGGCTCGCCACGGGAGCGAACACTCGCCCGCCGCCGCGAAGCCGCCCGGGGCGTGGCGCCGGCCGCCACGCGGCGAAACCCGTCCCTCACCGCGCCCGCAGCACGTGCTCGTTGGCCATCATGATGCCGCTGAGCATCGAGCCGGTGATGCCGAGATAACCCTGGTCGGTGCCAATGAGCACGAGGTTGCCGAAGGCCGTGCGGCCGTCGCGCACCTTGCGCGGTGCGCCGTAGATCGCGCCTCCGAGGTGACCGGTGTAGCGCTGCACGGTGAGCGGCGTGAACATGTCCGTCGCCACCACCGCACGCTCGAACTCGCCGGGCGCAACCGGCGCGAGAAACCGCCGCGCGCTGGCCGTCATCTCGCCGAACCACCGCTGCTTCTCCGCTCGGTATTGGGACTCCGGCATCGCCGCCCACGCGGCATGGCTCGCCAGGTTGGTCACGCGCACGCAGCCCTCGCTCATCGTGCGGCCGCCGAAATCGAAGTTGTTCGGCATGCAGATCACGCCGCTGCGCAGGTCGACCGGCTGGGTCGGGTTGGCGAACTCGAAGCGTTCGGAGTCGTTGAAGAACACGATCGTCTCATCCCAGCCAAAGCCGTGCGGCTGGCGGTCGAGCACCTGGATCGTCTCCACGAAGCCGAGCCGCTCGTCGGGCGCGGGCGCCCTCGCCGCATCGGTGTCGACCGCGGGTTCGGACTCGCACAGCCGGCGCGTCTCATCGGACCCGGCGGAGCTGAGCACCCAGTCGGCCGTGACGGTCTCCCCGTTGTCCAGCTCGAGCGCCGTCACGCGGCCGGCGCCGGTGTGCAGCCGGCGCACCCCGCACTTCATCCGACGCTCGCCGCCGTTCTCGCGCAGGCGCTCGGTGAGCAGGCGCAGCACGACGCGGATGCCCTCGAACGGCCGGGCGAAGCCCTCGAGGTACACGGCCTTGAACATGATGACGAACTGGAGGGCGTCCATGTCGCGCGGCGTGGCGCTGCCGTAGTAGAACAGCGGGCACAGCAGCATGTCCTCCAGCACCGGGTCGGAGAGGTGCCGGCGCAGCATCTCGCGCGCGGTGAAGCCGGGTGCGACGGTCGCCGAATCGTCGAAGGCGCGCAGCTCGGCGAGGAAGCGCCGGTAGCCGTCGATCTGCGACGGAAACTCCCGCGCCACCTCGGCCTCGAGCAGTGCGCCGCCGTTGTCCCAGCGCAGCTCGCGTCCCGGGAACCGCACCGCCGAGCCCAGTTGCGGGCAGAGGTCGAGCGCTTCGCGTTCGATGCGCAACTGGCGCAGGAGCTTGCCCAGCGCGGTGCCGCGCACCTCGCGCGGCACGAAGTTGGTCATCGCATGCAGCCCCACGTCGTACTTGCGGCCGGCGACGCTGTAGAAGCTGTTGAGCCCGCCCACGACGTTGTGCCGCTCGAACAGGCAGACCTTCTTTCCGAAATGGGCCAGCCGCACCCCGGCCGCGAGCGCGGACAGGCCGGCTCCGATGATGGCGACGTCGTAATGGCTGGCAGTGGGCATGGGGGCGTACGTAGGCCGGGGAGTTTCCGGGCTGCCGGCAGCCGATCAATGCCCAAGTGCGCGCGGTGCGCCCCCCCTGCGCCGCGGAGCGCCTCACCCGGTTTGGCCGGCACATTCCCCCGGCCCAGGATTACAGCCGCGGCAAATCCGGCCGATAGTCGAGGTTGGAAAACAAGTTCGTTCAACGGTTTGCCGGCACTTCCGCCCGCAGGCCCCAACTTCCACCCCACGATGGCCAACGTCCTCCTTCTCGACGCCAACGAAGTGGCGGGTCGCGCGATGCAGGGAATCCTCGCGCGGGGGCACCACCATTGCCTCGTGGCCGCAGACAGCGCCGAGGCCTGGAAGATTCTGCACGAACGAGTGAATGTGGACATGGTCTTCCTCGAGCTGGAGCTTAAGGGGGAGAAAGGCATCGGTTTCCTCCAGCAACTGCGCAACGACTGCTTCCTCAAACAGATCCCGGTGGTCGTCTACACCACGGTCGGCGACCACGCCACCGTGCGCACCGTGCTTCAGCTCAAGGTCCAGAACTACCTGATCAAGCCGTACAACGACGAACACATCCTGCGCGAGGTCATCAAGGCCACCGCCAATCCTTGGCGCGCCCTGCAGTTCGAGGAGGAGAAGTCCTTCTGCGCCCAGCTCGGCATCGCCCCCGCCGACCTGCGCGCGATGCGCGAGGACCTCGCCGCCTCGATCGAGAAAAGCCTCGCCTTCTTCGAGAGCTGCGCGACCTCCCGCAACCCACCCCAAGTCCTCGCCCGCATCGACGCCCTCACCGAGAAGGCCGAAGGCTGCGGCGTGTGGGGAACCGTCGAATACCTCACCCTGCTCAAGGAGAAGGCCGAGAAGGACGACTGGACCTTCTTCAAGCGCTGCCCCTCCGACCTCACCTACGCACGCGAACTCATTTTCCTCCAGCTCGACCCGAAGCGCGTCCCCGCCGGTGCGCTGTCCGCCGAGGAGAAGGAGGCCCAGCGCGAATCCGAGGCCCGCGCGCTCTGGATGCAGGCCGATGTCGACGCGAATGGACCGATGATCTCCGGCGAGGAAGCGATGCTCCAGGGAGAGACGCTCCCCGCCTGCCCCGCGATCGACTCCGTCGCCGCCGCGTTCCAGATGACGGCCGACCGGACCACGACCAATCTCACCCAGATCAACGACCTCGTCGCCCAGGATCCCGCGCTCGCCACCCAGGTCCTCATCGCCGCCAACCACCTCGAGCACGATGAGATGACCGTGATCGACGACCCCCGCGCCGCCGTCAGCCTGCTGGGCAACATCAAGCTCAGCGGTATCGCGAAAACCCTGCCGACGATCCCCGCCCGCCACATGCACGTGCCCCCGATCTCCTGGGTGCAGTTCTGGATGTTCCAAATGGGCGTCGCCCGGCTCGCGCAGTTCACCGCGCGCAACCTCGAGTTCGATTCGCTCGCGGGCCGTGCCCACACCGCCGGGCTGCTGCAGGACGTGGGCAAGCTGATCCTCCTCAAACTCTTCCCCTTCGCCTTTCCCGCCGTGGTCAACTACGCACGCGAGCACAAGGTCACGCTCGCCGAGGCCGAGAAGAAGTACCTCGGCTGCACCACGCGCGAGATCGCCGTGCGCTTCGCCGCCAAGCAGGGCCTGCCGTCCGAGTTCTGCAACGTCATCCGCTGGGCCGACGCCCCGGACCACGCCAGCGACGACATCGAACTGGTCGGAGTCGTCTCCCTCGCCCGCGACCTGTGCCTCTACAACCACGTCGGTTTCAGCGGTGAGATGGTGCGCGACATCGCCCCCTCGCTCGAGGAGACCACCGCGTGGCAGGTGCTCCGTCCCCGCGTGTTTCCAAGCTTCAACCTCAAGAAGTTCGAGTCCGATGCCCACGCCCTCTGCTCGGAGCTGAAGCAATCCCTCGCCGGCAAACAGCAGAGCGCCTGAGCCAGCCGCGGGGCTACTGATCCTCGCGTATTGGACTGACGGCCGATGGTAGGGCGGGACCGCTGGGCCCGCCGAGCGAACGGACGGCCCGGCGGTCCGTCGCCACCTCGGTCGGACTATTGTGCGAGCCCCTATGGTTCGGGGCGAGGCGCAGGACGGGCAACGGCGGAGGAGGATCCTCGTCGTCGCCGCTTCCACCCCGGGTCGCCAGGCCGCCCGCACCCTCGGCGGGCCTATTCTACCGTACAGCAGAACGCCCAACCACAAGGCGTCCGTTCAATGCGCGCGGCGTAATGGCTTCTGTCGTCCGGAGTTTTCGGATTGAAGGGTTCGCGCCCGCGGTGGGTTTCTGCCTCGCTCCCACCATGCGCCCCGTCCTCCTCGCCCCGCTCCTCCTGCTCCTCTTGTCGCCATTCACCCACGCCGCCGACCTCCCTCCGGCCGCTGGCGTCGACGGCTATTGGGCGGGCGAGGTGGTGATGGAGGGCCAACAGTACCAGATCGGCTTCGAGTTCCGCCGCCAGCCCGACAGCACCCTGCGCGGCCGCCAGTGGTTCGCGGTGCTCCACCTTTTCGGCAGCCCGGTCGGCGACCTCGGCTACACCGCGGGGCACCTGCGCAGCCGCTCGCTCGGCTTGGATCTCACGTTCTCCGGGGCGGAACTGGTCGGCACGATCAACAATGCCCATCCCCTCCGGCTCGCGCGTTCGGAGCCGCTGCCCACCACGCCACCGACGCCCGCCTACCCCGAGCCACCGGCCCCCGTGTGGGTATTCCACGGCGACGCCGCCTTCTGGGCTTCGCCCGTCGCCGGCGCCGAACTCGCCTTCGTCGGCGACGAACGCGGCCGCTTCCACGCCGTCCGCCTCCGCGACGGTGCCCCGGCCTGGACCTTCGACTCCGGCGCGCCCATCCACGGCGCCGCCCGGCTCGACGGCGACACAATCTGCTTCCTCAACGACGCCGGCCGGCTCGTGCAACTCGATCGCGCCACCGGTCGCCTGCGCTGGGAACGCTCGATCGGCGGCGGCGCCGTCGTCCGCCATCCCCCCGCCGCCACAGAGTACTCGTACGACTTCGTTGGCCCGCAGCCGGCCCTCGCCGACGGCACGCTCTACGTGCCCGCCCCCGATGGCGCGGTCCTCGCCGTCGCGACCGCCGACGGCTCCGTGCGCTGGCGCGCCCAGCTCGGCGGGTTGCTGCGCCAATCGGTGCTCGTGGCCGACACTCGCCTCATCGTCGCCAGCTGGGACGGTCGCATCACCGCGCTCTCGCGCGCCGACGGCGCCGTGCTCTGGACCCGGGAAACCGGCGGCCCCGCGACTGCCGATCCGGTGCGCTGCGGCGAGTCCGTGCTCGTCTCCAGCCGCGACAGCCGGCTGTACTGCCTCTCGCTCGCCGACGGCTCCATCCGGTGGACACGTTTCCACGCCGGCTCGTGGATCGAGTCCGCGCCACGCATCGTCGACGACGAGCTCTTCATCGGCTCCTCCGACCTGCGCACCGTGAGCTGCCTCGACGCCGCCACCGGCAGCCCGCGCTGGACGACCGATGTGCTCGGCTGGACGTGGGGAACCCCCGCCGTGACCGCCGACACCGTGTTCGCCGGCGCCGCCGGTGCGCGCGACTATCTGATCGCCCAGGACGGCGGCATGGTCGCGCTCGACCGCCACACCGGCGCGCCGCGTTGGCGGATGAAGTTGCCATCCGCGGAGGGTCGCTACGTGGCCGGCATCGCCGGTTCGCCCGTCGTCGCAGCCGGGCTGGTCCTGTTCGCCGACCAGGCGGGTCGCCTGTACGCCTTCCCGGCTGGCCAGCCCTGATCCGATGCGTGCTCATGCCGTCGGCGGAGGGTACGAGCTTGCTCGCACCGGCCGGCGAGAGCGGCGCCCACCGGTCCGTGCAAGCTCAGCCCCTGCAACCGGAAGAAGGGGCCCGACCGCGCGAGATCCGCGCCCAATGCTTCGTCACGGCTGAGCGGTTCCGCCGCCGCTACCGCAGCGCCGCCTCGAACTCGGGCGGCAGCTCGGCCCGCGCCGCGAACTGCCAGTCCCGGCCCGCCCAGCGGTAGTGCACCTGCGTCTCCAGCGAGTGGAGAAACAACCGCTTCGTCTTCGCCTGCTTCGCGAACTCGCGGTTCTTCCGGAAGTCGCCGTAGGTCTGGTCGCCGACGATCGGCAGCTGCCGCTTGGCACACTGCACGCGCAGCTGATGCGTGCGCCCCGTGTGCGGTTTGAGTTCCAGCAAAGCCAACGGCTGTGCCCCGCGCGCCGCGCGCAGCACCCGGCACTCACTCTCGGCCGGGATGTGCCCGCCGGCCACCGACGAGCGCACCACCCCGCCTTTGCGCGCGACGGCGAGCCGGTCGCGCCAAAGTTCGCGCGGCACGCGGGGCGTGCCGAAGACCAAGGCCACGTAGGTCTTCGCGATGGCCCGGCGCTGGAACTGCGCCTTCACGTCCGCCGCCAGCTTCCCGTCGCTCGCGACCAGGATCACGCCGGAGGTGGCCGAATCGAGCCGGTTGAGCAGCCAGAGCCGGCGCTCCGCGCCGCTCTCCGCGTCGGTCCAGACATAGCACTCCGCGTCGAGGTCGTACGCAGCGTCGAGCAGCGCCCGGCCCCGGTCCTTGCCGGGCTCGTTGGGATGGGAGAGCACGCCCGCCGGCTTCGCCAGCGCGCCCAGCCCGCGCGCATCGTGGCCGAGCACCGTCACGTCGGCGACAAGCGGCAAGCTGTCCCAAGAATCTGTAGCCCTCGTGCTCACCAGAACAGGAAGCTGAAGGTGACCTTTTCCTCCTCGCCGAACATGTTGATCATCTCCTGGGTCCACGGCCGGTAGGGCGCGCGCGCCTGGATCGCGTCGAGGCAGAGGTAGGTGGCAACCCGCCCAGCGGTATCCTCGCCCTCGATGTCCAGGATCCGGATCTCACCCTGCGCATTGACCGTGAAATGGATGACCACGGTCGACCGCGAGGGCGGCCGCGTGGTCATCTCCTCGGCAAGTTTCTGGAACTGCCCGTCGACCGTGTCGATGAACTCGTCCCACCACACGCCGGCGGCGCTCAGGCGCGAGTTCACCGCCGTCATGCCCTTGTTGGAGGCGGAGAGCGGCTGGTTGGCCAGCACCGAGGGGCGCACGTTCTGCAGCTTCGGCCGCGGGCGCGGCGCCGGCCGGCCCGGCAGACCGGGCACACCGCCGCCGCTCACCGCGAGCAACTGCTGCGGACCGGTGGTCGTGCCCTCGGCCTTGCCCTCCTGCAGCTTCTCGTCCTCCGGCTTGCCGCGCGGGGTCTTGCCGATGTTGGTCCCGATGCCGTCGGGGTTGTCACCGGTGATTTTCTCGAGACCGGGCAGGGGCTCGGAGGCCTTCGGAAGCGCCGGCGCGCCGATCACCACCGCGGTCATTCCGGCGCCGTTCTGGCCGTTCGCCCCGGGGACCACGAGCGGCTCGTCCGGCTGTCGCCGCATTCCGGTGACAATCGCCGTGGAGTCCTTCGCCTCCCCCGACGTCCTCGGCCGCTCGCTTCCGTCGTTGCCCGGTTCCGGCTGGGCCGCCTGCTGGTTGCGGGAGCCGTAATAGTTCGTCTTGCCGGGATCGTTCTCGGGCGCGTCCGGATTCGTCTCGGTGAAACGCAGCGGCGTCCGCGGCTCGGTGTCGTCGGCGAGCAGGAACGTCAGCTCCTGCTGGTCATACTTCTCGCGCATCGTCGCCACATCGCTCGGCACCTCCGCCACGCCCCCCCCCCAACCGAACAATTGCCGGTCGGCGACAAAGTAGGCCAGCAGATGAAAGACGACCGTGCCGACCAACCCGACGACGATCGGCCAGCGACCGGCGACGGCCTCGTCGTGCCGCCGGCGTTCGGCGGCGATCTCCTCGGGGGTTTGCGGGGGCAGCGTGTCGATCATCGCCGGAGTCTCACAGCGTCGGCGTCAGACCCGCACGGGCCAGCAGTTGTTTCGTCTCGTCCGCGGGCAGGCCGATGATGTTCGTCAGCGACCCGGTGTAGCGCTCCACGATCAGCTCGCCGCCGTCCTGGATGCCGTAGGCGCCGGCCTTGTCGAGCGGGTGGCAGCCGGCGAAATAGCGGTCGATCAGCGCGTCGTCGAGGGCGCGGAACGTCACCCGGCTCTCGACGCCGATCTCGGCGTTGCAGTGTTTCGAGCGCACCACCACGGCGGTGAACACCGAATGCGTCTTGCCCGAGAGCCGCCGCAACATCGCCCGCGCATCGGCGAGATCGACAGGCTTGTGGAACACGAAGCCGTCGAGGAACACCGTCGTGTCGGCGCCGAGCACCACCGCGTCGCGGTGCCGCGCCGCGACCCAGTCGGCCTTCAGCACCGCGTTGTGCGTCACCATCTCGCGCGGCGTCTCCGTGGCCGCCGGCTCATGCTCCGTCACCTCGGCCGGCACCACCGCGAACACGAAGCCGAGCCGCGCGAGAATCTCGCGCCGGCGCGGCGAGGCGGAGGCCAGGATGAGCGGTTGGTGCATGGTGAGGAAAAGGCGGCGAGGAAGGCGCCCACGCTACAGAGGGCGCCACAAACGGCGCCAGCGCTTTTCCGTCCCTTGGCCTCGCCCCGCGCCCTGTGCGCTTCCTTGGTTTCCACCCACAGTCCCGTAACTCCGCAGACGACAGAAGTCCACGAAGTGGAGGGACGGCGGAAGCACTGCGTCTGCACCGCTGTTGATCCTTGGTTTCGCCTCGAAAAGAAGCGCGCCGCGCAACGGTCGGTCGCCCTCCCCCATTCGTCCTTCGTTCTCTTCGTTACCTTCTGTCGGTTTCGACTGTGCATCTCGGACAGCCAAACGCGCCCCCACCTTTTCCGGTCTTGGTTCCCGCCGTTTCCTTCTGTGGAATTTCGCCCGAGATGAAAATCGGACTCGCGCAGCTCAACACCACCGTCGGCGACCTCGAAGGCAACCGCCGCCTCATCCTCGAAGCCTACCACGACCTCGTGGCCCGCGGGGCGGAGCTGGTCGTCACCCCCGAGCTCGCCCTCACCGGCTACCCGCCGCGCGACCTGTTGCTGCGCCGCCGCTTCGACGAGGACGCCGCCGCCTCGCTCGCCACCATCGCCGCCGAGGTGGGCGAGGTGCCGCTGGTCGTCGGCTGCATCGAGACCAACCGCACCGGCTCCGGTCGCCACTGTTTCAACACCGCCGCCTTCTGCCACCGCGGCGCGGTCGCCGGCCTCGGCCACAAGTGCCTCCTGCCCACCTACGATGTCTTCGACGAGGACCGCTACTTCGAGCCCGCCCCCGCCCCGGCCGTCGTCGAGTGCGGCGAACTGCGCATCGGGCTCACGATCTGCGAGGATCTCTGGACCCACCCCTCCGTCACCACGCGCAAGCTGTACCACGGCGAAGATCCCGTCTCCAAACTCGCGCCACAACACTGCGACCTGATGATCAACATCTCCGCCAGCCCGTGGCACAACGGGAAGGAGAACCTGCGCGCCCGGCTCGTGGCCGAGGCCGCGCGCACCCTGCGCTGCCCGGTCGTCTACTGCAACGCCGTCGGCGGCAACGACGAGCTCATCTTCGACGGGCGCAGCCTCGTGGCCGATCCCTCCGGCCGCGTCGTCGCCGGCCTGCCCGCCTTCCGCGCCGCCACCGAGCTCGTCGAGGTCCCCGTCGGCCGCGGTGCCCCGGCGCCGGCATTCACCGCGCCGCAGCTCGATCCGACGTTCTCCCAGCCGCAGATGAAGGACATCTTCGAGGCGCTCGTGCTCGGCACGCGCGACTACGCGCAGAAGAGCGGCTTCAAGCGCGCCCTCGTCGCCCTCAGCGGCGGCATCGACTCCGCCGTCGTCGCCGTGATCGCCGCCGCCGCGCTCGGACCGGAGAACGTCACCGGCGTCAGCCTGCCCTCCGCCATCTCCAGCCAGCACTCGCGCGACGACGCCCGCGACCTCGCCGCCGCCCTGCGGATTCCGTTCCACACCCTCGCCATCGCCGACACCGTCGCCGCCGCCGAGACCGCGCTCGCGCCGCTTTTCACCGGCCTCGCGCCCGACGTGACCGAGGAGAACATCCAGGCCCGCACCCGCGGCGTGCTCATGATGGCCCTCTCCAACAAGTTCAACGCGCTCCTGCTCACCACCGGCAACAAGAGCGAGATGGCCGTCGGGTATTGCACGCTCTACGGCGACATGTGCGGCGGCCTCGCCGTGATCTCCGACCTCTTCAAAACCCAGGTCTACGCGCTGGCCCGCTGGATCAACACCGACTACAGCCGCACGCTCGGCCTCCCGGGGGGCGTCATCCCCGCGTCGACCATCGAGAAGCCGCCGTCGGCCGAGCTCCGCCCCGGCCAGAAGGACCAGGACTCGCTCCCGCCCTACGACGTTCTCGACAAGATCCTGTTGTGCTACGTGGAGGAGTGTCTGCCGCGCCGCGATCTCATCGCGCGCGGGTTCGACGCCGCGGTCGTGCACGACGTATGCCGCAAGGTCGACCGAAACGAATACAAGCGGAAGCAGGCCGCCCCCGGCCTGAAGATCACCCCGCTCGCCTTCGGCACCGGCCGCCGCAACCCCATCGTCCAGCGCTACGTGAGCTGAGGGAGAGGAAACCGCTAATGAACGCTATTAATCCGGCAATAATAAAGCGCCTCAGGCTGCGTATGACGTGGTTGGCGACTGGAAGTAGGACTTGATCAGTGCGGGCTGGCGGTGGCAGGAGCGCAACTGGCCGATGGCCTGCTGGCGTAGTTGATCGACGTCGCGCGGGGCGGGCAGTTGGGCCAGCTTGCTCTTGAGCGAACGATTGAGCTGCTCGTCCGGGTTGAGCTCGGGGCTGTAGCTGGGCAGGTGATGCACCGCGATCTGCTCGGTGTGTGCAGCGAGCCATTGCTTGACTGGCTTGCTGTGGTGGACGCGCAGGTTGTCGAGGATGAGGTAGACCTTGCGGCCTCCGCTGAGACGGACCAAGCGCACGAGGAACTCGATGAGCCGGGCCGAATCGAGGGCTCCTTCGTAAACCATCCACCGGGCACTGCCGCGGTTGGTCACAGCGCTCATGACGGAGAAGCCGAACCGCTTGGCTTGTTGGCGCACGGTGGGCGTCTGCCCGCGGGGCGCGTAACAGCGTGGGGCGTTGGACTGGTTGTTCACGCCGGTCTGGTCGCCCCAGAAGATTTCCGCGCCTTCGGCTTTGGCGGCAGCGGCGATGACCGGGTAGCTCGACGTCAGCCATTCCTGCACGGCCTTGGGCTGTTGCTCGTAGGCTTTGCGCAATGGCTTTTGCGGGGTGAACCCCCAACGCTTGAGGTACTCGCCCATCGTGCGCACCGGCAGCTTCAACCCATAGCGCTGCTCGATCAGCTCGGCGACGGCGCGACGCGTCCACAACGCGAAGGTCAGCTTGAGCTGGTCGGGCATCTTGTCGGTGATGAGTTTGCGCAACTCCTTCTCCTGGACCGCGCTCAGCGTGCGGCCTTCGCCCAGCGCGCGCCCGCGTTCGTCCCGCACCAGCGAAGCCAGTCCGTGTTCACGCCGATGCTGTCCCCATTGCCGCACGGTACGCACATGGACGCCCACTGCCTTTGCGGCGTCGGCCTGGCGCCAGCCATCGTCGACCAGCTGCATCGCCCGCCGGCGGGCCACGCCGAGCTGTTCCTTGGTCATCTTGCGTCCGTCTTCCTTCATGACCTCAAGCACAGCATATTTCTCGAAGAGGCGCTATCATTTTGCCGGATTAATAATCAGCGCTAATCGAGAACAGGCCCGCACCGCCAGATTAGCGAGCATCAGCGTTCATTAGCGGTTCCCTTCTGTTTTTCTGGTCGAACCACGCTGGTCTTTCTCGACACTTTTCCCGCCCCCCTGCCGCAACCGCGAGAAAGGAACCATGGATACCAACGACAAACCGCTGCAGCAGGAAGGCTACGATCTCATGGCCGCCGCCTTCGAGGTGCACAACGAACTCGGCCACGGATTCACCGAGGAGATCTACCAAGAGGCGTTTGAGACGGAGCTCAGCGAGCGCGGAATTGCGTTCCTCGCACAAAGTGAGATCGCCGTCTTCTACAAAGGTCGGCCACTCCGGAAGAAATTCCGCCCCGATTTGATCGTAGGCGGAGCGATCATCGTGGAACTCAAAGCGGTGTCGGCACTCACCGCCGAGCACGAAGCGCAGTTGCTCAACTATCTGAAGGCAACCGCCCAGCCAGTCGGATACCTCATCAACTTCGGCCACGGTCCCAAACTGGAATGGAAACGTTTCGCTCGCACCCGAAACACCCAGTAGTCCTCTGCACCTTGGTTTCATTCCATTAGCGTCCATCAGCGTTCATTAGCGGTTCCCTCCGTCCTGTCCCTCATGCCCTCCTCCGCCGAACTTTTCGCCCGCGCCCTGCAACTCATCCCCGGCGGCGTGAACTCGCCCGTGCGCGCGTTCCGCTCCGTCGGCGGCGCGCCGTTCTTCGTCAAGCGCGCCGAGGGCGCGCACCTCATCACCGCCGACGACCGCACGCTCATCGATTTCGTCTGCACCTGGGGCCCCGCCGTCCACGGCCACAACCACCCGCGCATCCGCGCCGCCATTGCCGCCGCCCTCGACAACGGTACTTCCTTCGGCACCCCGAATCCCTACGAGGTCGAGATGGCCGAGCTGATCGTGCGCTTCGTGCCGTCGATCCAGAAGGTCCGCATGTGCAACAGCGGCACCGAGGCCACGATGTCCGCCATCCGCCTCGCCCGCGGCTTCACCAAGCGCGACAAAATCATCAAGTTCGCCGGCTGCTACCACGGCCACTCCGACTCGCTCCTCATCAAGGCCGGCTCCGGCGCCCTCACCCACGGCAATCCCGACAGCGCCGGCGTGCCCGCCTCGTTCGCCCGGGAAACCATCGTCCTGCCCTACAACGACCGCGCCGCGCTCGACGCCGCCTTCAACGCCAACCCCGGCCAGATCGCCGGCGTCATCATCGAGCCGTACTGCGGCAACGTCGGCTTCATCATGCCCGACGCCGGCTACCTCGCCTACCTGCGCGAGATCACCGCGCAGCACGGCACCGTGCTCATCTTCGACGAAGTCATGACCGGCTTCCGCCTCCACAAAGCCGGTGTCCAAGGTCTCCTCGCCGACGAGGCCGCCAGCTCCGCCACTGGTTCACCGGCCACCGGGCACCGCCAACCGGTCGTCCCTGACCTCACGACCCTCGGCAAAATCATCGGCGGCGGCCTGCCCGTCGGCGCGTTCGGCGGCCGGGCCGACATCATGGACCACCTCGCGCCGCTCGGCCCCGTGTATCAGGCCGGTACGCTCAGCGGCAACCCGCTCGCCATGGCCGCCGGCATCGCCGCGCTCCGCCTCCTCGACGAGGAGAACCCGTACGCGCGCCTCGACGCCCTCGGCCGCCAGCTGCGCGAGGCCGTGCTCGCCGCCGCCAAGGCCAAGGGCATCGCCCTCCAGTGCCCGCAACGCGGCGCGATGTTCAGTCTCTTCTTCACCGCCACGCCGGTGCGCGACTACGCCACCGCGCTCACCGGCGACGCCGCGCTCTTCAAGAAGTTCTTCCACACCTGCCTCGACCACGGCGTCTATCTCGCGCCCAGCCCCTACGAGGCCGCGTTCCTCAGTACCGCCCACGCCGGCGCCGATCTCGACCGCGCCTGCGAGGTGATGACCGCGGCGATCCGCGCGCTCTAGTTCTCGTCCCGCCGCCACGAAGAGGTCCAGCCGCGGACACTGGACGGCTGCGGCCCAATCGCCACGCCGCAAAAAAACGCAAAAGTCTGTCGCGATCGCGACAGGCTTTTGCGTCTTCCTCGCCGCGGAAGCCGGCCTCCCCATCAGTCCCACGCACTTGCCCGTTGCGAGCAACGCCGGCGCTCCTAGCGTCCAGCCTCCCGCGATGTCCGCACCCATTGACCAGTCCACCACCTCGCCCGCCGGCACGCCCACCGTGTTGCGCCGGCCCGAGATCCTCGCCCCCGCGGGCGACTGGGACTGCGTGCGCGCCGCCGTCGAGAACGGCGCCGACGCCGTCTACTTCGGCCTTGAGCGCTTCAACGCCCGGATGCGCGCGCACAACTTCACCGCCGCCGACCTTCCGGAGCTCATGCGCTTCCTCCACCGGCGCGGCGTGCGCGGCTACGTCACCTTCAACGTCCTCGTCTTCTCCAACGAGATCGCCGAAGCCGCCGACTACATCCGCACCCTCGTCGCCGCCGGGGTCGACGCCGTGATCGTGCAGGATGTCGGCCTCTGCCGACTGATTCGCGCCCTCTCGCCGGACCTGCCGATCCACATCTCGACGCAGATGACGGTCACCAGCGCCGCCGGCGTCCGCTTCGCCCGCGATCTCGGCGCCAGCCTCGTCGTCCTCGCCCGCGAGAACTCCCTCTCCGAGATCGGCAAACTCAAGACCGAGCTCGCCGAGGAGACCGCGACCGACGGCTCGCCGGTCGCCGCCTCCGCCATCAAGCTCGAGGTCTTCGTCCACGGCGCGCTCTGCGTCGCCTACTCCGGCCAGTGCCTCACCTCCGAGTCGCTCGGCGGCCGCTCCGCCAACCGCGGCGAATGCGCCCAAGCCTGCCGCATGCCCTACGACCTCGTCGCCGACGGCCGGAAGGTCGACCTCGGCGGCCGCCGCTACCTCCTCAGCCCGCAGGACCTCGCCGGCCTCGACGTCCTGCCCGACCTGATGCGCCTCGGCGTCGCCTCGCTCAAGATCGAGGGCCGGCTCAAGAGCGCCGAGTACGTCGCCAACCTCACCCGCGTCTACCGCGAGGCCGTCGACCGGGTCGCCGCCACCCTCGCGCCCCGCCCCTCCGCCCCTGCGGAAACTTGTCACGTATTACGTGACAACACCTCCGGAGCGATCGTTCCCTCCGACCGCACGGCCCAGACGACTTGTCACGTATTACGTGACAAGTCGCCGAAGGCCGCAAACACGTTGGCGCGCGAGCGCGCGCTCATCGATGCCCTCTGGCATGCGCACCGCTACGACCTCGAGATGGCGTTCTCGCGCGGCTTCCACTCCGGCTGGTTCCGCGGCATCGACAACCAGCAGCTCGTCCACGCCCGCTTCGGCACCAAGCGCGGCGTACGCCTCGGCACCGTCACCCGCGTCGAACGCGACGGCGTGCTCGTCCGCCTCGAGTCGTCCTCCGAAGGTGGACCGCGTTGCCCCCAACGCGGTCAAGCGTCCGAGCCGGCACGTCCGGCGCGAGGCAACCCTTCCGCCACGTCCGCCTGCGCCCCCTGCTCCGAACCCGATCCGTCCGTGAAGCCTGGCGACGGCGTCGTCTTCGACTACGGCGCGCCCGAGAAGGGCGAGGCCGGCGGCCGCGTCTACGAGGTCTTCCCGCGCGGCGCCGACACCCTGCTCACCTTCGGCCGCAGCGCCATGGACTTCTCCCTCGTGCACCCCGGCGACATCGTCTGGAAGAACAGCGACCCCGCGCACGAGAAGCGCCTGCGCGCCACCTTCGCCGGCGACCAGCCGCGCACGCTCCGCCCCGTCTCCGCCGAGGTGCACGGCCGCGTCGGCGGGCCACTCACGCTTCTGCTCCGCGACGAACTCGGCCATGTCGCCCAAGCCGAGTCCTCCATCGCGCTCGTCGCCGCCGAGAAACACCCACTCACCCCCGAACGCCTGCGCGAGCAGTTCGGCCGGCTCGGCGGCACGCCGTTCCAGCTCGCGCAACTCGACGCGCAGCTCGAGCCCGGCCTCATGCTCCCGATGAGCGAGCTCAACCGCATGCGCCGCGACGCCGTCGCCCAGCTCGACGAGCTCCGCGCCGCGCCGCACCGCTGGACGCTCGTCGCCGAAGGCGCCACCGCCGCGCACCCACGCCGCGACGAGGCCGCGATCGCCGCCGCCTCGTCATCCGCGCCCGAGCTGATTGTCGTCCTCCGCCACCTGCGCCAACTCGACGCCGTGCTGCCGCTCGCTGGCATCGACACCGTCTACTGCGAGTTCGAGAACCCAAAACACTACCGTGAAGCCGTCGCCAAGTT
>JAEWNN010000171.1 GCA_023457035.1 Verrucomicrobiota bacterium
GACCGGACGCGTTTCACCGAGGATTGTCGCCAGCGCTGCCATAAAACCTCGGCACCAGCAAACGATGTCGCCGCCCTACGTCAACCGCGCCCTCCGCCGTGCCATCGGCATTGGGCGAATTGTCGACGACAACGATCTCCACCGCACCTTCCTGCATTCCTCCTTCTGTGTTCTGCCTTCGGCCTTCTGCGTTCTGCCCTAGGTCCGCCGCAGCCACTCCCGGCCCCTGAGCCAGTCGAAGGGGGATCGATCGCACGCACGGCAGGATCTCCTCCCGCGACCGCCAGGCGACGATGACGATGGAAAGCAATGACGGCATGCGTGTGCGGGGAAACTACCGATTGGTCGGCGTAAACCAAGCCCCCAAAAAGGGCAGTCACCCATATGCCCTTTCACGGGCTTGTATCGCCCCTTCGGCCCGCCCATCATCACCACCCATGGATTCTCCCTGCCCCCCGCCCCACCCGGAACGCATCGCGGTCGTCGGTCTCGGGTATGTGGGATTGCCCCTGTCGATTCAGTTCTGCCGCTCCGGGGTCCAGGTGCTCGGCCTCGATGTCGATCCCGCCAAGGTCGAGGCGCTCAACGCCGGCCGCAGCTACATCCGCCACATCCCGGCCTCGGTGATCGCGGAAGCCGTCGACGCCGGCCATTTCCACGCCAGCGTCGACTTCGCCGATCTGCACGATTGCACCGCGGTCGTGATCTGTGTGCCCACCCCGCTCAACCGCAACCGCGAACCCGACCTCTCCTTCATTCTCAACACCGGCCAGGCGATCGCCCCGCATCTCCGCATGGGCATGCTCGTCGCGCTGGAATCCACCAGCTACCCGGGCACGACCGACGAAACCCTGCGCGCCGTGCTCGAAGCCGGTTCCGGACTCGTCGCCGGCCGCGATTTCCACCTCGCGTTCTCGCCGGAGCGCGAGGACCCGGGCAATCCCGCCTCGGATGTCGCCAAGCTGCCCAAGATCGTCGGTGGCCTCACTCCGGCCTGCGCCGCCCGCGCCCGCGCCCTCTACTCACGCGCCGTTGAAACCGTGGTGGCCGTCTCCAACTGCCGCACCGCCGAGGCGGCCAAACTGCTCGAGAACATCTTCCGATCGGTGAACATCGCCTTGGTGAACGAACTGAAGGTCGTCTACGCCGCGATGGGCATCGACATCTGGGAGGTGATCGCCGCCGCCAAGACCAAGCCGTTCGGCTTCATGCCGTTCTACCCCGGCCCGGGCATCGGCGGGCATTGCATTCCGATCGATCCGTTCTACCTCACGTGGAAGGCCCGTGAATACGGGCTCGCCACCCGTTTCATCGAGCTCGCCGGCGAGGTGAACGAGGCGATGCCCGCGCAAGTCGTCCGCCGTGTCGCCGAGGCGCTCAATGCCCGGCGCAAAGCGATCAATGGCAGCCGCGTCATCGTCGTCGGACTCGCGTACAAGCCCGATGTCGACGACATCCGCGAGACCCCGAGCTTCCACCTGATGAACCTGCTCCGCGCCCAGGGGGCCGATGTCGCCTACTACGATCCGCTCGTCCCCACGATCCCGCCGACGCGCGAGAACGCGACCTGGGCCGGCCATGCCTCGGTGCCGTGGAGCAGGGAAGCCTTTGCTGCCGCGGATCTGGTTCTCATCGCCACCGCCCACAAGGGCGTCGACCACCGCACGATTCTGGACTGGGCGCCGGCCGTCGTCGACACTCGCAATGCCGTGCGCAGCCAAGGCGGCCCGCTCTCCGAGGAACTCGCCCGCAAGCTCTGGTTCGCATGAGCACTCTCCCTCGCGCCACACCGAAGATCGCCGTGGCCGGCTGCGGCTACTGGGGGCGCAATCTCGTCCGCAACTTCCACGCCCTCGGAGCGCTCGCCGCCGTGGCCGATCCCGCGCCGGCCGGCCGCGCCCTGGCCGCCGAGCTCGCCCCGGGCTGCGCGATTCTCGACGACATCGCCGCACTCTTCGCCCGCCCCGACCTCGACGGCGTCGTGCTCGCCACCCCCGCCGTCACCCACGCGCCGCTCGGCTGCGCGGCGCTCGCCGCCGGGAAACACGTTTTCTTGGAGAAACCGATGGCGCTGTCCCTCGCCGAGGGGCGCACGCTGGCCGCAGCGGCGGCGAAGGCCCGGCGCGTGCTGATGGTCGGGCACCTTCTCGAGTACCACCCTGCCTTCCTCGCCCTCCGCGATGGAGCCGCGAACCGCCTCGGTCGCCTGACTCGCATCCAGTCCCATCGCACAAACTTCGGCAAGGTGCGCACGGAAGAAGATGCCTTGTGGAGCCTCGCCCCGCACGATGTCGCCATGATCCTGCGGCTGGCCGGTCGCCTGCCCACGCGCGTGTCCTGCACCGGCACCTTCGCGCTGGGCACACCACGCGCCGACACCGCCATCGCCGTGCTGCGGTTTCCCGACGGTCTGGATGCGCACCTGCTCTGCAGCTGGACCCACCCCTTCAAAGAGCAACGCCTGGTCACCATCGGCGAGAACGGGGCCGCGGTCTTCGACGACACCCTCCGCGAGAACAAACTCCTGTGGCACGACCAACACGTGGAATGGCACGCCGGCCAGCCCCGCCTCGTCCGCGCCGAGCCGGTCGCCGCGGCCTACCCGGCCGACGAGCCGCTCCGCTGCGAGTGCCGAGCCTTCCTCGATGCGATCGCGCTCGGCCAACCGCCCGTCACCGATGCAGCCAGCAGCCTGCGCGTGATGGCCGTGCTGGAGGCTTGCAGTCGCTCGATGGCCGCCGGCGGCGACTGGCAGACAGTCGAGGCCCCTTGAACCCATGGACACCGCGTACCAAGCCCACCCCACCGCCGTCGTCGATCAGCCCTGCCGCATCGGCGCGGGCACACACATCTGGCATTTCAGCCACATCTGCGCGGGCGCCGAACTCGGCGAGAACTGCAACCTCGGGCAGAACGTGATGATCGGCCCGGGCGTGAAGATCGGACGCAACGTCAAGATCCAGAACAACGTCTCCGTCTACTCCGGCACCGTCGTCGAGGATGACGTTTTCCTCGGCCCCTCCTGCGTGCTCACCAACGTCTCCAATCCGCGGAGCCAAGTCGTCCGCCGCAGCCTCTATGAGCCGACCGTGATCCGCCGAGGCGCCTCGATCGGCGCCAACGCGACCATCGTCTGCGGTGTCACCCTCGGCCGCTACAGCTTCGTCGCCGCCGGCACCGTGGTGACGCGCGACGTGCCCGACTACGGCTTCGTCGTCGGAGTCCCCGGCAAACAGCGCGGCTGGGTCAGCCGCCACGGTCATCCGCTCAAGAACCCCGTCAACGGCATCTACACCTGCCCCGAGAGCGGTCTGCGCTACCAGGAGACCACGCCCGGATGTCTCCGCTGCCTCGATCTCGACGAGGAGTCCCCGCTGCCCACCGCGCTCGCGACCGGCACCAAGCCCTACCGCGAGTTCAAGTCCGCCACCTAGCTCCACCTCCACAATCCCACCGGCCGTCCATCACCGTTCACCGTCCTCCGCCTTTCGACCGTCGTCCGCTCTCCGTCCTCCGTTCCCACTTTCCTGATTCCCACATTCACCCTCCGGTTTCCCGTTCCTCGTCTCGCGTTCCGAGTTCACTGTCCACCGTTCTCCGCCATCTGTCTTCCGCCCACCGCTGACTGATAACCGGCCACGGTTCACCGCCCTCCGTCCACCGCGCACCGGCCACCGAATCCCATGCCCGTCCCGCTTCTCGATCTCAACCGCCAGAACCTCGCGCTCCACGCGGAGCTCACTGCCGCCTTCGAGCGCGTGCTCGCCTCGGGCCACTTCATCATGGGGCCCGAGGTCGAGGCCCTCGAAAAGGAGTGCGCCGCCTTCCTCGGCGTGAAGCACGCCATCACCGTCTCCTCCGGCACGGATGCCATTCTCGTGGCGCTCATGGCGCTCGGGATCGGGCCCGGCGACGAGGTCATCTGCCCCGCCTTCACCTTCTTTGCCACCGCCGGCTGCATCGCCCGCGTCGGTGCGACACCAGTTTTCGCCGACGTCGATCCGGTCACCTTCAACCTCGACCCGGCCGACGCCG
>JAEWNN010000172.1 GCA_023457035.1 Verrucomicrobiota bacterium
GCTCAGCCGCGGCGGCGAGTGCCGCATCGGGGCGCGCCTTGCGCGCGGTCCCCCTAGGGCTGGCTGAGCGCGAGGCGGAGGAAGCGGCGGGTGCCGGGCGCTGTCGCCACAAGGTCGCGATAGGTGAGCGGCGTGGCGGCGGGGCTATAGACGGCGCCGGGAACCGGGGTCCAGGTGACGAGGTCGCTGCTGCTCTCGATGGTGTAGCGCACGTCGGTGCCGGTGGCGCGGCGCGGGAAGGCGAGCGTGAGGTAGGTGGCGCCTTCGACGGTAACGGCGCCGTGGCGCACCGGGGATTGCACCGGGCCGCGCGCGGCGAGGCCGAAGGCGTAGCGGGCGTAGTTGGTGAGTCCGGACCGTTCGGGGTCGGCGGTGGGTCCGGAGATGGCTTCGTTGGCGCGCTCGGCGGCGGAGAAGTGGGCGGTGCGCCAGGTGGCGTAACTGGTGGCCGTCTCGGCGGCGATCTGGACCTCGTACCAGAGCGTGTCGCCCACGGTGCCGAGGGTGAGTGTGGCGCGGCCGTCGTTCTCGGTGACCGGCAACTCGCCCAGACGGGCGCCGGCGGCGGAGAGCGCCCAGGCCCGTACGCGGGCGGCGGGCACGGGGAGCTCGACCTGCGCGGGCACGATCTCGACCAGAAACGGCGCGCCGCCCCAGTTGGTCAGGCCGTTGTGGGCCGCGTCGCGCCATTTCCAGCCGGTGTTGGCGTACTGGCCGGTGGCGACAACGAGGGCGCGGCCCGCGGCGGTGCCCGCGAAACTCTCGCCCTCGAGCAGAGTCACGCCGACGGTGCACCAGTCGAGGCGGGTGACGCCGGTGGTGATGGCCACGCCGCCCAGGTCCACGCGGCGGTTGGAGCCGAAACCGGCGAACGCCTTGGTGCGGGGCGTGTCGATCGTGAAGAAGCCGGCGGCGGGATCGGTGGAATCCCAGCGCAGTTCGCCGGTGTCGCTCACGAACACGGGGCCGTCGGGGCGGGCGGGCGGCGTGGCGAGGCCGGTGGCGCCTTCGCCGATGGCCATGCGGATGCGGCTGACGAGGGCGACGGAGGGCGACATGCCGACGAAGGCGGCGTGGGGCATGTTGAAGTGGCCGGCGCGGGTCACGATCTCGGTGATCTCGCGCGCGGGAGTCATGGCGACCACGTATTCGTTGAGGGCGGGCGAAACGTCGCGACGGAAGAGGGCGGCGGCGAGGGGGATGTTCGCCAGCTTGTTCATCGAGTTGAGCGAGTCCCAGTGGTCCCAGATCGCGAGGCGGTCGTTGGTCCAGTAGGAGTAGACCCAATAGCCGTCGAGGTCCTGCAACGCGGCGAAGGCGGGGAAGAAGAATTCCTGCTCGCCGGCGTAGAGGTTCGGGGCGGGGTGCTCGTACTCGGTGGCGATGTTGGGGTATCCCTTCACCTGCCGGAGCGCGCCGTAGAGCATGTCGTTCTCCCGGGGAAAGTTCACCATCGCCCGGTGCTCCATGCTCCAGTCGGATTTGTCGGAGTGGTCCCGGTAGGCGGGGCCGAGGACGGGGTAGTTCCAGTAGTCGTGCGTATCCATCGCCTGTAGCTCCGCCTGGCAACTGGCGGGGGAGTTGCGCGCGATGGTGCCCACGACGACGGCCCGGAAGCCGAGCGAGCGGATGTAGTCGCGCATGCCGGACCAGTAGGTCCGCTCGAGGTCGAGGAGGAAGCGCACCCAGTCCTCCCGCATGCCGATGTGGTCGGTGATGGTGTTGCTGAGGAGCGCGGGGATGTTGGCGGCCTCCAGGGTGATGCCGGCCGGCAGGGTGCCGACGGTGCCGCCCGGGCAGAGCTGCACGTCGGCGATCCAGCTGCGGCCGGGGGCGACGCCGAGGCAGAAGCCGAGGCGGGATCTCTCCTCGGTGGTGCGCATGACGAAGGTGCGGGTGTAGTGCTTCCACTCGGTGCCCTGCACCTTGAGCGGTTCGCAGAGGTCGGGGTAGCCGGCGCGCGCGGCGTAGAGCTTGACCGTGTGCACGGTGTCGGGGTCCTCGACCTTGGCCCAGAAGCTGAGCGTGTACGCCTCGTGGGCGGCGAGCGGGAGGTCCTTGTGCAGCAGCTGCACGGAGGCGAAATTGCCGGCGGAGGTGGTCTGCACCACGCGGCACGGGGCGCCGTTGAAGTCGGGCGCCACGCTCGTGGTTGCCGCGGCGCCGTTGGGGGTGTCGCGGTAGAGGGACCAGCCTTCGGAGCTGGGGGCTGTCGTGACATCCACCAGACGGTTTAGGCCGAGGGGCTCGTCGACGGCGAACCAGCCCTCGTACATGGCCGCCTGGTCGGCGTAGCGGGCGCGGAGCCAGGCGTTCCAGCGGCGCTGCAACTCGTCGGTGTAGACCGCGGGCATCGCGGCGAGCTGGCCGTGGAGCCAGCCGTCGGCCAGGCCGTTCTCGTTGAGGATCTCGACGATGGCGACCGCGGGGTCCTGCGCGAGGGGGCGGTTGTCGCGATAGGGGTTCGGGGAGGCGAGCAGCCAGGCAGCGTATTCTTTCTGGAGCTCGACCATCCGGTCGTTGAAGAAGCTCAACAGGTGTTGGCGGGCCCAGGGCATGGTGGCGATCTCGGCGCCGAGGCCGTCGTCCTTCTGGAAGGTGCGCGCGACCAGGAGGTTCACGTTGGCGTAGATGCCGACGTCGGCGCAGCGGGCCATGAAGTAGTGGAGGCGGTCGCGGGCGTTCTCGTCGAAGCGGCGGGAGGTGGCGGAGTCCTTGATGATGAGGGAGCCGGGCTCTTCGGTGTAGTACGGCCAGAACGAGTCGGCCCAGTGGAAGCGCACGGAGTTGAAGCCGAAACGCGCGAGGCGCTGCGCGTGGAGCTCGGCCCCGGCGTGGGTGGGGAAGTTCTTGTTCGAGGTGAGGTCCACGCCGAAGAAGCGGATACGCCGGCCGCCCACCTGGAAGTGGCCGTCGGCGCCGACGGTGACGACGCCCGAGGCGCCCGCCGGTTCGGGGTTCCAGGCGCGCAGGTCGGGGAAGACGCCGGCCGGGGTGGTGTTGGGGATCGTGAAGGGCTTGAGCGCGATCGACGGATCGTCGGGTAACACGACGGCGGGGGCGGAGTCGGTCGTGCCGGCGGCGTTGCTCACGGCGACCGAGTAGGCGCCGGCGCCGTTGGCGAAGAAGGTGGACTCGGTGGCGCCCGCGATGGGTTTGCCGTCGAGCTTCCACTGGTAGGCCAGCGGCTCGGTGCCGGAGGCGTGCACGCTCAGGCTGAAGGTGCCGAAGAGGTCGACGGCGCCGCCGGTGGGCTGGGCGGTGATCACCGGTGGGGCGGCGGGCGAAGCGGCGGGGAGCGCGGCGGCGAGAACGAGGAGGAGCGCGGTGAGGCGGGGGCGGCGCGAGAGCATGGGGGGTGTGGGGGCGGGCGGTGCGAGCGTGGGAGGCTCCAGAGAGAACCCGCGTCGTGGTGGTTCAACTGTATCCGTACCGTCAGCCGGTAAGTGAGTCGTAAAGAACCGGTGGGGCGGCGGCCGGGCGCGTCTGTACCGGGGAAGGGGCAGGTGTTCGGCGCGGCGCGCCAGCCTTCCCTTTCCTGATCCGGAGGGGGCGGCGCGGCGGTGAGCGACGCGCAAGCAGCGCCGAGCTGCTCTCGGGGCTTGAAGCGGGCCGGAGGCTTTGCCACGGTCCCGCGGTCGACGGGCAACCGTCCACCGATCCCGTCCCCATAGCTCAAGTGGATAGAGCGTCCGTTTCCTAAACGGATGATCCGTGTTCGAGTCACGGTGGGGGCGCCAGGTTCGGTGGACAGCGGGCAGACCGGCGGAAATTGGCTGGTGCGAAGCGGAGCGGACTCGAAGATCCGGCGCATGTCCTCGGAGAAACGTCCCAACAATGCCCCTGGCCGCCGGGTGCGGGTCGATCTGGTGCTGCAGGCGTTGCCGGAGCCGTTGCGGCACCGGCAGGCGCTCCGGCTCTGTAGCGATGCGCTGGAGAAGTTTTCCCGGGCGGAGTTGGTCGAGTTCCGGCAGGCGCTCCTCGAGGATGCGGCCTACTGGCCGTTTCTCGCACCGCGGACGCGGGCCGAACTCGCGGACATCGCGACCGGCCAGATCGCCTTGCTCGACGCCGGGTTGAGATAGAACCGGCGGGGGGCCGGATCTCGCGGCGCATCTCCGGCTTGCTAGCTCGCGGTGGCGGCGCGTACCGTCGCCGGCTCCAAACATGAGCGATACTCCCGCCGACAACTCCCACGACCTCTTCGCCGTCCGCCTGGGCAAGCTCCAGGAAATGCGTGCCGCCGGTTTCGACCCGTTCCACGCCAATGTCAGCCCGACCCACACCTCGGCCGAGGCGATCGCCGCCCATGTCGACGGGCAGGACTACACGGTGCCGGTGACGGTGGCCGGTCGCATCACGGTGTTCCGCGACGGCGGCAAGAGCTGCTTCATCAAGATCCTTGATCGCGCGGGCACGGTGCAGCTGTTCGTGAAGAAGGACCAGGTGGGCGACGAGGCCTACACGGCGTTCAAGAAGCTGGACCTCGGCGACATCATCGGGGCCACGGGCACGATGTTCCGCACCCGCGCCGGCGAGGTGACGGTACGGGTCGACAAGTACACACTGGTCTCGAAGGCGCTGCGGCCGCTGCCGGAGAAGTGGCACGGTCTGGCGGATCCGGAGCAGGTGTACCGCCAGCGTTATCTGGATCTGATCGTCAACCAGGAGTCGCGCGAGCGGCTCATGCTGCGCGCCCGGCTGGTCTCGGCGGTGCGCCGTTTCTTCGAGGGGCGCGGTTTCCTCGAGGTGGAGACGCCGATCCTGCAGAACGTCGCCGGCGGCGCCGCCGCGCGGCCGTTCACGACCCACCACAACGCGCTGGGCTGCGACTTCTTCCTGCGCATCGCGCTGGAGCTCTACCTGAAGCGCCTGCTGGTCGGCGGCTTCGAGCGCGTGTTCGAGATCGGCCGCAACTTCCGCAACGAGGGCATCGATCGTCGCCACAATCCGGAGTTCACGATGCTCGAGATCTACCAAGCCTACAGCGACTACCGCGGGATGATGCAGCTCGTGCGCGACCTCATCCAGACGCTCTGCCGCGACGTGCTCGGCAAGATGGAGATCGTCCACGCGCCGACGGGCGAGACGATCAAGTTCGACGGCGAGTGGCGCGAGGCGCGCTACAAGGACCTCATCATCGCCGAGACCGGCGACCCGGAGTGGTTCTCGCGCAGCAAGGAGCAGAAGATGGAGAAGGCCCGTGCCATGGGCCTGGAGATCCATCCCGGCTGGGAGGACCACGAGGTGACCAACGAGGTCTACGGCAAGCGCATCGAATGCCGCCTGATCCAGCCGACCTTCGTCACGCATCTGCCCAAGGAACTCTGCCCGCTGGCGAAGATCACCGCCGACGATCCGACGACGATCGATGTGTTCGAGCTGGTCATCGGCGGCATGGAGGTGGCCCCGGCCTACTCGGAGCAGAACGACCCGCTGGTGCAGCGCCAGATGTTCGAGGCGCAGGTGGGCGAGGAGATCCAGAAACTGGACAACGACTTCCTCACCGCGCTCGAGCACGGCATGCCGCCGGCCGGCGGCATGGGCATCGGCATCGACCGCCTCTGCATCCTGCTCACCGGCGCCGCGAGCATCCGCGACGTGATCTTCTTCCCGCAGTTGCGGCCGCAGGGCGCCGGCAACTGACGATGGCGAATGGACGATCGCCGATCGGAGGCAGTCCCGATCGGCGGTGCTGACAAAGCCATCGTCACTCGCCCATTATCCATCGTCCTTCCATGTCCTGGCCCCTCTACCTCGCGCTGAAGCAGCTCTTCCCCACGGGGCGGCGCGTGCCGTTCTTCACCTTCATCTCGCTCGCCGGCGTGGCGCTCGGGGTGATGGTGCTGATCGTCACGCTCAGCGTCATGGGCGG
>JAEWNN010000173.1 GCA_023457035.1 Verrucomicrobiota bacterium
CGACGAGGGTGACATTGGCGGACTTGAGCATCGCGTCGGTGCCGGCGACGAGGGCGGTGAGACCGCGGGTTTCAAGGAGACCGAGGGCGGATTGAGCCATGGTATTGGAGGGTTGAGGATGAATGGATTGGTTTCGGAAAAGTCAGGAGGCGCGGCGCGCGGCGAGGAGCCGGGCGGCTTCGCGGGCGACCACGAGCTCCTCATTGGCGGGGATCACGAGGACGCGCGTGGTCGAGTCGGCGGCGGCAAGGTCGGTCTCGGGCGGCTCGACGGCGTTGGCGGAAAGATTGAGCTGGAGACCGAGGCCGGAAAGGCCGGCGCAGACCGCCTCGCGCAGCCAGGGGTTGTTCTCGCCGATGCCGGCGGTGAACACGAGGGCGTCGCACCCGCCGAGCTCGAGCCAGAAGGCGCCGATCCAGTGGCGGATGCTGTGGACGAAGGTGTCGATCGCGAGCTGGGCGCGGGCGTCGCCGGCGACGGCGGCGGCGCGGATGTCGCGCAGGTCGTTGCTCTTGCCGGAGAGCGCGAGCAGCCCGCCCTCCTTGGTGAGCTGTTTCTCGGCCTGCTCGAGCGTGAGACCGAGGCGGCGCATCGCGCAGGGCAGGGCGGCGGAGTCGAGGTCGCCCACGCGGTTGCTCTGCGGGAGGCCGGACTGCGGGCTCAGGCCCATGCTGGTGCCGATCGCGACGCCGTCGCGGATGCCGGTCACGGAGCTCGAGCCGCCGAGGTGGCAGGAGATGATGCGCAGGGAGGCGCCGCGGACGGGCCGCGGGCCGTCGAGGTAGAGGCGTCGCGCCACGGCGGCGACGTCGGCGCGACCGAGCAGCTCGGCGGAGCGCTCGGCGACAAACTTGTGGCTGGCGCCGTGGAACCCGTAGCGGCGGATGCCGGCCTGGAACCAAGACTCTGGCACCGCATAGCGGCGCGCGTGGTCCGGCACCCACTGGTAGAAGGCGGTCTCGAAGAGCGCGACACGCGGGACGCCCGGGTGGCGTTCGCGGAAGATCCGCAGACCCTCGGCGTAGGGCGGGTTGTGCGCGGGGGCGAGGTCGGCGGTGGCGCGGAGCGCCTGCTCGACCTTCTCGTCGGCGAGGAGACAGCCGGAGAGGTCGCCGCCCAGCACGGTCTTGAAGCCGACGCCGTCGAGGTCCGCCGCGGAGCGGACATGGCCGGCGGCGGCGAGGTCGGCCAGCGACTGGTCGATCGCCGCGCCGTAGTCGGTCACGCGCTCGTGGCCGCCGCGCGCGAGCAAGTCGGCCCGCTCGCCTGCGAGCGAGAAGAGGCGGTACTTGAACGACGTGGAGCCGAGGTTGGCGACGAGGATGCGCACGGGCGGAATTGCGGAACGCGGATTTCGGAATGCGGAATCCCGAAACGGGAAATGTGGAAATCAGGGAATCAGGAACGGAGGCGGATGGCGGAATGGGTCCGAGCGGGAGCTCGGCGTTCCCAGGGATTCGAGCGCCGTCGCCGGGTGGCGGCGACGACGCGGGAGTGATTCAGCCGGGAACGACGATCAGGCGCTGGCCCACTTGCCGAGTTGGGCGAGGTCGTCGTGCGGACGCGGGATGACCTGGACGGCGACGACTTCGCCGACGCGTTTGGCGGCATCGGCGCCGGCATCGACGGCGGCCTTCAGCGAGGCGACATCGCCGCGGAAAAAGGCGGCGACGTTGCCCGAGCCGATCGCCTCGTAACCGGTGAAGGTGACGTTGGCGGCCTTGAGGGCGGCATCGGCCGCTTCGAGGAGCGCGCAGAGGCCTTTGGTTTCGATCATGCCGAGAGCTTCTTGAGCCATGGTAAAATCCGGTAGGTGGTTACAGGTTTCAGAGCGCGAACTGCTTGATCAGTTCGGCATGCGGGCGGGCAATGACGTGGGCGCAGACGAGTTCGCCCACGCGCTTGGCGGCATCGGCGCCGGCTTCGACGGCGGCCTTGACGCTGCCGACGTCGCCCTTGACGAGGACGGTGACGAGGCCGCCACCGATCTGGATTTGGCGGGCGAGGGTGACGCCGGCCGCTTTGACCATCGCGTCGCTGGCTTCGACAGCGCCGACGTAGCCCTTGGTTTCGATCATACCGAGTGAATCACTCATGGAGATACGGGGTTAACGGATTGTTGTTCTACGGTTGAAGTTGCGGGAAAAGAAGCGGGCGCGGCGCTCAGGGGAGCAGCTCGCAGTGGGTACCGGGCACGAGGCCGCAGGCGTTGGCCTCGTCGGTGTCGATGTGGACCTCGAGTTTGAAGTCCCTAGACACGCGGACGAGCAGGCGGTCGAAGGTCATGCCGCAGGGACCGCCGACGCGCAGGCGCATGAAGGCGCCGGCCTTCACGCCGTAGAAGGCGGCGTCGTCGGGGTGCATGTGCACGTGCGGGGCGGCGCGGATGACGCCCTCGGGCAGCTCGAGGAAACCGGCGGGGCCCATGAGCATGCAGCCCGGTGTGCCCTTGATGTCGCCGGAGGCGCGTACCGGGATGTCGAAGCCGAGCGAGATGGCGTCGGTGAACGCGAGCTCGACCTGGTTGAAATCGCGGCAGGGGCCGAGGATCCGGAGATTGGAGATGACGCGGCTGCGCGGGCCGATGAGAGTGACGCACTCCTCGGCGGCGTACTGGCCGTCCATGTAGAGACACTTCTTCGGGGTGAGCTGGTGGCCGGGGCCGAAGAGGGTCTCGACCGCCTGGGGCGAGAGGTGGCAGTGGCGCGCGCTGACGTTGACGACCAGCGGCCGCGGCGCCTGCACCGCGCGCGGCATCGGGCGCTGGAGCTTCTGGTAGAGGATGCGGCGGACGACGTGGGCGATCTCTTCGCGATGGGGCAGAGTGGCCGGGGAAGACATCGGGGAGGGAGCAGGGTGAACGGGAGGGTGCGGCGCGGGGCGCCGACGTTGGCCGGGACGTTGGCGGTTAAATGATCGAAAGCGATCTTAAAAATTGGAACGTGGTCCGGAGCCGGAAGCGGACAGTCCGCGGCCGCGGGGCTCGCCCGGCGGTGTCCTCGGGTGTTTCGTGGACGGTACCCGATGACTCCGGACACTGTCGTGCAGATCGCCGTTTTCGTGCTGCTCACCGCCCTCGTCGCCTTGGCGACCTGGCTCCATTGCCGCAAGGCGGTGCGCTCGACCGACAGCACGCGCGATTACTTTCTGGCCAACGGCGGACTCAGCGCGGTGTTCATCGCCGGCTCGATCACGCTGACCAACATCAGCACCGACACCTTTGTGGGCATGAACGGCGCGCAGTGCCTGAACATCGTGTGGTGGGAGCTCTCCGGGGCGGTGGGCCTGCTGCTGCTGGCGACGCTCTTCATCCCGATCTACTACCGCTACAAGTGCACGACAGTGACGGAGCTGCTCGAGCGGCGATACGGCAACAAGCATATCCGCGCCACGGTGGCGCTGGTGTTCCTCATCGGGAACGTCTTCCTGTTCCTGCCGGCGATGCTCTACACGAGCGCGCTCGTGATGAAGAACATGTTCGGGCTCGGACCGACGCTCGGCGGCTTCGACACGATCTACGTGGTCGGCATCGCGGTGGCGGTGGTGGGCGCGGCCTACGCGGTGTTCGGCGGGCTGCGCGCCGTGGCGATCTCGGACACGTACAGCGGCGTGATCGTGCTTTCGCTCGGGCTGGCGCTGGTGTTCTTCGGGCTCGATGCGATCGGCTGGAGCTTCGCGGGCATCCCGGCGGAGCGACTCCGGCTCATGGGCACGGCGACCGATCCGATCCCGTGGCCGACGCTGCTGACCGGCATGGTGTTCAGCCAGCTCTTCTACTGGAGCACGAACCAGACGATCACGCAGCGCGCGCTCGCCGCGCCGTCGGTGCGCGAGGCACAGCGGGGCGTGTACCTCGCGCTGACGATCCGGCTGCTGCTGGTGCCGGCGATGACGGCGATTCCCGGCCTCTGCGCCTACAAGCTCTTTGGGCCGATCGGCGACGCGAGCTACGGGCGGCTCGTCGGGGAAACGCTGCCGCACTGGCTTTCGGGCGCATTTGCGGCGGCGATGTTCGCGGCGGTGCTTTCCAGCTACAACTCGGTGCTCAACTCCTCGGCGGCGCTCTTTGTGTGCGACCTGCACCAGAAGTACATCAATCCGAACGGCAACATCGCGCGGCTCGGCATCGGCATCTCGCTCGGCTTCGCGCTGGTGTCGATCGGGCTCATGCCGCTCTACGTGGGCGCGACGAGCATCATCGCGCTGATCCAGCAGGTGCTCGGGCTGTTCAGCATGCCGATCCTCTCGGCGTTCATCGTCGGGCTGCTGTTCCGCAATGTGGATGCCCGCGCGGTGATCGCGACGGTGGGTTTCGGTGCCGGGCTGTACGGGTTGCTCACCTTCGGTTGGCACTGGCTGCGCACGCTGGCGCCGGTGCTGCCGGTGTCGGTGCACTTCCTGCACCTGATGGCGCTGACGGTCCTCGCCTGCGTGGCGTTTGCGCTGGTGCTTAACCGCGTGGTCTTCGGCCGGCGGGCGAGTTTGGGCTGGCAGGCTGAGGCAGTGTGATCCGTGGCCGGTGGGACCGGTCTCCGACCGGTCGCGTTGCGCTCGAGCCGAGGGGGACCGCGTGGGCCGGAGGGGTCCAGTCGGAGACTGGACCTACGTGGCGAGCACGCCGGCGGGTGAGGTTGGGCTGGCAGGCTGAGACAGCGTGATCCGTGGGCCAGTGGGACCGGTCTTTGACCGGTCGCGTTGCGCTCGAGCCGAGGGGGACGGCGTGAATCGAAGGGGTCCAGTCGGAGACTGGACCTACGGGGCGAGCACGCCGGCAGGTGCAGCATGGGCCGGTCGACGGAGGCGGTGTGAGCCGCGGCCAGTAGGACCGGTCTTCGACCGGTCGCGTTGCGCTCGAGCCGAGGGGGACGGCGTGAATCGAAGGGGTCCAGTCGGAGACTGGACCTACGGGGCGAGCACGCCGGCGGGTGCAGCCGGTAGGCGAAAGTCTGGGCTCAGCCGCGGAGCGGGATTCACCGTGCCGTGATCAATTGCCTCGCCGGGAGATCGATGCCGGCGGCTTCGAGCGCGG
>JAEWNN010000174.1 GCA_023457035.1 Verrucomicrobiota bacterium
CGTTGATCCAGAACACCTCGGTGATCGTCTCCGCCAACTCGCGGAACCGCGCCTCGCTCTCCCGCAATGCCGCCGTCGCCTCGTGCAACTCCGTGAGATCCTGGAACGACCCGTGCACGCGGATCACTCGCCCGTTCTCGACGACCGGGTGTCCGATCGTGCGCACCCATTTGCGCCGCCCGTCGGCGGTGACGAGTTCGAGCTGCAGATCGTAGGGCTCCGCCCGCTCGATCGCTGCGCGCAGCGCCGCCTCGATCCGGTGGCGCGACTCGCCCTCGTAGAAGCTCAGCCCGCGGGCCAGCGAGGTCCGATCCACCGGATCGAGCCCGTGGATGCGCGCAACCTCGTCGGTCCAGAAGCCCTCGCCGGTGGCGGGGTCCAGGCTCCAGCCGCCGACCTTCGCGATCACCCCCGTCTCCTGCAGGACCGTCTCCTGCATCCGCAGACGGTCGCGCGCGCGCTTCTGTTCGGTGATGTCGCGCGCAAAGACCAGCGCGCCGTCCCGTTGCTCGACTTGGAACGGCACCGCCGCCACCTCCGCTTCGGCCACCGTGCCGTCGCAGCGCAAGATATGTTCCTCCACCAGCGGCACCCGCACCCGCCCGTGGTTCAGCATCTGGATGCGTTCCTGCACCCGTGGCCGGTCCGCCGGGTGGAAACGCTCTAGCACCGGCTGCCCCAGCAAGGCCTCCGGGTTCCCGGCCGCGAACAACGCGACCGCCGCCGCATTCAGATAGGCGAACCGCCCCTCCGCCTGCAGGAAGATCGCCACCGGCGCCGCCTCCACCACGCGGCGGAACCGATCCTCGCTGCCGCGCAGCTCCGCCTCCGCCCGTTTGCGTTCGTCGATGCGACGTGACACCCCCACCACCTGCAGCCCGCCGCGCGGGTTGTGCACCAAGGTTGTCACGACTTCCACCCAGACCCAGCTTCCGTCTCGCCGGAGTTGGCGGATCTCGTGGGACTGCGTGACCGCGGCGGGGTCGCCGGCTTGGAACGCCGCCACGCGCGCGGGGAACGCAGTCTCGACCAGCGAGAGCGATTCCGGCGCCATCCCGCTCGTGATCGGTTCCGCCATCACTTCCGCCGCGGTGAAGCCGCGCAGGCCCATAATCGAGGGGCTCACGTACTCGAACCGCATCGTGGCAACGTTCATCACCCACACCACGTCGCCCACGTGCTCGGCCAGCAACCGGTAACGCTCCTCGCTCTCGCGCAGAGCGGCGTCCGCAGCGATCCGCTCCGTGATGTCCTCGATGAAGATCACAATCCCGCCCACCTCACCCTCCGCCGTCCGCCACGGACGCACCTCCCACTGCAACCACTGGACCGTGCCGTCAGCCCGTTCGTAGGGATCCGCCTTCGCGGTTACGACCTCGCCGGCCAAGCCGCGCCGATGTGCTTCCTTGAGCCGTTCCGGCAGATGGGGGAACACGTCGTAGTGCCGGCGCCCCACGAGTTCCGCCCCAGCCAGCCCGAACGCGGTGGACCACCGTCGGCTCGCCGCCAGATAACGCATCTCCCGGTCGAACATCGCCAGCGCCGCCGGGGCGTGCTCGATGAAGAGCCTCTGCCGCTGTTCCACCTCCGCCAGCGCTCGCGCCGCACGTTGGTGGGCCCCCGCTTCGCGCTCCACCCGCGCCAACTGTTTGCGCAGGGCCAGATAGAGCAGCGTCGCCGTCGCCGCCACGAACAGCCACCCCTTGATCAGCGAGATCCGCTCGATCATCGCCGGGTCCACCGTCACCAGCCGCACCGCCCGGTCCGACAGCAGGATCCACAACGCCGCCAACGCCAGGTAGGACAAGGCCGTCCGCCTCGCCACTTTTCGCACGCGTACAGGGTAGTCGGGGTTCATGCCGGTCCGTCCTCGCCGCAACACCGGAGACCCTCGGCGGATTCTCCCTCCATGGCGAACACTTTGTCGCAACTATTTCCCGATACATTCTCCACCGCCGGCCCCTGGCCCCCGGACGGCGCAAAGCGCTGTGCCGCCACTTCGCTTCGGTCCTCCGCGCCGGCCGAAGCCCCCACCACCACCCGTCCGGCGCCGAAGCCGGAGGGAGATCCGGCCGCAAAGAAATCCTTTCCCCCGCCGCTCGCCTCCGTTTTGCTCCGACCCTTTCGAGTCGCGGTCCGCGGTCTTTCTCCTCGCGACCCGCGCCTCGCTCCTCGCTACTTTTCCTCGCCATGACCTCCGCCGAGATCCGCCAGTCGTTCCTCGATTTCTTCGCCCAGCAGCAGCACACCATCGTGCCCTCCTCCTCGCTGCTGCCCGACTCGCCCGGACTGCTCTTCACCAACGCCGGCATGAACCAGTTCGTGCCCATCTTCCTCGGCGACCGGAAGCCCGATGTCTCGAAGTGGGCCGGCGTGCGCCCCGCCCGCGACAACCGCGCGGCCGACACCCAGAAATGCATCCGCGCCGGCGGCAAGCACAACGACCTCGAGGACGTCGGCTGGGATACCTACCACCACACGATGTTCGAGATGCTGGGCAACT
>JAEWNN010000175.1 GCA_023457035.1 Verrucomicrobiota bacterium
GCGCCTCGTCAACGACGGCGCCGAGGTCCGCCACTTGCGCTTCGAGCGCTGACCCGAGGTAGGGACGTTTCTCCGAAACGTCCGTTCGTCGCGTGCTCGGCGGGGACCAGTCGTGCGGCCCCCGGTCCCCGCACACAAATCAACCGACGACCGCCGCGCGCTGCCGCTGCGCGAACTCCGCGGCGACCGCGCGCGTGACCCGCGCCCGCTCCACCTCGAACCGGCGGTCGCCCATCTCCGCCACCGGCATCACGCCCATGACGGCGTTCGTGAGAAACACCTCCGTCGCCGCGCCGAACAGCTCCGGAGTGATCGTGCGCTCCTCGGCTCCGCCCGCGGCGCACTCCAGGACCACGCTGCGCGCGACGCCGGGGAGAATGTTGTGCGCCGGCGGCGTCAGGAGTTTCCCGCCGATCACGACAAAGAGGTTGCTCCCGGCCCCCTCCAACAGGTTGCCCGCAGGATCGACGAAGACCGCATCGTCGTAGCCAGCCCGCTGCGCCGCGCGCCGCGCCAGCAGCTTCTCCAGATACGCCAGCGACTTCATCTCGTGCACCACACCGTCGCGGGCGGTCGACACGATGTGCACACGGAAACCGCGCTCGTATTGTTCCGCCCGATAGCCTGAGTCCCTCGAGACCGCGACTTCCCGCACCCCGCCGACATCACCAAACCGCATCAGTTTGATCACGCCATCGCCGAGTTGGTTCGCCTGCGCGAGCCGCGCGAGCCGGTCGCGCCACTCGTCGCGCGAGGTCGGCAATTCCAGCCCGAGTTGCGCGGCACCGCGCGCGAGGCGGGCCAAGTGCCGGTCGAGGAACACCGGGTGCCCGTCGAGCACCCGGATCGTCTCGTACACTCCGAGCCCGAACATGAAGCCGTCGCCCAGCGCCGAAACGCTCAGCGCGGACGCTTCGAGCAGTTCGTCGCCGCGCAGCGCGTAGCGGTGGTATCCGGTTGTCGCCATCGTCGTTTCCTCACTCAATGCCGCGCGCATCGCCCGGCCCTTGTCGAGCGTTTCCTGCAGCTCCGCCTCCGGCTCCGAATCCCACACCACGCCGCCGCCGACATGGTAGTAGGCCTTCCCGGCCCGGCAGAGCATCGTGCGGATCGCGATGTTCAGATCGCAGTCGCCGCCGAACCCGAGCCAGCCGATCGCCCCGGTGTAGACATGGCGGCGCACGGTCTCGAGCTCGTCGATGAGCTGCATCGCCCGGATCTTCGGCGCACCGGTGATCGAGCCGCCGGGAAACGCCGAGCGCACTGCATCGAGCGCATCGCACTCCGCCCGCAGCCGGCCGCGCACCGTCGCCACCAGATGGTGCACGGTCGGCAGCGTCTCCAGTCGGCAAAGTTCCTCCACCTGCACCGAGCCGGTCTCGCAGACGCGCCCGAGGTCGTTGCGTTCGAGATCGACGATCATCAGCAACTCCGCCCGGTCCTTCTCGCTCGCCAGCAGCTCCGCGCGCAACCGCTCGTCCTCGGCCGGCGTCGCCCCGCGCGGCCGCGTGCCCTTGATCGGCCGCGTCTCGACCGCCCGTCCGTCGATCCGCAGCAGCAGCTCCGGCGAGGCGCTGAGAACCTGGAAGTCGCCGCAGTTCAGGTACGCCGCCATCGCCGCCGGACTCGCCGCCCGCAGCCGCCGGTACAACGCATACGGAGCGCCGGCAAGTGGCGCACTGAAGCGCTGCGTGAGGTTGATCTGGTAGACGTCGCCGGCCGCGATGTAGTCGCGCACCCGCCGCACGCGTTCGAGGTACTCCTCCGTGGTGAAATCCGAAACCGGCTCCGCTCCTGCCCATCCCGTCGGCTCCTGGACCATCGCCTGCAACGCCTCCTCCACGGCGGCCCCGAGCCGGGCGAGGATCTCGTCCGCTCCGCGCTCGTGCACCGGATTGGCCACGGCAAACGTCCGCCCCGTCGCGTGGTCGTGGGCGATCACGCCGTCGTGGAGGCCGAGCAGAATCCGCGGCAACCCCAGATCGTCGACGGCGTTGCGCTCGATCCGCTCCAACACCGCGCACAACTCGTAGGAGAGATACCCGACCGCTCCGCCGCAGAACGGAATCTCGCCATGCCCGGGCGCCGCAAAACGCCTCAGGCATGCGCGCAACTCGACCAGCGGATCGCCCCCGCGCCGGCTGGTCGTCCGCCCGCCCTCCGTGATCGTCACGCCCTCCGCCTCGGTCTCACGAAACTCCAGAAACGGCTCGAAGCCGATGAACGACCAGCGCCCCAGCCCGCCACCGCTGCGCGCGCTGTCGAGGAAGAAGGCCCCACGCCGCTCACACAGCCCGGCGAAAAGCCGCTCGGGGATCAGTCCGCGCGCCAGCTCTTTCGTCGTCACCGCCATGGCCTATTCCGAAGGTAGGGCGTTCTGCCGTACGGCAGAATGGGCCCGCCGCGCTCACGGACGGCCCGGCGGTCAGTCACTACATCATCCAGACGTCCGATCCGGCGCAGCCCGCTCCGGTCGCACCGCGCCGCCAGCGCGCCGGCCGTCGCGTCGCCGATCTTCAACTCCGGTGCAATCTCCGCCAGCGGCACCAGCACGAAGGCCCGCTCCGCCAGCCGCGGGTGCGGCAGCGTCAATCGCTCCGTCTCCAGCGTCACCGTCCCATGGCTCAGCAGATCCAGATCCAGGTTACGCGCCCCCCAGCGCTCGCGCCGCACACGACCGTGCGCGGCCTCCACGGCGAGGCAGCGCTCCAGCAGCGCCTCCGGCCCGAGTGAGGTCTCCACCGCCACGACCATGTTGAGGTAGTCCGGCTGGGGCGGGCCGCCGACCGGCGCCGTCTCGTACACCGCCGACTCCGCGACGACGCGCACCTCGCCACCACGCTGTAATGCCGCCAGCGCCCCGCACAGCAGCGCCGCGCGGTCGCCGAGGTTGCTGCCGAGCGCGATGTGGGCGGTCGTCACCGCGTCCGGCTCGTCTCCACGGCCACGTAATCCAGCACGCCCTTCATCGGCACGCTGGGTTTCTTCACGGTCACGTCGACGCCCTTCAGCCGCGGGAAATCCGCCATCAACCGTTCGGCGATGCGTGCCGCCAGCGTCTCGATCATCCGGACCTTCTTGCCCTCGACCAGCTCCCGGCAGACCTCGTGCACGCGCACGTAGTCGACCGTCGCCTCCAGCGCGTCCGTGCGCGCCACCTCGGCAATGTCGAGCGTGAGCACCAGGTCGACGATGAAGCGCTGCCCCAGCTTGTTCTCCTCGGCGAGATCGCCGTGGTAGCCGTAGAAAAGCATGTTCTTGAGGTGGATTCGTCCGTTCATGGAAGTGACTTTCGCAACGCGGCCGCCATCCGGGCGGCGCGCAGGTTCGCCCGCACGTCGTGCACGCGCAGGAACTCGACGGACTGCCACGCGGCCAGCGCCGACATCGCCAACGTGCCCTCGAGCCGCTCGTCCGGCGGAAGCCCGCCGAGCACATGCGCGACCACCGACTTGCGCGACGCCGCCAACAGCACCGGCAGTCCCAGCGCGCGCAGCTCCCCCACCCGGGCGACGAGTTCGAGGTTCTGCTCCTGCGTCTTGTGAAAGCCGATTCCGGGATCGATCACGATCCGCTCCATCGGCAGCCCAACCTCGGCGGCGATGGCGAGCGAGCGCCGGAAGAACGCGAGCTGACGCTCGATGACATCGCCGGTGCCGGTCTCGAACCCCTTCTCGAAATGCATCACGATCACGGAAGCGCCAGATTCAGCCGCCAGCCGTGCCAGTTCCGGCGCGCGTTGGAGCCCGTGAATGTCGTTCACCACATGCGCGCCCGCCTCGAGCGCGGCGCGGACCACCGCCGGCCGGTAGCTGTCGAGCGATAGCGGCACCGCCACCTGGCGCGCCAACGCCGCGATCACCGGCACGACGCGCGCGATCTCGTCGGCCACCGAGACCTCCGCGTGGCCCGGCCGGGTCGACATGCCGCCGATATCCAGCATCCCGGCACCCTCGGATACCAGTCGCGCGCCTTGGGCCACCGCCGCCTCGGTCGTCGCGTGTCGGCCACCGTCGTAGAACGAGTCGGGCGTCACGTTGACGATGCCCACGATCACCGACTCCGCGCCGTACTCCACACGCAGCCCGCGACAATCCAGCGAGCGCGGCGAATGGTTCTGCGGGCGGGTGATCATGCGGCGAGCTCATCGGTGCCCCACCCCGTCGCCGCCGCCAAGCCGAAAGCCCGCGGCCTAGCCCAACGCCTGCGGCCCGGGCCCGTGTCCCTCTACCCCACCGCGCCGGCCCGACCAAATAGGTTCACGGTCGTGAACCTATTTGGTCGGACCGGGCGAGGCGCTTCGGGGTGGGACGGTCGGCGCGGTTGGTTGCCGCCCAGCCACCGCCGCGGGTCCCAAGTTCAACTGGTCGCAAGTGCGGCGAGCAGCGCGGCCATCCGAGTATTGAGCGCGAGGAAACGCTCCGGCTGCGCCAGCATCGCCTCCGGTGTCTGCACAAACGGCCCCAGACTCGCCAAGTCACCCACGGAGCCGGCGATCAGCTCCCGCGCCGACGCTTCGGTCGTCTCAAGATGGAACTGCAGCCCGAGTACGCGCGGACCCACTGCGATCGCTTGGTTGAGACACGCCGAGCTCCGCGCCAACCGCACCGCGCCGGCCGGCAGATCGAAGGTTTCGCCATGCCAATGGAAAACCTCGCTCCCGTCGGGCAGCGCCGCCCCGAGCGGATGCCCGACCGCCGCCGGCTCGCGAGTGATCGGCCACCAGCCGATCTCCTTCAGCGCGTTCTTGTACACGCGCGCGCCGAGCGCGCTGGCGATCATCTGCGCGCCGAGGCACACGCCGAGCACACGCTTGCCCGCCGCGATGGCACTGCGCACGAGCGCCTTCTCCGGCACCAGCCACGGCAGCTCGCGCTCGTCGTTCACGCTCATTCCGCCGCCCATCACCACGAGCCAGTCGAAGTCGCCCAAGGCCGGCAGCGGATCACCACGATAGACGTGCGAGGCGGAGATCGTCGCGCCGCGCCCGCGAAACCACGCCTCCATGCTGCCAAGTCCCTCGAACGGCTCATGCTGAAGATAGTGAATGCGCATGCCCGAGGCGCTGCACGAAACATGCCGCCCGGAGCCCGGGAAAGGCTCAAATATCGTCCGACCCCAACCAGCGAAAAGCGACGATCCGGAACCGGCGGCCAAGCGTCTGATTGACGGCGAGCGTCGCCGGCCACGCAGTAGCATCCTCGCTCGCGTCGACAAATTCCGGCAGTCGCTGCACCACTGCTTCGCACCAAGCTCGTGCAGCCACGTGATCCGGATCTCCGGCCTCGAGCGCCGGGTTGAGCGCCTCTGCTGCCACCCGGATCGTGAACGTGTCCGAACGTACCGCGAGCAGTGGCGCGAGGGTGTTCAGCACCGCCGCCTGCGACAACCAGTTCGCGGAGAATCGTGCAGGCGCCACTCCGCCGATGTCGCCGATGCAATCGGCGCGGCTGTTGAGCCCGGCGGCATCGATCGCCTCCTGCAGCACACCGCTGTTCACAAACTCTGCCAGCGAGCGGAACGGTCTCGGCCGCGCCGCGAGCCGCGCCACCATCTCTCGCGCCAACCGTTGCACCGCCTCGTCGGAGAAACACCGGACGCCCCGCGCCGCTGCAGCCGCATACGGCGCCGACTGAGCGAAAACGAAAAATGGATTCTCCAGGTCCGCCGTCGTCCCGTCCTCGGCCGACCAGCCGAGCACGGTCCGGCCGAGCACCACCGTCCACGCCGTCGGCGAGACCGCATTCACGTTGTACATTCCCTCGACACCCAGAAACCGCGCTGCGCCCAGACCTCCCAGCTGCGGCGCGCTCGGCGCCGAGCCTTCGGCATCGAGCACACGATGCCGCACCTGCGGCAGTCGTTGCCCCGGCATCCAGCTTCCCGCCACGGGATTGAAGAACGTCTCGTCGAAGACCGCGTTGCGTGCTCCCCCCCACGAATTGCCCACGCCGCAAGGCCGCTCGCCCGGCACCGACACCTGCGCCAGCGCCGCGATGCTCAGGTTGCGCTGCACCGTGAAGTCGTACGCCGCGAGTCCCCCACCTACTGCGAACAGTTCGCCGCTGGCGAACTGTCCCGTCACGGCCGCCGCGCTCGCTGCCGGATCCTCGCCCGCCGCCTCCCAGAACGTCGCCGAGTACTCGATCTCCGCACTCCTCAGATCCGGCCCAGCCTGCCGCGGCGCCGCCGGATCGACCCACTCGGCCCAGGTTGTTCGGCCCGGATCGAGCCGCCAGTGATAGCTCACTCCCAACCGCGCCACGGCCGGCGCTCCCGCGGCAAACGGCGCGTTACCCGGCACCGACCATTCGCCCGGCGCACATTGTCTGGAGAACGCTCCGCTCGGAAAGCCATCAAGCACCGTCAGCGGTGCGGCACCGGCGCTCGCCGTCGCGGCGGAAAGCTCCAGCCGGAGCAGCCGCCCCGCATCCGCCCCCGCCTCGATCCGCAGCACATCGTCGCCGTCATCTCCCGGCATCGGATCGTCCAGCGTCAGCCCGCTGTCCCAAGCCTGCTTGACCACGCACTCGACGACCACCACCTGTCCGGCGCCGATATCTCCGGACAAATCGACGGCGATCTCTCGCGTCGGTTCCACCAAGTTCCGCAGGTCGACCTCGCCTGCCACGCCGGCCGGCCCTGCCACGCGCAACACCGGCAGCCCGGTGTCGACTGCACCACCTTCCGACCGCCGCCCATCGATCCGCACCCGCAGATCGGCGACACCGCTCGGCGTCATCGCCAGCGGCAGGTTGAACGGGTTCCAGAGCTCAAGCCGCAATCGGCAGCCGATGAGCACTCGCACACCACCCGCCTCGCGATACGGCACGAAGTCCAGCGCCCACTCGGTCACGATCGGCTTGATCTGCGCCGTCGGTTCGCCGCTCGCCGCCGTGCCGCCCGTCACCGGCAGCCGCCCGGCGACCGGGCGGAACCGCTC
>JAEWNN010000176.1 GCA_023457035.1 Verrucomicrobiota bacterium
GCCCCTCTGCGACGTCCGCCGTCGGGGCGCTTCCTGCGGCAAGCTTCAGGCTCCTGTCCTCGGAAGCGCCCCGACGGCTACGCGTCAACTCGGGCGTTCCTCTGTCCACCAAATCGAGGCAGGCTCAGAAGTCCTCGCGCAACAAAGGGGCGACGCGGCGTTCGGAGGCCGGCCTCGACGCGGCTGGCTACCCCAAAACCGCAACTGAACCGCAAAGAAACTAGCGCGGCTCCGCCGCAACCGAAGGGGCAGAATGATGAACCACGGATTTCACGGATGGGCACGGATTTCGGGGCTCCCCATCCGTGGAATCCGTGTGATCCGTCGTCAACTTTCGCGACAGGGCGTAGCATAGGGAAATCGTGCACAAAATGCAGCGTTTGCTGGGATAGCTATGCATAGATCACAGAGCGAGAATTCTGTGAGACTCCGACCTTGGGGGCTTCACCCAGGAGGTGAGCGATCCAGTCGTCCTCATTCTGTCGGAGAGAACCTCTCCTTGTGCTACTATCTCTCGAAACCCTCCCTTTTGTGCACGGTCCTCCACGGTCCTTCCGTTTCCTGATTTCCTCTCAAGCAACATGAACCTTAAACCACAGATTCCACGGATGAACACGGATCATCCAGCGGCCATCCGTGCCCATCCGTGTGATCCGTGGTCATCCGCCGCTCCACCGGCTCGGCCGTGTTGCTTCTCCGCAAGGCCGCGCCCCGGCGCGCGTCTACGCTGAGTTCCAGATTCTCCGCTTCCGTCCGCTCGGTTGCGGCAGAGCCGCTCTGGGTTCTTGGCACCACTATCTCTGCAAACCCTCGTTTTTCGGGAGGGTTTCCCTCGATCACGCGGGCCGGCTGCGAGCGAACTCCAGAGTAGTGGCACGCGGAGCCGCGGAGGACGCGGAGAAAACGCCCCCTTCCGCCTTTCCGAACCCTCCGCGGTCTCCGCGCCTCCGCGTGAGCCAACTCCGTCTCCGTGTCGGCTTGCCGCGTCTTCCGGCATCTACCGGATCAGTGTCCATCAGTGGTTCAACCTGCCCCTTGGTTGCGGCGGAGCTGCTCTGGGATCTTTGCGGTTAAGACGAACTGCGGAGTCTAGGCTGCGATGGCCCCCGGCGCGCTCGCGGTGCCCTAGGCGGCGGACGAACGGGGCGGAAGCCGGCGGTTCGAGGCGCCGATCAGGACACTCTCGAGGTGCTCGATCTGGCTCAACACCGTCTCCGATTGCGCCTCCATTTCGTGGGCGGCGGCGGCGGATTCCTCGGCGGCGGCGGCATTGCGCTGGGTGGCCTTCTCGATGTCGCCCATGGAGGACGCCACCTGGGTGATGGCGGCGCGCTGCTTTTCGGCGCCCTCACGCATCTCGTGCATGGCGGTCTTGAAACTGCCGATCTGGGAGAGGATGCGGGAGAGCTGGTTGTCGACCTCCTCGCTGAGGGTGTTGCCCTCGTGCACGCTGCGGATCGCGTGCTCGATCATCTCGTGGGTCGACTTGGCGGACTGGGCGCTCTTGTGCGCGAGGGAGCGCACCTCCTCGGCCACGATCGCGAAGCCCGCCCCGGCCTCGCCGGCGCGCGCGGCCTCGACGGCCGCGTTGAGCGCGAGAATGTTCGTCTGGAAGGCGATCTCCTCGATCGTCTTGGCGATGCTCGCGATCTTGGCGTTCGACTCCAGGATACGCTGCATCGCGCCGCGCATCTTCTTGGTCGAGGCCGAACTCTCGGTGACCGAGGTGTCACTTTCCCGCACCAGCTGCAGGGTCTTCTCGAGCCGTGCGCCCTCCCCGGTGGCCAGCGCGGTGATCTCCTCCACGGTCGCGTGGATCTCCTCGATGGCGGAGGCTTGGGCGGCGCTGCCGTCGGCCAGGTTGGAGGCGGCAGTCGACACTTGGAGCGAGAGCTGGTTGCCCTTCTGCGACGCCTCCTCGAGCTGTCCGGAGACGGCCCGGATCGAGCGGGTGATCTGGCGGACCGTGAGGAAGCTACCGCCGGCGGAAAGCAGGACGGCCAGACCGACGACCGCCAGGGAGGCGTACATCTTCAGCTTGGCCTCCTTGAGCCGGAGCTGGGTGTAATTCTGCACGTCGGCCTGCACGAACTCCGTGAAGTTGTTCATCTCTTTGCCGTGCTTGAGGTAGTCCTGCTTGATCTTCGCGGCCATGGCCTTGTCGAAGGTATGGCGTCCGCTGGGCGGGGGTGGACCGGCCTTGATGACGAGGTCGGTCGCTGCTTCGAAGCTCCGGAAGTCGTCGTTGTCGATGTACTGTTTGAAGAGTCTGACGCCCTCGGGGCTGGTGAGGGTCTCGATGCGGCGGAGGAGGGGGCGCATGTCGTCGACAAAGCCGGGGAAGCGCGCGGTGGCCTCGTTGACGTCGCCCGAGCCGAGCGCGTAGCTGAGCAGGCCGCCGTGCCGGTCGATCATCAGGCGGGCCTGGAGGGTGAGGTCGACGACCATGATCTTGCGGACCAGTTCGGCGTCGTTGGTTTCGGTGGCCAGCTGGGAGATCAGGCCGAAGAGGCGTTTGATCTCGCGGTTGTAGCGCAGGGTCGTCTGCCAGGGGTGGACGTTGTCGACGACGATGCCGTCGCGGAGCTTGGTGAGGCGCGCTTCGAAATCGAATTGGTTCCGGACCATGTCGCGGAACGGCGGAGAGAGCTCGTCGAGGGGCATGGCGGCGACGGTGGCCTCGATGTCCTTCACGACCGCTTGGCTCTTGGCGATGAGCGCAGCGTATTCATTGCGGCCTTCGGGGAGTTTCTCGGCGGGGTAAAAATCGCGATGGGCGTGCCAGACGCCGCCGCTCTCGATGGTCCAGGCGTTGCCGAGCTGAAACATCTCGCGGAGCAGGATGCTCAACTGGTTGAAGTTCCGCAGCTGACGGGCCTCGAAATAGCTTTGGTAGATGAAGACGCTGCCTAGCAGCAGCGTGATCAAGCCGACCAGGATGTTCAGCACGATGATGCGCGACTTGATGGTCATGGGCGAGGGGGGGGGGAGGCTCGGGGTGCCCCATACAATCGCTTCGGACAAAACCGGGTGCGATTGAGCTCAATCTGAGGAATCCGCGGCCGCCGGCCGGGAAAGAACGGGTTTGGTGATTGGGGGATGGCAGAGCGGTGATCGTCGATGGGGGATGGCGGAGCGGACGGTCGAGAGCCGAGCGTTGCGGATTGGTTGCTTGTGGCGGGGTGCTTCAGCCCCCGCCCTTCGGCTCCGCCCATCGGGTACGCGTGAGCCACAACCCCAAGCTCCACGGTGCGCGAACTGAAACATCCGGACCTCACGAACTCAGCGTAGACGCGCGCCGGGGCGCGGCCTTGCGGGGAAGTAAATGGTTCGATGAACGCGCGTGCACCGGGGGGGGGGTTGAGTGGGTGTCGGACCGGAAGTTCACCACAGAGGGCACGGAGGACACAGAGGCGGGAGCGAGAACGAGATCTCGGGACTCTTCCGGTTCTCTGCGTCCTCTGTGGTTCAATTCCGGAAGCCATCTACTTGAGCGGAACGGAATGGTGGAGCCGCAGACGCACGCCGATGAACACCGATGGCGGAAGGGCCCGCTGTCGCCGGGTTGAACGGTCTTGCCGGGGGTGGCGCGGTTCGGCTTCGCTCGGCGGATCGACTTCGCCCCCACCACGAACGCCTTCTGGATCCTGCCCGCGGCCGGTCTCGCCGCGGGCTTCATCGATTCGATCGCGGGCGGGGGCGGCATGATCAGCCTGCCGGCGTTGCTGGCCGCCGGGCTGCCGCCGCATCTGGCGCTCGGGACCAACAAGCTGCAGTCCGCGCTCGGCACCACGTTCTCGGCGGCGAACTATGCGCGGCGCGGCTGGGTGGCGAAGGAGGGCCTCGCGACCGGCATCACCTGGACGGCCCTCGCCGCCTTCGCGGGCGCGTGGTGCGTCTCGCGCCTCCCGGCCGATGTGCTGGTGCGGGTGATCCCGTGGCTGCTGGTGGCGATCTTCGCGTACGTGGCGGCGTCGCCGAAGCTGGGCGTGGCGCGCACGCGGGCCCATTTTTCCACGACGGCTTTCAACGTGCTGGGCGGTTGCGCGCTCGGGTTCTACGACGGCTTCTTCGGGTCCGGCACGGGCTCGTTCTGGACGATGGGCTTCGTGCTGCTGCTCGGCTATCCGCTGCCGCAGGCGACCGGGCACACGAAGGTGATGAACCTCGCGAGCAACGTGGCTTCGCTGGTGTGGTTCGCCGTGCAGGGCCACGTGCTCTGGACGCTCGGCGTCACGATGGGCGCGGCGAATATCGCGGGCGCGCTGCTCGGCTCGCACCTGGCGATCCGCAAGGGCGTGGGCTTCATCCGCGGGGCGTTTCTCGTGGTCGTGGCCGCGACGATCGCGCGGCTGCTGTGGCGGTCGCTGGCCGGGTGAGGCGGCGCCTCCGACAACGGCGCTGCGATCACCTTGGTCGCCGGCATGCTGTGCAGGCTGACGAGCGCAGTTGGAACCGACAGAAGGCAACGAAGAGAACGAAGTGTGAACGAGCTGGACAAAGGGCACTCGAGATCTCGGTCCTCACCTGGCAGGTGAGGGAAGAACGCCCCGGGCCTGTGGGCCCTGATTCCCCTTGGTCCGGAGTCTCTTTGTTTCCTTCGTTACCTTCTGTCGTCTGCGGAATTCAGGTTCAGGCGGATCGCGTAGCGGCGCTCGCCCCACAGGCCCGGGGCGTCAACAAGCTCGACTTCGAGTCCGGCGCCCGTGTGATGATCCGTGATCGAGATACGGAACCGGGCCCGCGCGGTCGGCATGGTGCCCGCCAAGAAACTCGTCCCCTGGAATTCGCCACCCCTTGAACCAAGCAACTCTCCCCGCCGAGGTCGTGAAACGCGGTGCGGATGAATAACACTGTTGGGCGAAATTCATATGAGCACCTTCATAATCGATTGTCCTGAATGCCGCGCTAAAGTGGCTGCCGAAGAAAAGGGCCGTGCATCAAGTTCAGGCCAGGAGCCGGAGAGTGGAGAGCCCTACGGTTATGCCATATATCTTGGCCGCTGTCCGTCGTGCGGCGTGCTTCTAGTTGGGGAGTCGCATCAAGTCGACTTCGCGGGTATCGACGCCGAGGATGATCGATGGTCCGATGTTGTTCGGGTTTACCCTCGCCCCAAAAAAGCATTTTCCAGTTTCAACATCCCGAAGGTGGTCAAGGACTCTCTCTCAGAGGCTGACAGATGCATGCAGGTCGAGTCATATACTGCTGCATGCGCAATGATCGGTCGCGCGATCGAAGCAGTGTGCCGGCACGCATTGCATCCCGAGGATTTCGAGTACCAGCCCGCGGGAGCGCCACCGAAACAAAAGAACAAGGTTATGCTTGCTGAGGGAATACGGCGACTCAAAGAGGCAGGTGTGATCGATGATCGACTCCACGAGTGGGGGACTGAGCTGCACGCCTTCAGAAACTTGGCGGCACATCCTGACGATTTTGCGATCACCCGGGAGGACGCGGAAGACCTCCAGAATTTCGCCAATGCGATTGTAGAATATATCTACGACCTGGCAGAGCGGTACAGGGAATTCAAGGCGCGAAAAGCCAAACGGGAATCATGAAGAAGCCCAACAAGTCGCTACTGCACAACGCCTGTAGACGCGTCCGTTTTTCAAGCGACGTCCGATTCCCGGCGTGGCAGACTTGAATCGTTGGGGCAAAGCATGAAGATTGCGACTCGAGCCTATCTGTCGATCCAGCACGTGCAGGGTCTTTCATACCTGCACCGTGAAGCGCATCGACTTCGCGACGTTCTGGCTGCCGACCGGAATGACGCGAATCGCAGTGCGTATCGTGCGATATGCGCGTCAGCCATCTTCACGTCCGGTGCGTTTCTGGAGGCGCTCATCAATGAGATCTATGCGGAGATTGTTGACGGTGGACCTCACATAGATGTCGGTCGGACGTCCGAGATGGTCCGAGCCCTTTGGAGGCGCGATATCCCCCGAACGGCTCGTTTCGCGACACTGGAAAAATATCAGATACTTCTCGATATCCTCGGTAAGCCAGCATTCGAAGCCGGCGCGAGTCACTATCAAGATGCAGATGCAGTCGTTAGGTTGAGGAATGCACTCATACATTATGAGCCAGAGAGCGTGGTCATCATGTCCGCTGATCCGAACGAGCTAACGATTCAGAAGATGCAAAAGCAGCTTAGTGGAAAGTTTCCTCAAGACGATTTCGAGAATGGGTTCTTTTCATTCTTTCCGGACAGGTGCCTATGTGCTGGTTCCGTTGCGTGGGCCAAGAGAAGCGTGATAGATTTCGCAGACGAGTTCTTCAGGCGAATCGACCATGCTCCAATCTACAACCATGTTAGGGATGACGGAAAGAAGCCCAACCCACTACAGGGAACGCCGGCAAAGGCCCCGTCTTCTTCGATTGAGCCAGATGGCCGGCGTTCCTGACCTGAACCGCTAGGCAAAGAAATGCTGCGACATCTATACCTTCTGGTTCTGGTGCTCGGGCTTCTGTGCCCATCTGCCCGAGCGCACCAAGATCGGATTCTGACTTGCCGCGATGGAGTGTTTTCCGGCCTGCCCGATAAGTATCTCCCAGCGAGGTTCTCATCTGAGGTGAAGACAGTTCGGATCGGGGGCCTCGAAGCGCGCATCCCCGACTGCATCTGGCGGTTGTGGGGTGAACCGACAGATGGCGATTTCCGGTTTACCGCATCGTGGTATCACGATCCCAAGCTCCTCCCGCCATATCTGGTAATTGCGGCACCGGGCGCGGAGCCGCGCGTGAAATATAGAGTCGTTGTGAATTTGGAGACGCTTGAACTGCTTTCGTTGCAGAAAGAATCAGAGGCAGGAGAGAACCAGAGGCTGATCGAAGAGGTTCCGGTTGATGCCCTATGGCGATCACAGTGGTTGGTGGTACCCTCGATCAGCGTGGGAGAGATCACGAGAAGAGGGCAGCCTGAGCAACTATGCGGCGCGTCGACGGAGCCCCCGCCCGCCCAACCGGATCAGCGGCCCGCCGCGCCTCGTCCGTAGGTATTGAAGGAGCGGATGAAGTACATCGGCCATTATCCGTCCTATGGGGAGGCGAATGAGCGCCAGCTCGACCTGATGGCGGCGGAGATCGAGGCCCTGGTCTTCTATGTGCCGACCGGGATGGACCAGGTCTACCTGGGCCGGTTGCCGGTCTATGCGCTGTTCGTCCCGGAGGAGTCGGTCGAGGCGGCGCGGGAGGTCCTCCGTCTGATCCCGGACGAAAACCACCGCTGTCTCTACGGGTGCCCGCATTGCGGTTCGGGCGATGTGGTCGAGCGGTCGCTCGACGAGGGGTTCGGCACGGGGTGGGTCTCGCTGCCGCTCACCTTCGGCGTGGTGGCGTTTTCGCGGATGATCGAGCTGCGCGTGCGCGGCCGCCGGTACGTCTGCCGTGCATGTGGCGCGGTCTATCGCAAGAAGCCCTAGCCCGGGCGTGGGTAGAGGCCGGGCACGGGGGAGTGAGCCCGGCGGATCGAAACGTGGCGCCGTGGCGGCGTGAGTGCCCACGGGCGGTTGCCAGTGTCCGGTTGCCGGTGAGCTGTGGACGATCAGGCGAGATTGAAGCCCTCACGGGCTTCGCTACGACGGTACGGGCGATCTGCGTGGATCGGTGGCTCCATTTTTCGATGTCATCGAGCGGAGGTACGCGCCCGACGGAGGGAAACGCCACAGATGAACACCGATAGACACCGATCAGGAGTGTCTCCCGGTTTGGTCGCAACGCGCTTGACGGCGTGAGCGTGCGCGCCCGCGCGGCTCACTCGGCGCGGAGGGCGGTGAGCGGGTCGACCTTCGTGGCGCGGCGGGCGGGGACCCAGCAGGCGGCAAGCGTGGCGAGGAAGAGCGTGGCCGTGACGGCGAGCAGCGCGATGGCATCGAGCCCGACCATGCGCGGCAGGAGCGCGGCGAGGACCCGGCCGAGGGCGATGGCGCCGGCCAGGCCGAGGACCGCGCCGACCGCGGTGAGGAACAGGCCATGGCGCAACACGAGCCCCAGCACGGAGGCGGGGCGGGCGCCGAGCGCGAGGCGGATGCCGAACTCGCCGGTGCGTTGCGCGACGAGGTTGGCGATCACGCCGTAGAGGCCGATGGCGGCGAGGGCGAGGCCGACGAACGCGAAGGCCGAGAGGGCGCGCGCGGCGAGCACGAGGTTGTGCTGCTCCGCGTCGACGGTCTGGCGCACGGTGCTGGCGCCGAAGGCGGCGAGGTCGGGATCGACCTCGGCCAGGGCGCGGCGGAGTTGCTCGGCGAGGCCGGCGGGCGCGGGGCTGCGCAACACGAGCGACACGTACGACCACGGCTCGTGCGCGAGCGGCTTGTAGATCTGGTAGGGTGTGGCGGGCGCACGGGTGTTGGCGGCGCCGTCGACATCGCGCACGACGCCGATCACCTCGGCCCAGTAGGGCTGGCCGCTGTCCATGCTGCCGATCCGCCGCCCGACCGCGCCGCCGTCGGGCCAGAGCGCGCGGGCGAGGGATTCGTTGATGACGATCACGCGCGGTCCTTGGGGATCGACGACAGGCTCGAACAGCCGGCCGGCGACCAGCGGGATGCCGAGGGTGCGGAAGTAGCCGGAGCTGACCATCACGTGGAAGGCGGCGGGCAGGTGCGCAGCGCCCGGCGACTGGCCCTCGACGAGGATCTGGCGGTCGCCGTTGTAGGAAAAGATCGGCAACGCGGTGGCGATGGCGGCGGACTCGATGCCGGGGATGCGCTGGAGGCGCTCCTCGAGGGTGCGGAAGAGCACGGCGCGCTGCGGGTCGGTCGCGTACTCGCGGCGGGTCTCGGGGATCGGCAGGCCCGCGGCGAGGATGCGGTCGGTGTCCCAGCCCGGGCGGCGTTCGAGCAGGCGGGCGAAGCCGCGCTGGAGGAGCGCGGCGCCGCCGAGCAGCACGAGCGCGAGCGCCACCTCGGCGACGATGAGCGACTGGCGCACGCGATGGTGGCCGCGCCCGGCGCTGGAGCCTCGCGCCTGGGACTTGAGGGCGGCGTTCACATCGGTGCGCGAGGCGAACCACGCCGGCACGAGGCCGAAGAGGATGCCGGTGCCGAGCGCGACGAGGAAGGTGAGCGCGAGGATCCGCGGATCGAGGCCGAGCTGGAGCGAACCGGTGGTGCCGCCGACGACGAGGCTGCGGTCGACGATCCGGTTGAGACCGAAGGCGAGCGCGACGCCGAGCAAGCCGCCCGCGCACGAGAGCAGGACGGACTCGACGAGCTGCTGCCGGATGAGATGGAAGCGGGAGGCCCCGAGGGCGGCGCGGATGGCGAGCTCGCGCAGCCTGGCGGTGGCGCGGGCGAGCTGGAGGTTGGCGAGGTTGGCGCAGGCGATGAGCAGTACGAAGCCGGAGAGGCCCAGCAGCATCCAGGAGATGCGCTGGCTGAGCGTGTCGAGCAGCGCGCGGTGCAGCGGCACGGCGGTGCAGCGCAGGCCGGCGTAGGATTCGGGATACTGCTGCGCCTGGGCGGCGACCACGGGCGCGAGCTCGGCGTCGATCCGCGCCGGCGCCACGCCGGGGGCGAGGCGGCCGACGAGCTCGAACGTGCGGTAGTCGCGCCACTCGATCTGGTCGCGGGTGAAGTCGAGCGGGCGCCAGAGCGCCGCGCCGTTCCAGAGCGGGCGGTAGTCGAAGACCGGAGGCATGACGCCGATGATCGTGACGACGGTGCCGTCGAGCCGGAGGGTGTGGCCGACGACATCGCGGGCGCCGGCGTAGCGTTGCTGCCAGAAGCGGTGGCTGAGCAGGACGACGTTGGTGCGGCCCGGCTGGAACTCCTCGGGGGCGAAGGCGCGGCCGAGCAGCGGCGCGATGCGGAAGGTGGCGAAGAAATCCGCGGACACGGTGGCGGCGCCGAGGCGCTCGGCGGGCTGGCCGGGTTCGGCGAGGCCGAAGGCGGTGTGGCAGAGCGCGGTGAGCCCGGCGAAGCTCGGGCGGCGATCGCGGATCTCGCCGAGCTCCACGTACGAGTAGGGGCGCGTGCCGCCGGAGGCGGGGCGGGCGACCACCTGCACGAGCTGCTCGGGTTCAGGGAAGGGCGCGGGGCGGAACAGCAGGGCGTCGACCAGCGTGAACATCGCGGAGTTCACCCCGATGCCCAGGGCGAGGGTGAGCAGGGCGATGGCGGTGTAGCCCGGCGACTTGGCGAGGGAGCGGGCGGCTTGGCGGAGCAGGGGCAACATGGAGGGGCGGGGTGCGTTTGACCTGTGGTGACGGTGCCCGTGGCGGCGGCGCGGCGCAAGACTCGCGCGAGCACGGGTGTCCGCTGGCGTTACGCGGGGCGCCAACTGCAGATCGGACTCGGCCAGGCCGTGGAGCGAAGAGCGACGACGCGCTCACGCGCGTCGCTACACGGGAAGGTCTCGCGTGGCGGCGCGGTGGTCGGAGGCCGGCCTCGGCGCGGCCGGCTACAGGAGGCTGTGGCGAGGTGCTCGCGCGGCGAAGATCGCTGCGCTCACGCGCAGCGCTACAGGGACCGGCGGCTGGCTGAAGTTTTCAGACCGGGGAGGTCGAGCGTCGCGAAGTGGCTGGCGAGGGGGGCTGCAGGTTGTTCTCCGGGGTGGATAGGGGCGACGGCTCGACCGGGGGCGAGAAGGGGGTATCCGCGGCCATGCGGCCGAGGACGACTTCCTGCAGATGGCGCGAGGCCTGCATGAAGGACCGGGCGCGGTGTTCGAGCTGCTGGGCGGCGGCGGAGGTCTGCTGGGCGGCGGCGGCGTTGGCCTGGGTGACCTCGTCGATCTGGTGGGTGGCTGTGGCGATCTGGCCGATACCGGTGCTCTGCTCGCGCGAGGCGGTGGCGATGGCGGCGACGGTGGTCTCGAGTTCGCGGACCTGGGCGAGAATCTCCGCGAGAGTCTGGCCCACCTCGGTGCCGAGGGCGGCGCCGGCGACGGTGCGCTCGCCGGAGTGGGTGATCTTGTCGGTGGTCTCGCGGGCGGCGGCGGCGCAACGTTGGGCGAGGGTGCGGACCTCGTCGGCGACGATGGCGAAGCCGGCGCCGGCTTCGCCTGCGCGGGCGGCTTCGACGGCGGCGTTGAGGGCGAGGAGGTTGGTCTGGAAGGCGATCTCGTCGATGGTCTTGATGATGCGGGTGACGTCGCGGCTGGAGGCGCGCAGCGCGGTCATGGCCTCGTCGAGACGGTGCATCTGCTCGGCCCCCTTCTCGGCGGAGGTGCGGGCGGCGGCGGCGGATTGTTGGGCGCGGGCGGCGTGCTCGGCGTTGGTGCGGGTCATGCCGGCCACCTCCTCCAGCGTGGTGCTGGTTTCCTCGATCGAGGAGGCCTGGGTGGAGGAACCCTCGGCGACGGAGGCCGCGGCGAGTCGGAGGGTGGCGGCCTCCTCGGCGGATTTCTGCGCCTCGGTGTAGAGTTCGTCGGTGGTGCGCATGACGGGGCCGGCGATGCTGCGCCCGAGTTGGCGGGTGCAGACGAGGACGAGGACCACGGCCAACACCACGGCGACGCCCGCCCAGAGGCGGCGGCTTTGGGCGCGGTTGGTGAGGGTGGCGCAGGTGGATTTGAAGTCGTCGCGCACGGCGTCGACCTCCTTGCCCAGTTGCACGTCGATGAGCACCCAATGCGGCTCCCACTCCTGGGTGGATGCGAGGGGCGGGGCGGTGTTGTCGAGGGCGGCCTGGCCGTGCCCGCGGATGAGTTCGATCGCGGTCCGGTAGGCGGCGGAGTCGTGCAGGGCGACGAGGTGGTCGCGCAGCGGGCCCTGGCTGAAGGCGACGATGTCCTGCCAATGGGTCTCGGCGAGGTCGACGCTGTTGAGCATGAAGAGCGCCTCGCGGGGGGAGAGCTGGCGGGGCGGCTGGGCGGTGCGCAGCTGGTGGAAGTAGTAGATCATGCCGCCGGAATCGACGAGCGCCTTGCGGGCGAGCATGAACTTGGGCAGTACGGCAAGTTTGCGTACGACGACGTCGTTGGTGGAGGCGTCGACGAGCAGCGGGAGCACACCGCTGACGTCGCGCTGGAAGTCGCGATAGCCGTCGATGATGGGGTCGGCCTTGGCGCCCGGGACCTGGTTGTACACGGCCTGCCGGAGGGCGGGCAGGCTGGCGACGCGCTGCTCGATGCGGTTGAGCGCGGCCTGCAGGAGCGGTGAGAGCTGGCGGGCGTCGATGCGTGCGCGTTCGGTCTGGTACGCGGTGATGGCGGCGTCGGTGTCGCCGCGCCACTGTTCCTGCTTCTGGCGCGCCTCCTGGACGGCGGCCGGGGCGAGGTCCGAGCCCGGGAGAAACATGTACCAGTTGGAGAATTCCTGGGCGAGGCGCGACTCGAGGGCGCCGAGTTTCCAGACCACCTCGGAGAGCAGGCCGAGCTGGCGGAGCTCGGTCACCTCGGAGTGGGCACGGAGAACGATCAGAAGGGCCGGCACGAGGCCGCCCAGCAGGGGCAGCAGGACCAGAAGCAGGATCCTGCGTTCGAGACTTAGGGCACGCATGTGGGGGAGTTACCCAATCGGGCGGAATGGGGCGGACTTGAATCGCAGTAGGGCCGGATGGGGCGGATCGGCGGACGCACCGCAGTAGAAACGGGGAAGAAGCACGTGATGCGCTGCTCTCAACGCACGGGAGGCATATCCGATCCGGGCAGGTATTATCACCCAGATGGATGCCGCGGACGTAGGGACGACGGGGGTGGGCTGCTTTTCAATCTCAGCCTTTCTGTCTCTTCGTGCCGTTTCGTGGCCACCAGGAGTTCGGTGGCGACGGCGCCGAGCGAGGCACCCCGCGGTCGATCCTCCGCCGGTAGCGTCGTCACCTCGCGGGCACAGCGAAGCCCTCACGGGCTTTGCTACGGAGCGGCCGCGGCTCGGCGAGCCGCGGGATCATTGCTCCCCTGCCAAGGGTCAAGCAGGGCGCGGCGGTGGCTCCAATCACTGGAGTCGCCGACCGGAGGTGCCGGAGTCGAAGCCCTCACGGGCTTCGCTACGGAGAGTGAGGCCGCGACCGAAGAAAACGAGGGCGGTCTCCGCGCGGCCGGCTAAAGGGGGCTGTGGCGAGTTGCTCGTGCCACGAGAATCGCTGCGCTCACGCGCAGCGCTACGGGAAGCGCCACGGGAAGCGGCGGCGCGGCTCAGGCCTTCAGGCCGGGGAAGTCGAGCGTGGCGAAGTGGTCGGCGAGCGTCTCGGCGCGGCGGATGAGGCGGTATTGCGTGCCGCCCTGCCAGAGGATCTCGGCGGAGCGGAGCTTGCCGTTGTAGTTGAATCCCATGGCGTGGCCGTGCGCGCCGGTGTCGTGGAGGACGAGCAGGTCGCCGAGGGCGGGGTCGGCGATCTCGCGGTCGACGGCGAACTTGTCGTTGTTCTCGCAGAGCGAGCCGGTGACGTCGTAGGTCTTGCGCGGGCCGCCCTCGCGAGCCGGCACGGTGATGTGGTGGTACGAGCCGTAGAGCGCCGGGCGCATGAGGTTGGCCATGCAGGCGTCGAGGCCGACGTAGTTCTTGTAGATGGCCTTCTTGTGGAGCACGCGGGTGACGAGGTAGCCGTAGGGGCCGGTGACCATGCGGCCGCACTCCATGGTGAGGCGCATGGGGGCGAGGCCGGCGGGGACGAGCGTGTGCTCGTAGGCCGCCTGGATGCCGCGGCTGACGGCGGCGAGGTCGACGGGTTTCTGGCCGGGGCGGTAGGGGATGCCGATGCCGCCGCCGAGATTGAGCAGCTCGATCCGGACGCCGGTCTTCTGGTGCACCTCGATGGCGAGGTCGAAGAGCATCTGTGCGGTCTCGACGAAGTACGCGGGGTCGAGCTCGTTGGAGGCGACCATCGTGTGCAGGGCGAACCGTTTCACGCCCTTGGCGCGGAGGATCCGGTAGCCCTCGACGATCTGCTCGCGGGTGAAGCCGTACTTGGCGTCCTCGGGCTTGCCGATGATGGCGTTGCCGGCCTTGAGCGGGCCGGGGTTGTAGCGGAAGCAGAGGAAGTCGGGGAGCTTGCCCAGCGTCTGCTCGAGGAACGCGATGTGGCTGAAGTCGTCGAGGTTGATGAGCGCGCCGAGGCGGGCGGCCTCACGGTATTCGTGGGCCGGCGTGTCGTTGGAGGTGAAGACGATGTCCTCGCCGCGGATACCGACGGCCTCGCAGAGTTTGAGCTCGGCCAGGGAGGAGCAGTCGCCGCCGAAGCCCTCCTCGCGGAGGACGGCGAGCACGTGGGGGTTGGGGAGGGCCTTGACGGCGTAGAAGTTCTGGAAGCCGCCGGGCACCCAGGCGAAGGCCGCGCGGAAGGCGCGGGCGTTGGCGCGCATGGCCGCCTCGTCGTAGAGGTGGAACGGCGTGCCGACCTGCGCGGCGATGGTCTCGAGTTGGTCGAGGGTGAAGGGAATGCGCTTGTCGCTCATGGGTGCGGAAGTCGTCCACCTCACCGGAGACCGGCGCGGGGAGTCAACGAGGGAAACCGGAGCGAGGAACCGGAGACACGTGGCCGGGACCGACAAAAGGCAACGAGGGGAACGAAGCGGGGACGAGTTGGGTGGGTATGGATCGATGGCCCGATCGTCGCCTGGCAGGTGAAGGGCAACTCCCTGGTGGCGGGCGCCGGTTCCCTTTGGTCCGCCGTGCCTTTGTTTCCTTCGTTACCTTCTGTCGTCGGCGGAATTCAGGATCAAACCGGCCCCAGGGAGCCGAGGCGAGGATCGCTGCGCTCACGCGCAGCGCTACGGGGAGTGGAGGTGCGGGTGGCGGTTTCTGGCATCAAACCGGAGACAGGGGAGCCGGGGCGAAAATCGCTGCGCTCGCGCGCAGCGCTACGGCGGGGAACGGCGGGGCGGGCGGCGGTTTCTGGCATCGAAACTGGCGCGGTGGGCGTTCTACGGTGGCGCCGTGGAAATCGAGACCATCGGCACCCTGCGCACGTGTTTCCCGGAGAAGTTCGGCATTCCCCGCCAACCCGGCCTGGCGCCGCTGGCGCGCGGCATCCTGCGCTTCTCGGCCGCGCAGCCGGCGGCGGTGTGGCGCGACGCGATGCGCGGGCTGGAGGGGTTTTCGCACCTGTGGGTGACGTTCGTGTTCCACGCGACGGTGACGGAGGGCTGGAAGGGCCTGGTGCGGCCGCCGCGGCTGGGCGGCAAGGAGAAGATGGGCGTGTGGGCGACGCGTTCGCCGCATCGGCCCAACTTCCTCGGGCTCTCGCTGCTCGAACTCGAGGCGGTCGATTTCGACGAGCCGGCGCTGCGCTTCCGCGGCGTCGACCTGCTCGACGGCACGCCGGTGGTGGACCTGCGGCCCTACCACCCCGACCACGATCTGCCGCGATCGGCGACGCGCGACGGCTGGATCGCGCAGGCACCCGCGCCGGCGGCCGCGGTGGAGTGGAGCGCGGCCGCGCGGCAGCGTATCCCGGAAATGGCGGCACGCACGCCGGCGGAGCTGCCGGCCTACACCGCGGACGAGCTGCGCGGGCTGGTGGAGTCGCTGGTGGCGCTCGACCCGCGGCCGGCGCACCAGCGCGGCGAGGTGGGCGACTGGGCGATGCGGCTGCTCGCGTTCGATGTGAAGATCCGGATGGAGGGGACGCGCGCGACGATCGTCGCGCTGGAGTGAGCGACGCCGGGGCTTGTCACCGCGGGGAGGATCGGCGGCAATAGGCGTGCCCTTCCCGCCCGTCTCGCGCCGGGCACGTTTTCCGGCAACCTTTCTTCCCCCGATGTCCTTCATGTCCTCCTCCCGTTCACTCCTCCTCAGCTCCGCCGTCGCCCTCGGTGGTGGCGTGCTCGGCCACGCGGCCGAGGCGGCGCGGCCCGCGTTCCTCGACTGGGCGTCGACCCCGCCGATGGGCTGGAACAGCTGGGACTGCTTCGCCACCACTGTGACCGAGGAGCAGACGAAGGCGCAGGCCGACTTCATGGCCGCACACCTCAAGGCCCATGGCTGGCAGTACGTGGTCGTCGACATCCAGTGGTACGAGCCCGGTGCGAAGGACCACGGCTACCGGGCCGACGCTGTGCTCACGATGGATGCCCACGGCCGCCTCCAGCCGGCGACCAACCGCTTCCCGTCGGCCGAGGGAGGCAACGGCTTCAAGGCTCTCTCCTCGTACGTCCACGGGCTCGGGCTGAAGTTCGGCATCCACCTCATGCGCGGCATCCCGCGGCAGGCCGTCGAGCGCAACCTGCCCATCCTCGGCACCGAGCAGCGCGCGCAGGACATCGCGGACAAGGTCCACGTGTGCCCATGGAATCCCGACATGTACGGCGTCGACATGGCCAAGCCCGGCGCGCAGGCGTACTACGACTCGGTCTTCGCGCTGCTCGCGGAGTGGGGTGTCGACTACGTGAAGGTCGACGACCTCAGCCGGCCGTATTTCCAGAACCAGCCCGAGGTCGAGGCGATCCGCCGCGCGATCGACAAGACGGGCCGCCCGATGGTGCTCAGCCTCTCGCCCGGGGCGACCGACCTGCGCGCCGCCGACCACGTGACGAACCACGCCAACCTCTGGCGCATCAGCGACGACTTCTGGGACCGCTGGCTGGCGCTGCGCGAGCAGTTCGCGCGGCTGGCCAACTGGAATCCGCACCGCCGCCCCGGCGCCTGGCCCGATGCCGACATGCTGCCGCTCGGCACGATCATGCAGGGCGCGCGGACCACACGTTTCACGCCCGACGAGCAACTCACGCTGATGACGCTGTGGTCGATCGCGCGTTCGCCGCTCATGCACGGAGGCGATCTCACCAAGACGGACGCCGCCACGCTGGCTTTGCTTACCAACGACGAGGTGCTCGCCGTCAACCAGCACAGCACGGACAACCGCCCGCTCTTCGACCGCGACGGGTTGGTCGCCTGGACAGCGAAGGATCCGGCGAATGGCGACACCTATCTCGCGCTCTTCAACGCCCGCGACCGCGTGCAACTGGTTCCGGCCAATGCCCGGCACGATTCCGGCGCGGTGGCGGTCGGCACCAAGAGCGTGAATGCGATCGACATCGAGGTGCGCGACGGTCGCGCGCTGTTCCTCGTCGCCGAGCCGGCGGGCGAGTTCGACGGCTTCGTGCCGGTCCTGTGGCGCGAGCCGCGCTGGGTGATGGCCGACGGGTCCGAGGTCCCGCTCACCGCGGGGGCGTGGATGCGCGCCGACGCGCAGTGGGACAGCGCGAAGATCGCGAAGGATGGCGAGCAGGTGCTCGGCCTCGGTGCGCTGGCTTCCGCGGTGATCGAGTACGCGGTGCCCGCGGGCGCGGTGCGGTTCCGCGCCGCCGCCGGGATCGATCCCAAGCACGAGGGGCCCGGCGCGGTCCGCTTCCTCACGGTGGTCGGCACGACCGCCAACACCGACGAAGGCCCCGGCTTGTCGATCGAAGTCGACCTGGCGGCGCTGGTCGGCGGCGCGCCGGTGCGCGTGCGCGATCTGTGGCAGCACGCCGACCTGGGCGAACTGTCGGGCGTCTTCGCGCCGCTGGTTCCCTACCACGGGGCCCGGCTCTACCGGTTGACGCGCGTCGCCGCGGGGCAGTGACCGCGGCGGGGCGCGGCCTGCGAGAAGCTCCGCTCGCCGCGCCGCCCGTGCCCGAAAACGAAAAGGCCGCCGGTGGGAAACCGGCGGCCTTCAAAATGGCGGGATGGACGGGACTCGAACCCGCGACCTTCTGCGTGACAGGCAGACGCTCTAACCAGCTGAGCTACCACCCCGTGGAACGGGAGAGGCGCGACGGTAGAAACGGCCCAACCCCTGTCAAGAACCCTTTGGCCGACATTTTTCCGGAGGACCGGCAAATGGGCCGGCGGCGTGGTTTCCCCTCTAGAAATCGGCGGAGCCGGGGGTGCGTGCGAAGGGGATGACGTCGCGGATGTTGGCCACGCCGGTGACGAACATCAGCAACCGCTCGAAGCCGAGGCCGAAGCCGGCGTGCGGCACGGTGCCGTAGCGGCGCAGGTCGAGGTACCACCAATAGTCCTTCTCCTCGAGGCCCAGGCGGCGGAGGTTCTCCTGGAGCACGTCGAGGCGTTCCTCGCGCTGGCTGCCGCCGATGATCTCGCCGATGCCGGGCACGAGCACGTCCATCGCGGCGACGGTGCGGCCGTCGTCGTTGAGGCGCATGTAGAAGGGTTTGATGCCCTTCGGGTAGTTGAAGACGGTCGTGGGGCACTTGAAGTGCACCTCGGTGAGGTAACGTTCGTGCTCGGCCTGGAGCGCGCTGCCGGGCAGGACGGGGAACTCGAACTCGCGACCGCTCTTGATGAGGATGTCGACGGCCTCGTCGTAGCTCACGCGCTGGAAGGGGCGCTCGAGCACGAAGTCGAGGCGGGCGAGCAGGTCCTTGTCGACGAACTTGCCGAAGAACTCGAGGTCGGCGGCGCAGTGCGTGCGCACGTCGCGGATGAGCTGTTTCACGAATTCCTCGGCGAGGTCCATGTCGCCCTGGAGGTCGCAGAAGGCCATCTCGGGCTCGATCATCCAAAACTCGGCGGCGTGGCGCGAGGTATGCGAGTTTTCGGCACGGAAGGTGGGGCCGAAGGTGTAGATGTTCGAGAGCGCGCAGGCGAAGACCTCGCCCTCGAGCTGGCCGCTGACGGTGAGGTAGGCGGGCTTGTGGAAGAAGTCCTGCGCGAAGTCCACCGTGCCGTCCTCCTGGAGCGGGGGCGACTTCGGGTCGAGCGTGGTCACGCGGAACATCTCGCCGGCGCCCTCGCAGTCGCTCGCGGTGATGAGCGGGGTGTGGACGTAGGTGAAGCTACGTTCCTGGAAGAACTGGTGGATCGCGTAGGCGAGGCGGCTGCGTACCCGAAAAATGGCGCCGAAGAGGTTTGAGCGCGGGCGCAGGTGCGCGATCTCGCGCAGGAACTCGAGCGTGTGGCCTTTCTTCTGGAGCGGGTAGGTGCCGTCGGCTGGGCCGACGACCTTGAGCTCGCGGGCGAGCACCTCCCATTGCTGCCCCTGGCCCTGCGAGGGGACGAGCTGGCCGCGGACCTCGATGGAGGCGCCGGTGGCGGCGCGCTCGACCTGCGGGTAGTCGGGCAGGGTGCGGTCGACGACAATCTGCAGGCCCTTCAGGCAGGAGCCGTCGTTGAGCTCGAGGAACGAGCAGGCCTTGCTGTCGCGGCGGGTGCGGACCCAACCTTGGAGCAGGACCGGGTCGAGGGGGGCGGTGCGCGCCAGCGCGTCTTTGACGAGGGTGCGTTGCATGGAGTGGGCGGGAAGATTGGTTACCGAGCGAGTGCGTGTGTGGTGCCGCAAAGCGGGCGGAAAGTCACAGCCGAAAGCAACGGGGGCGCGGCGAGCGCTCGGGCCGCGGCGACCCGGCCTCCCTTAGGGCGCGACCTTGGTCGCGCCGCCTCCCGGGACCACAAGCCCGCGGTCAGCCGAGGCCGAGGTCGAGCTGGTGCGGTGGGCGGGGCGTCGAGGCCGGAGGCGCCGTCGCGGGCGGTGTGATTGGGGCGTGGATTCACAGGCGGGCCGACGGCCGTGGCCGCGAGCGGAAGCGTGGCGCGGGGGTGAAGGGATTTCGGGTGCTGCGGGCTTTTCGGGTTGCTTGGACAACGTCCCCACAGACTCGATCGACTCTTCCCTCCCGCACGAGCCAGCCGGCCCGCTCGTCTCCGCTCCCGACGACCCTGGGGGGGCGATCCGGCCGCCTGCCGGCGCCGCGGCCGGAGTCGGACGGCGTCCACGGACGCTGCTGGTGTTTCGTACCGGCGACGATCGCGCCTCCGCGTTGTTGCGTGGGATCGCACACTACCAGCAGGCGCACGGGGGTTCGAGTGCGCTGACCGACGACCACCCGCGGACCGCGGACGAGCTGCGGGAGCGCCTGGCCCGCGGCTGGGACGGCGTGATCAGCCAGAACACCTCGGCGGCCCTGGTCGCGGCGTGTGCGGAGCGCGGGATCCCGCTGGTCGATCTGGACGATTCGCCGACCTTTGCCGGAGTGTCCACGCTACGTCCTGACAGCGTGGCGATCGGTGCGATGGGCGGAGAATTCTTCCTCGACCGGGGTTTTCGGAGCTTCGCCTTTGTGGGGCCGGAATCCGTCGGTTGGGCGCGGGAGCGGCGGGTCGGATTTGTCGAGGCGGTGCGGCTCGGCGGGCACAAAGCCGAGGTCATGGCGTTGAGGACGGCGGCGGGCGACGGGTCCGACCGCGGCGGTGAGGAGGGGCGCGTGCTGGCGCGCTGGTTGCGGGAGCTGCCGAAGCCGGTCGGCGTGATGGCGAGCGACGACCAATGTGCGGTGCGGGTGCTGGAGGCGGCCCGCGAGGCCGGTTGCCCGGTGCCCGAGGAGGTGGCGGTGCTCGGGGCCGGCAACGATGTCGTCCGTTGCGAATTGGCGACGCCGACGCTGTCGAGCGTGGATCCGGGGTTGTTTCAGGTCGGCTATCGCGCGGCGGAACATCTGGCGCAGCGGATGACCGGCCGCGGTGTGGCCGTCTGCGATCTGCGGCTCGATCCGGCGGAAGTCGTGATTCGGCGCTCCACCGACGTGTCGGCCATTTCCGACCGCGCGGTGGCGGTGGCGGTGCGCCATATCGCGGAACACGCCTGCGAGGGGCTGACGGTGGCCGAGGTGCTGCCGCATGCCGCCGTCTCGCGGGCGCAATTGGAGAAGAAATTCCGGCAGCACCTCGGGCGGTCGCCGCAGGCCGAGATCCGGCGGGTGCAGGTGGCGCGTATCCGGCGGTTGCTGGCCGAGACCGAGCTGCCCCTCAAGCGCATCGCCGAGCGGACGGGTTTCGCCTACACGGAGTACCTGTGCGTCGTCTTCCGGCGCCTGACCGGGGAGACGCCGGGAGCGTATCGCCGCCGGTGCCTGCGCGGCGGCCCGGCCCGGGCGCACGCCGACGGATGGTCGAAGGAATAGATACGATCGCCCGGATGCGGACGATGCCGGCCGGGGCCGCGGACAACAGATATCAATCGGCGTAGAACCGATTCACGCGGGGAAGGTGCGCGTGCGGGATAGCCCTTCGCTGCAGGACCAGGCGTCTGGGGCGACGGCTCGGCCGTCTCGCCGCGGACGCCCGGTGTTGCGAAACCGACTACTGCGGCGGCCGCCCCATCGACCGCCGCGGACGCCCGCCCGTGCGCCACGGGTCGGGCCGCCTTCGCGGGTGGCCCGGAATCCCCAACGAAAAGATCACCATGACCTGTAGAACCATCGCGGCGGGCGCCTATGCCTCGGCCGCTGTCCTGTCCCTGACGTTGCCGGGCGCCGCCTCCGCTCAGAGCGCGCCGGTGCCGGCCGAGCCGCCGACCGCCGCCGAGGAGGAGATCGTTGTCCTCAGCCCGTTCGAGGTCACCGCTTCGGAGTCCACCGGTTACGTGGCCACCACCACCCTGGCCGGTTCCCGCATCAACACCCAGCTGAAGGACGTCGGCTCCGCCGTCAGCGTCATCACCTCGGAGTTCATGAGGGACACGGGCGCCACCGACAACAAGACGCTGCTGCAGTACGCCACCGCGACGGAGGTGGGCAGCATCGGGGGCAACTTCGTCCGGGCCACCTCCAGCAACCAGCAGGAGGAGAACACCTTCACCACCCCGAACACCAACACGCGCGTGCGCGGTCTCTCCGCCGCCGATAACACGCGCAACTTCTTCATGAGCGAGATCCCGTGGGACGCCTACAATGTCGACCGCGTCGACATGCAGCGCGGGCCCAACTCGATCCTCTTCGGCATGGGCAGCCCGGCGGGTATCATTAATACAACGACCAAGACGGCCCAGTTCCGCAACATGGGCGAGGCCGAGGTGCGCCTTGGCGGCAACGGCACGAACCGCGCCTCGCTGGACCTCAACCAGCAGCTCATCGCGAACGAGCTCGCGGTGCGTGTGGCGTTGTTGCGCAACGACGAGCGTTACAAGCAGAAGCCGGCCTACAGCCTGGACAAGCGGCTCTTCGCCACCGCGCGCTGGGAACCCAGGTTCATCAGCAACGAGAGCAACAAGACCACCATCAAGCTGAACTACGAGACCGGCCGCGTGCGCAGCAACAATCCGCGCGCCATCACTCCGCTCGACTACATCACCCCGTGGTACACCAGCATGGACCGGGCGACCTACGATCCGCGCACGGTGCAGGACCGCAACCCCCACTACAATCCGGACCAGACGACCTATTACCCCGACAACTACGGGCAGGCGTTCTCCGGCCACAGTGACGGGACAGCCAACCCGTACTTCCAGCCTTGGGTCGGCAACTTTGGCCAGAGCTTCGGCGGCCCGCTGGCCAACTACAACGCCGGCAATCCCGTGTTGCAGTCGCTGGAGCTCTCCGAGTTTTCCAACATCAACGGCATCGGCTCCAGCGGTGCGATCGATGGTGGCATCGGCGGCCTGCCCTATTCGCGGCGTGTCAGCGTCGACAACTATTCGACGGTCATGAACGAGACGAACGCGCCGTACAGTGCCTTCGGCCTGTACCGCAACAACACGCTGACCGACTCCTCCATCTTCGATTTCTACAACAACCTGCTGGATGGTGGGAACAAGAAGGAGTGGCAGAACTTCAACAACTTCAGCGCCTCCCTCACGCAGACGTTCCTCAAGCAGAAGCTCGGCTTCGAGGTCGCCTACGACAAGCAGAACTACGACAACGGCCAGCTCTCGCTGATGACCGATCAGCGGGCCGGCATCTATGTCGATCTCAACGCCAACGGGCTGGACGGCGCGCCCAACCCGAACGTGGGCAAGGCGTTCATCTCCGACAGCGGCCTGTTCGGCAACAACTCGACCGATGTGGTGCGCGAGGCGGCCCACCTCAGCGTGTTCTTCGACCACGATTTCGATGCCAAGCGTAAGGGCAACTGGGCGCTGAAGCTGCTCGGGCGCCACACGCTCAGCGGCCTCTACAGCCAGGACAGCTACCAGCGGGACCAGCGCAACTTCATGCGCTGGTCACCGGATCGGGCCTACCCGGAGCTGGTCGCCGCCAACCCGCAGCAACTGCCCGTGAACAACGGCCTGAACCTGATCAACCCGGTGGTCTATCTGACCGAGGGCTCGCTGGCCGGCCGCACCTCGGCGGCAGGTGCCAACATCCCGCGGGCGGGTGACGCCATTGTCATGCCGGGCGTCGCGAACCTGCGGTACTTCGACTCGAGCTGGACGGCCACGGGCGTGGACCCGGCCGCGGCCTGGACCAACCCGATGAACGGGCAGATCGTCACGGAGTCCGAGAATCCGGCCAACTACGCCGGCTGGCGGACGAGCGCGGTGAACATCCTGCGCTACGAGAACGGCGACGCCGACGCCTTGACGACCGGGGCCACGTTGCAGCGGACGAAGTCCAACTCCCGCTCCGCGGTCTGGCAGGCCCATCTCTGGGACGACGCGATCGTCGGCATGTACGGTATTCGCAACGACATCGTGAAGACGTGGGGGAAGAACGCCTCCACGTGGTGGATGGTGAACGACCCGGCGACCCACACGGACAAGTCCGTGGACCTGGGCCGCGTGAACTGGGCCACCAGCAACTACCGGCTCGATGGCGACCCCACGGTCTTCGAGCAGAACTCGCCGAGCTGGAGCGTCGTCGTGAAGCTGGACCGGCTGCTCGGTTCCCGCCTGCCGCTGGAGGTGAACCTCTTCTACAACGAGTCGCAGAACTTCCAGGTGGCCGGCACGCGCGTGGATGTCTACGGCGCGCCCATCCCGTTGCCCAGCGGACGCACGACGGACAAGGGTGTCATGCTGGCGACCAAGGACGGCCGGTTCTCCCTCAAGGTGAACAAATTCGAGAACCTGGTGAAGGACGCCTCCAGCACCGCCGGGCTGAACACTTGGTTCCTGTCCGGCTTCCTCGTCTGGGGTAGCAACTATGCCGATGTCTACGAGCACCACCTCGGGCGTGTGGGCGACATGTCCACTGCGAACGACGAGAGCCGCAACTGGCACTACCAGTACTACACGTCGGACACCGTGAATCGGGCCGCGGCCGATGCGCTCATGAATGAAGACGTGGCCGCATGGCGGGCCTTGCAGCGGAGCCTGCCGGCGGCCTACCTCTCGGCGTGGTCGGTCTCCAACCTCGGCACGGTCCAGCCGCATTCCGCCACGGCCCCGGCCGGGTTCACCGCGACCGAGGACCAGGTATCCAAGGGTTACGAGTTCGAGTTCACCGCCAACGTCACCCCGAACTGGCGCATCAGCGCCAATGCCGCGAAGGTCACCGCCCAGCGCAACAACGTTGGCGGCACCGCCTTGCAGGACTTCGTGACGCTGGTGAACGACGCGATGGCCGGCCACGCCGGCGATCTGCGCGTCTGGAGCGGTGATCCGAACAACGCCATACGCACGATGTGGAACACCAACTTCTACTCCCAGTACGCGCTGATGCGCCTGCTGGAAGGCACTGCGTCGCCCGAGCTGCGCAAGTGGCGCTTCAACCTCGTCACCAGCTACGACTTCACGGTCGGCAAGCTGAAGGGGCTCACCGTCGGCGCCGGCTATCGCTGGCAGGACAAGGTGGCCATCGGCTACCGTCCGCTGGCCACGGACAACCCCAACGTGATCGAATACGATCTCGCGAACCCGTACATGGGACCGCGCGAAGACGCGATCGACCTCTGGGTCGGCTACAGCCGCAAGCTCACCAGCAAGATCGATTGGCACGTCCAGCTCAACGTCCGCAACGTCGGCGACGGGAACCGCCTGATCCCGCTCACGACTCAGCCTGACGGCACGCCCGCCGCCTGGCGCATCGCTCCGTCGCAGTCGTGGACGCTCACCAACACGTTCAAGTTCTAGACTAGTCTATCGGGTGCAGTACAGACGCCGGGCCAAGGGGGCCCGGCGTCTTCTTTTTTTGTGCCGCGCCTGTTCAACGACCCGCGAGAATTGGGTCATCGGCCCAGCCTGATCGCGGAGGCGGGGAGCGCGGCGCAGGGGCGGACGAGCGGGCATGGACCACAAGCCGTCGCGGCCGCCGGTCAGCCGATCCCCAGATCCAGTTGCCGTGCGGGCGGCGGGGGCTCGAGGCAGGAGGCGTCGTCGTTGGCGACGTGGTTAAGGCGCGGATGCACGGGGCGGACGCGCAGCCGGTCGGCTGGGCAGGGGGCGAGGAGTTGCGCCAGGCGCGCGGGCGGCGTGGCGGCATCGAGCCACTCGTCGAGGGCGGCGACGGGGAGCAGGGCGGGCATGCGGTCGTGGACCGGGGCCACGAGGGCGTTGGGCGCGGTGGTGAGCACGGCGAACGAGCCGGCCGGATCCGCCTCGGGGTCGACGTGGGGCTCCCAGAGTCCGGCGAGCAGGAGCAACTCGTTGCCGGCGTGCTCGAACAGCCATGGCATCGGCCCGGCGGCGGTGCGTCGCCACTCGTAGAAACCGTCGGCGGGCACGGCGCAGCGCCGGTGGCGGAAGGCGTCGCGGAAGGCCGGCTTTTCGGCCGCGGATTCGGCGCGGGCGTTGATCAGGGGCGCGGCGTCGGCCGGATCCGGCGACCAGGCCGGCACCAAACCCCAGCGCAGGAGGGCGGCCTCACGCCGGTGCGAACCCGTTTCGCGCCGCACGACCGGCAGGGCCTGCCGTGGCGCGGCGTTGTAGCGAGGAGGTGATGACGGGAAGTCCGGTATCCCGAGGGTGGCGCCGAGCTTGGCGGCGGGCCGGAGCAGGAGATAGCGGGTGCACATGGCCGGGAGGGGGGCACAGCCATGGGCGGCGCCGGCCCGCAGTTTGTCAGGCGCGGGGATCGGTCGAGCTGAGGGGGCGCGCGCCGTCGTTGCCCGGCTCGGGGCGGAAGGCGGTCTCGTAGGCGGCGGCGATCGACGCGTACATGAGCGCGAGCACGACGAACATCCCGACGATGAAGCAGAGCAGCCCGGCGATCATCAGCGGGATGAACGCCAGATAGAGGAAGCACATCCGGAACCAGCGTTTGCCGATCATGCGGCGGCTGGTCTCCATCGCCTCCCAGAAGCCCATGCCGCGGTCGATCACCAGCAGGGGCGCGAACAACCAGCCGATCGTGAGGTAGAGCAGCGGGAGCATGAGCACCGGCATGAAGAGCAGTGGTCCGACCATTTGGGTCGGATCGGGTTCGGCGCCGGCGAACACCCCTGCACGGTACAGCGCCCAGAGCAGGGGGCCCATCGCGAGCATGACGAGCGCGAGGGTGCAGCAGAACACCGTCAGCGACAGGAGCATCAGTTGCGCGAACGAGCGCGAGAAGCCGCCGAAGACGTCGGCGAACTCGGCGGGCTCGCCGCGGGAGACCCGCAGCATCAGCCAGTAGATGCCGGCATAAAAGACCTGGGTGAGCAGGATGGAGGCGGCGATGCCGACGAGCGGCAGCATGCCGGCGACCATGCTGGTGAGGAGCGCCACCGCGGTGGCCCCCGCGACCAGCCAGAAACGGCTCGCGAGGATGTCCCAGCCGCGGCTCAGCGTGTCCATGACGCTCAACCGGAAGGGGCGGCCGAGGCAGGCCCGCGCAGCTTCGACCGGGTCCGCGGCGGCGGCCGCGGTGAATCCAACGAACGGTGACGTTGTGGGTTCCGCCGGCGCGGTGGCGGCCTGGGGCGGCACCGCGCCTTCGCCGGGCAGGGGCGGGGGCGCGGCCGGGCCGGCGAGGGCGGCGGCGAACTCGGGCAGGGCGGCCAGCGTGGTCCAATCGGCGGCGCCCTCGGGCTTGATCCGCGTGTCGCCGTTGGCGCGGTTCTGGGCGAGCCACTGGGTGACCTGGGCGGCCGACACCGGGCCGTATTCGCGGCCGTCGCCGCCGATGATTCGGTACATGGGCGGGATGATGCGGCCGGGCGGTGCGGGGGCAAGGCTGGGGCGGGCGATGGTTGCACGGGACCGGAGACCGGAGCGGATCGCGGCAATGGTCGCCTTCGACTTCGCGTACTCCGCGGCTCTGCGTGAGGTGGGAATCCGGAGGCGACAGAAGGTAACGAAGAGCACGAAGTCCGGATTCCCGATCCTCTCTCACGCGGAGACGCAGAGACGCGGAGGGGCGGAAGGACTTGCCACAAAGAGGCACGAGATCGCACGAGAACGAGCGTCCGATTTTTTGCCTTCTGGCGCCTTTTCGTGGCGCGCATTGGGGGCGCCGGACCTGAAGCCCTCACGGGCTTCTACGAGGAGGGAACGATCCGGGCGGAACCGAAGCCCTCACGGGCTTCGCTACGACGGAATGGCCGATCGGTGTTCATCTGCGGTTCTATTTTCCGGGTGCTCTCGCGCGGCAGCGGCGCGACCGAGGTCGCGCCCGACGGGGGACCGTGTCGCTTGATCGTGTTGGGCGCGAATTTGCGCGCGCCGCGGCAAATGTGCGGCTGCGGGATTGACCGGGTTTTCGGCGTCGGGCATCACCGCGGCCATGCTTTCACCCGCGCTCGAGAAACTGCTCGTGTTCCAGGATCGTGACCAGCGGCGGTTGTCGCTGGAGACGCAGATCAAGCACGTGCCCGAGGAGATCGCGGCGGTGCGGCGCAAGATCGAGGAGGAGAAGGCGGGGCTGGAGTCCGCCAAGCTGGCGCTGCGCGAGGCCGAGGCGAAGCGCAAGGCGCTGGAGACCGAGATCGGCACGGCCGAGCAGGCGGTGGCGCGCTTCAAGACGCAGCAACTCGAGGTGCGCAAGAACGACGAGTACCAGGCGCTCGGCCACCAGATCGAAACCGCGCAGGCCCGGATCGGTGCGCTCGAGGAGAAGGAGCTCGAGGCGATGTATGCCATCGACGAGGCGAAGAAGCGCCTGAAGGAGGCGGAGGCCACCGTGGCCGCCGCGGTCGCGGCGCACGAGGGGCGTATCCATCTGCTCGAGGAGAAGGCCGCGACGATGCGCGGGCAGCTCACCGAGACCCAGGCCGAGTTGGAGCAGGCGCGCGGGGAGGTCCCGGCACCGGCGCTGGAGGCCTACGTGCGGATCGCCAAGCGCACACCGTTGCCGGTGTGCGTGCCGCTGCGCGACCAGAAGTGCTGCGGGTGTCATCTCAAGGTCTCCAACGGCGTGCAGACCGATGCGCGCACCGGCGCCAAGATCGTGTGCTGCGACAACTGCGGCCGGATCGTGTACTGGGAAGGCTGAGGCGCAACGGGACCATTGGCGCGGGTTGCCCCCGGTTGGACCCCTGCTTCCGGTTGTAGGGGCTGAGCTTGCTCAGCCCGGTGGCAGTCGTTCTTGCCGAGCGGTGCGAGCTCGCACCCTCCGCCGACGGCATGACCACGTAGAGGCTGAGGCGCGGCGAAACCGGCGCGAGTCGACGGGCGCGCGGTGGGAGCCGGGGGCCGGAGGAGCGCGCGACGCTTGCGGAAGAAATCCGGGCAAGGATTTCGACCGCGCCCGAACCGGCAGTTCGGCCGTGGCCTGCGCGGCAGAGGCGCCACCGAACGGGCAGGCAGACGGTTCTGCCACCGATGAACACCGCGCAGCGGAGCTGCAAACAAACCGGACTGTCACCACGAAGAGGCACAAAAATGCACAAGAAGACCGGATTGTTCTTGTGGCTTCTCGTGCCTCTTTGGGGCGATCCCGCTCGGTTCTGCGATCGAGGTGGACCGTGCTCAAGATGCAGCGTTTTCGGAGATTGCTCTACAGATGGACGCTGATCCGAACCAACGGATGGAATGCCTAGAAACGGCCGTCCGGGCAGATCACAGAGCAGCGCAAGGTTGCGCGCGGGCGGGCGGCCACGCTGATCGGGTATGAGCGAGGCTCGATCTACGGTTATACTCTGTCTCGGTATGGGGTTTTCACCCTAAGTCCGCCTTCGGCGGCAGAGGTGTCTGGCCGGTCCCGGCTTGCCACTAGGAAAAAACCCTATGTTTCTGGCGGGGTCATCGCCCCACACGATGATCCTTCAGGCGAGGCTCGCAGAACGCGGCGTCTGGCCGGTCACGGCTGCGCGGGGCGTTGTCACTCCGGCCCATGCACTCGACTTCTCCTCGCCTTCCGCTCTCGCCGCTGCCGCTCTTTCTGCGGTCTGCCGTGCTCGCCAGCCTTCTCGCCGCTTCGACCGCCGGGGCGGTGGATTATTTCTGGGACCAGGATCGCAACGCTACCACTGGCACCGGTGGCACCGGGACGTGGAACACGAACGCGCAGAGTAACCAACTTCGTTGGCGCGAGGGAACTGACACCGGGACCTTGAGGGCTTGGTCCAACACCAATAATGCCGACGACACGGCGGTTTTCGGCGGCACCGCCGGGACTGTTACGCTGGGAACCGGTATCAACGTCAACAGCCTGAAGTTTCTCACGAAGGACTACCTGATTCGGTCCTCCACTCTCACCCTCGCGCGACCCAATGAGGCGCCGGTGCCGACGATCACGGTGGAAACCGGGGTCGCGACCGATTCCGTAACCATCAGCTCGGTACTCGCCGGATCGAACGGCCTGACCAAGGCCGGTTCCGGCACGCTCATCCTCAGTGGCGCCAACACCTACAGTGGCGCGACGACGATCGGCACCGGTGTCCTTTCCGCGCGCAGCGCGCAGGCGCTCGGTCGGTCGAGCAACAATGCGAGCACGACCGTGGCCAACGGCGCGGCGCTCGAGTTGTCGGGTGGGGTGACGCTGGCGAACACCGGCACACTGGAGCTCAACGGCAACGGTGGCGGTCTGGGTGCGCTGCGCAGCGTGAACGGCAATAATACTTGGCAAGGCAATCTCAGCCTCGGGTCCGACGCCACGATCTACTCTGGCACGGCGGACCGCACGCTTTACGTCAACTCCAGCTACAACGCCGCTCGCACGGTGGCGCTGGGCGCCAATACCCTGACGATCGACGGGCCGGGCAACACCTGGTTCAACGCCAATCTGGGCGTGGAGGGCGATAGGGGCGGGTTGGTGAAGGAGGGTTCCGGCACGCTGACTCTCTATGGTTATGTCACGCGGTACACCGGCGAGACCAACGTGAATGCCGGTGTGCTCGAATTGGTCGTGGGCCCGTTCACGCCGGGATACTACGGGATCAATGGCCCGCTCACGATTGGCAAGGGCTCCGCGAATTCGGCGGATGCGCGTACCGTGTCAGTGAAGATCTGGGGCAGCAGCGAGGACAGGGGCAGCAGCTATGCGAACCAGATCTCGCCCAATGCGCCAGTGACGGTAAAATCCGATGGCATCCTCGATGTCGGGGTCGGTACGACCATGGGCTCGCTCACGCTCAACGGCGGCCAGGTCAGCATCGCCGACGGGCAGACGGTGAGCCCCACCGGCGCGATCACGGCGAGCGCGAACAGCGCGCACCAGACCTCGTTGATCACGGGCGGCTCGCTCGCGCTGGCCGCTACTGGCACCACGGTGGCCGTGGAGCGAGACACCACGCGCGGCAGCGACCTCACGATCACGAGCCGGGTGACGGGAACCGGCGCGCTGACCAAGACCGGCGCGGGTATCCTGACGCTGGGCGCGGCCAACACCTACACGGGAGCGACGACGATCACGGGCGGCACGCTGGCGGTGAACGGCAGCGTGGCCGCGGGCTCGGCCGTGACGGTTGAATCCGCCGGCACGCTGGCGGGCATCGGCACGGTGAACGGCACGGTGGCGGTACGCGGCGAGTTGGCGCCCGGTGCGTTCGCGTTGGATGGCACGGCGAGCATCGGCACGCTGACGACGGGAAGCCAGACCTGGTACGATGGCGCGTCCTACGCGTGGCAGGTCAACAACACCCTCGGTGCCGCCGGGACCGCGTACGACACGCTGGTGATCGACGGCAGCCTGAATTTGTCCAACCTGAGCGAGAAGGGCTTCACGCTCGAGGTGCTCGGACTGGCTGGCACCCTGGCCGGCACGATCGCGAACTTCGACGGGACCTGGAGCCCGACCCAGTACAAATCCTACACGTGGACGCTGCTGACGGCCTCGGACGGGATCACGGGCTTCGATGCCGACTATTTCCGCGTCGACACGACACACTTCGCCAACGCGTTCGATCCGACGCACGGCAACTTCTTTGTCGGGATCGCGGGCGGGGACAGCCTGACGCTGACCTACGAGAGCGTGCCGGAACCGGCGACGTATGCGGCGCTGCTCGGCGCGGCGACGTTGGGGTTTGTCGGTGTGCGACGCTGGCGGCAGCGGCGCGCGGCCAAGGCCTGAGGCGGGTGACCGAAGGCCGGAGTGCGTCGATGTGCGCACGCCGGCCGGAAGGGAGGGAACCGCAGATGCGCACAGATGAACGCTGATGCGGAGGGCTCGTGGGACGACACGCGGCGTTGCGAAGGGGATGAGTTCGCCCCAGATCCACACCGATGAACACCGATCCGGAGGATCCACATCCGTGGACATCCGCAATACTATCTCCGCGAACCCTCGTTTTTCGGGGGTGTTTGCCTCGATCACGCGAGCCGGCTGGGAGCGAACTCCAGAGTGGTGGCACGCGGAGCCGCGGAGGGCGCGGAGAAACAACCCTTCGAACCCTCTGCGGCCTCCGCGCCTCCGCGTGAGGCAAATCCGTCTCCCGTGTCGGCTCGGCGGGTCTTCGGCCATCTTCCGGATCGGCGTGTATCAGCGTGTTCTGCCGTACCGCAGAACGGTTCCACCTGCCTTGGTTGCGGCGGAGCCGCTCTGGGAAATCTGTGGTCGTTTTCCGGTTCGGGAACGAAAGCCCTGGCGGCTTTCGCTACGGGAAGGCTCAACGGCGGCGGCGTGGCGGACCACGGGTCTGGAGACCCGTGCCACATGGAACCGAAGCCCTCACGGGCTTCGCTACGACGGAACGGCCGAACAGTGTTCATCTGCGGTTCCACTTTCCGGGGCTCTCGCACGAAAGCGGCGCGACCGAGGCCGCGCCCAACGGGTGGAGGAATCGCCGGCAGGGGCGCCGGCGCTGTGTTGTTTGGTCGTGCAGCGCGCGCTTGCTCGCGCGCTGGCGGATTCGGTGGTTGCGGGGGACGGGGCGGACCGTAGGGTGCGCGCGGTTTCGGAGCCGCGCATTCGCTCCGTTCTTTGAACCGAGAGGAAAGTCCAGACACCACAGGGCAGGGTTCCCCACGCAAGCGGGGGCGCGTCGTTTCAAGGCGGCGCGACGGACAGTATCACAGAAAACAGACAGCCCCTCGGCCCAAGGCGAATCTCACGTTCGTCCGGCCGGGGAGTGATGGTGAAAAGGTGGGGTAAGAGCCCACCGCGCCGTGCGGCGACGCCGGCGGCACGAGAAACCCAACCCGGTGCAAGGCCAAATAGGGGACGCGGTGGCCCGCCGAATACGTCCCGGGTAGGTCGCACCTGCGGCGCGCCAGGCGGCTCCGGTCGCCGGTCGCAGCCGCGGGCGTGCCCCGCAAGGGGTGCGAGAAAAATGAATGCGCCGGCGCCGCAAGGCGCCGGACAGAATCTGGCTTACAGGCTCCGAAACCACTCTTTCTCCGCCGCGGTCCATACGGCGGAAGACGATGAACCCCGGCGTGCTGCCGTCCAGCAGCACGCCGGGGTTCGCTCCGCCTGCTCCCGGGGATCGCGGGGGCGCCGTCAGTTGGCGGCGAAGTCGTGCCAAGCGGCGCGGTCGGTGAGCTCGAGCCAGCGCGAGATCTGGTAGGTGGTGGCGTTGTTCATGTCGGCCATCTCCTCGGGAAAGCGGACGCGGTAGCCGTTGCCGTTGACGGTGATGTTGTTGGCCACCGTGGCGCCGGCGAAGTAGCCGCTGGAGCCGCCGCCGTTGAACTTCATGTTGGCACGCGGAGCGTAGACGGCGGCGGCGAGATTGCCGTTGCCGCCGATGTCGAAGTTCTGGCTGGTCGGGGCGAGGCCGTAGATCTGGAGCTTGGTGGGATCGGCGCCGATGTTGGCTCCGGGGATGGTGCCGCCGACGAGCGCACCGTTGCCGGAGATCGCGAGGTCGCCGTAGGCGTAGATCGTGAGCGAGGCGGGATCGGTGGTCGCGGTGTCGGGCGCGGTGGTATAGGTGATGTCGGCACCCTTCTTCGGGGTGATCGTGCACGTGCCGCTCAGTACGGTGACGGCGGCCTGTCCGCCGGCGGTGAAGGAGCCGAGCACCTTGAGTTCGACGGGGCCGACGACGAGGAGCGTCTCCTTGTTCGGCACGGTATAGTTGGTGAGCTGATAACGCTTGGTGGTCGCTCCGGTGGGGTCGCCGAGCACGATCATGCCGTTGGCGTCGGCGGCCGGGAAGGTGTCGGTGAAGGTGCCGGTGGGCTCGGTGGGCATCGGGAAGTCCTGGTAGAAGTCGAAGGCGATGCGGTTGGTGTCGATGAGGTTGCTGCCGGCGGTGACGACGCCGTCCTGGCCGGCGGCGGTGGTGGCGCTGGTGACGCTGCCTTTGATCGTGGAGAGGAAGCTGCTGGAATTGGCGCCGCCGACGCCGACGGTGACGTAGCCGTAGATGTCGGCCGGGCTGCCGATGTTGATGTCGCCGATGGTCATGGTGGGACTGGCAACGGTGGTCTCGTAGCGGCGGGGGGCGGTGGCGTAGGTGCCGTCGGCCATGCGATAGCTGTCGATCTCGCCGCCGTTGAGGTTGAGGGCAGTGATGGCGGTGAAGGGCGGCATGAAGAGATTGGTGGAGCGGGCACTGACGCGGAGCTGCTTGCGGATGAGCGCGCCGTGGGTGGGCCGCACGACGCCCTCGGCGACGATGGTCGGGGCGCTGGCGGCAGCGTTCTGGACGACGACGTTGAAATAGGCGCGCACGCCGGTGGCGTCGGTCGTATCCGGGGAGTTGAAGCTGCCGGTGAGGATGCGGGAGCCGCCGCTCTCGACCCAGGCGCGGCGGGTCCAGTCCTGGTTGTTGAGGGCCCAGAGGGCCTCCTCGAGGCCGGCCTCGGCGACGTTGAAGGCGGTGTTGTAGTGGAAGCTGCGGGTGGAGGTGCGCAGCGCGCCGAGCGCGAGCGAGAGGTAGCTGCCGGCGAGGGCCGCCAGCACCAGGCCGAGAATGAGGGCGACCATGAGCACGGATCCCCGCTTGGAATAAGGATGATGATACATAGGTGGGAGGGGTTAGCGGTTGCGGAGGACGAAACGGGAGGAGATGACGCGCTTGCTGGCGGTGGCGACGAGGCCCCTGGTGTCCGGGGCGATGGTCATGGTGAGCTGGAGCTGCTTGGTGCCGTAGTCGTTGAAGGCGGGCTGCTGGTCGTAGTCGTAGCGCTGGAAGGCGAAGGCGCCGGGCACGATGTCGTTGACGATCACCGATGCGGCGTGGCCGGCCTGCTGGCGGGAGAGGGTGCGGGCCGTGCTGTCGTAGGCGTAGGCGACGTTGTAGGTGCTCGAGCCGGAGGTGGGCACGGCCAAGGTGATCTGGGAGATCGGCGTGCCGGAGGTGACGATGCTCTGGGCCATGCGCAGCTCGCGGCCGAGCAACTCGAGGCCGCGGGCGGTCTGCTGCTCCATGGTCGAGTAGTTGGAGATGCGGACGGAACTGCGGGTGGTGAAGAGGAAGGCGCCGAGCACGCCGCCGAGCACGAGGCCGCTCAGCGCCATGGCGACCATGAGCTCGACGAGGGAGACGCCGCGACGGGAGGAGGTTTTCATGGGGTGTTGGGGGTGTGGGTGGCGGCGAAGTAGTCGCTCAGGCCGCGGTAGCCGAGGTAGGTCTCGTAGCTGCGGGTGTGGGAGCGGTGGTGGTAGTCGGTCCACGCGACGGTGAAGGTGACGCGCTTGAAGGTGGGGATGGTGGTGGTGCCGTCGGCATCCAGACCGGTGCGGCCGGCGACGTTGGCGAAGCGGCGGGTGACGGTGAAGCGCTGGGAGAGTTCGGCGAGCTCGGCGGCGCCGAGGGTGCTGCCGATGGAGTGCGCGAGGTCGAGGGTTTCGGCGGTGTCGACGGGGCGGGCGTTGAGCGCCGTCCAGGGCTGGAGGCGGAGATCCTCGATCTCGCTCTGGATGATCTGCGCGGCGAGGGTGGTGTTGCGCGCGGTGTCGAGCATGCCGAAGCCATGGACGAGCGCGGCGAGTGCACCCAAGAAGATGGTGACAAGGACGACGCTGGCCAACATCACCTCGACGAGGGTGAAGCCTCGCGGGTCGGCGGGAGGGAAGGCGGACGATCTGCGCATGGTCAAAATATCGTCCATCGCGGCCGAACCGTGAACGGGCAGATGCCGGAAATGGCTCCCTGCTCCGCTAGGGCCGGAAGTCCGTGCAAAGCCCTAGGGTGCGCGCCCCGGTCCCGCCTTCGACCCGCTCCCGGTAACCCCCTGTTCAGTCCTTCATCTCGGCGTACAGCGCCACGGCTTGGGAGCGGCGGGAGATCTGGAGCTTCTCGAACAGGTTGCTCAGGTAGTTCTTGACGGTCTTTTCACTCAAACCGAGCTCGGCGGCGACCTCCTTGTTGGTGAGGCCGCGGGCGACATGGGCGAGCACGCGCTGCTCCTGGGCCGAGAGCGAGTCGAGGCGCCGGCGCAGGTTCTCCTGCTGCTGGTTGGTGCGCATGAGCTGCATCACCTGCGAGGTGATCGCGGGCGCGAGCACGGTGCGGCCGGCGGCGACATCGACGATGGCCTGGACCAAGCCGGGCCCGTTGATGTCCTTGAGCAGGTAGCCGTGGGCGCCGGCGGTGATGGCCTCGGACACGGTGCGCGCGTCGAGCACCGAGCTGAGCACGAGCACGCGGCAATCGGGCTGCTCGCGCAGGATCCGGCGGCACACCTCGCAGCCGTCGCCGTCGGGCAGGCGCAGGTCGAGCAGGACCAGCTGGGGCTGCAGCGCCGCGACCTCGCGCAGCGCGGCCCCGGCGGACTCGACCTCGCCCACGACCTCGATGTCGGGATACGAGCCGAGCAGGGTGCGCAGGCCGAGGCGGACGAGCTCGCTGTCGTCGACGATCAGGACACGGATACGCCGGCCGGGCGGGTTCATGGGGTGGTGACGGGGGGGGCGGGGTGCTCGGTCTCGAGTCCGGACCACGGCAGCTCGACCCGCACCCGGGTGCCGCGGCCGGCGACGGACTCGAGGGTGAGCGAGGCTCCGATCTCCTCGGCGCGGCGGGTCATGTTGTCGAGCCCGTGGCCGCGGCCGGCGGCGGCGGCGGGATCGAAACCGCAACCGTCGTCCTCGACGGTGAAGGCGGGGTCGCCGGCGGCGGTGTCGAGCCGCAGGGCGATGTGTGCGGCCCGGCTGTGGCGCAGGGCGTTGCTGACGGCCTCGCGGGCGATGAAGAGCAGCTGGACGACGGTGTCCTGCGGGAGGGCGGCGGCGAGCAGCGGGTCGACCTGCACGTCGTATTCAACCGGCCGGGCGGCGTGCATCTCGTGGAGGAGTCGCTGCAGCCCATCGGCGAGGGCGACCGGTGGGGTGGCGGGCGCCTCGAGGCCGGCGATGTAGCTGCGTAGCTGGGTGATGGTGCGGTTGAGGGTCTCGACACAGGTGGAAAGGCGGCGCTGCGCCTCGCGTGGTTCGTCGGAGATGAGCTGGCCGGCACCTTGGAGCGTCATGCCGGTGGCGTAGATCGACTGGATCACACCGTCGTGCAGGTCGCGGCCGAGGGCGGCGCGGGCGGCGAAGGTTCGCCGGAGCTCCTGCTCGGCGGCGGTGCGGTCCGCGATCTCGCGCCGCAGGGTCTCGCGTTGGGCGGCGGCGGTGCGGATGAGGGTGGCGATGCGGCCGAACTCGTCGCGGTTGGCCTGCAGTGGGGCGGCGAGGGCGGGATCGCCAGTCTGGAGGCTGGCCTCGATCCGGCGGAGGGGGTGGTGGACCCAGCGATGGACGAACCAGGTGGCGACGCCGAGAAACACGAGTCCGAACGCGAGGAAGAGGGCCACCTCCGTGGCGTCGTAGGCTATCATGTTGGCGAGCAACGGGCTGGTGTGGCGCAGCGTGAGCCGCAGCAGCGGTTGTCCGGACCAGTCGGCCAACGTTTGGTTTGTCTCGACCATGGCCGGATCGCTCGCGCCCGGCAGAGGGGCGAGGGTGACCTGGCTGTCGGTGAGGGTGCCGAGTTGGGCGAACTGGGCCTCGTCCCAGAGGCGTGCGACCATGAACCAGCCCCGCGGTGGCTCGTTGTTCCGGTTCTCGTCGGAGGGATGGATCGGGGCTGTGCGAACCTCGACCAACCCGCGGGGCGAGTTGGCGAAGAAGTGCAGGCGATCGGTCCCGCACAGGCGGGTGAACAACGGTGAGGAGGGGATCGCGGCGAGGTCGGCGGCGGTGAAAGGCGCGCGCTGGTGCCGGTAGATCTCGCGCCGCGCGGCGTCGAACACCCAGACTCCGTGGAACCCCCAGCTGGCCACGCTTTGCTCGAGGTTGATGGTGGCCCACGCGGGATCGTGGCTGAGCACGAAGGCGCACATCTCGTCCCACTGGGTGTAGTCGGCGGCGAAGCGTTCGAGGGTGTTGCCGGAGAGGGCGACGAGGCGCGCGAGTTGGCGGGCTTTGTCCTCCGCGATCTCGGAGCGCAACTTCGCCGCGCTGCGCTGCTGGGCCGCATGCAGGAATCCCAACGCCCCGAGGAAGATCGCGGCGAGGGCGCCGAAGAGGAGGGCGAGCCGGGTGGCGAGTTTCATCCTATGTTCCGTGGACGAGGTAACGAAGGAAACACAAAGAGACTTCGCACCATGGGAAACCAGTGCCCACAGGCCCGGGGATTGCCCCCTCACCTGCCAAGTGAAGACCGAAACCTCGAATTTTCTTATCCAACTTGTTCACACTTAGTTCTCTTCGTTGTCATCTGTCGGTTCCAACTGCGCTTCTCAGGCTCATCCGCGAAGCGAGCCTGCTGGGGTACATCGGCCCGCGGGCGCGGAGATTGACCCCATTCCGCCGGTGGCCGGTAGCCGGTGGACTGTGGCCGGTAGCCGGTGGGTGGTGGCCGGTGGGTGGGGACGCGTTTGCGGTTTCTTTGGGCGGCGAATTCTGCGACTTTGGGCGCGCTGCCGTGTTTTTGTCGTGAACGACTCTCCAACCAGTGCCGCCGCAGGAATGAGCGACCACGCCGCCTTCACGACGTTTATGCGCAGCTATCAGGACATGGTCTACACGACCGCGATCCGCCTCCTGGGCAATCCCGCCCAGGCGGAGGATATCTCGCAGGAAGTGTTCCTGAAGGCCTACGAGCATTTCGACGATCTGCGCGATGGCGAGGGTGCCGGTGGCTGGCTCAAGACCGTCACCACCAATCTCAGCATCAACCACCTCCAACGCTACCGGAAGCGCTGGAGCTTCTTCTCCGAACTGCTCCACCGCGACGACGACGGCGGCACCGATGAGACGCCCGTCGACTTCCCGGCGCCGGAGACTTTCTTCAACGACCTCGATGCCGCCGACCGCCGCGAGTGGGTGCAGCAGGCGCTCGCGAAACTGCCCGACAAGCAGCGCGTGCCGCTCGTGCTCTACCACTTCGAGGATCTTTCCTACGAGGAGATCGCACAACGGCTCGGCGTCTCGCTCGCCAAAGTGAAGACCGACATCCTGCGCGCCCGCCAAGCGTTGGCCCGGCACCTCACCCAGGCCACCACCGGGCACCGCGAACTCACCACCTGAACCGCCACCAGAACCCACACAAGACAACGAAGGAAACGAAGACCCCATGAACATCGAGACGACACCGCACGGCGGCATGGTCCGGACTTCCCCCGCAACCTGTCTGGCTCGTCCTGCGTGATCTTCGTTGCCTTCGGTCGATTCCCTTTTCGCCCCCTTCTCCGCCATGCCCACCAACGACCAGCGCCCTCCGCAATCGCTTGAAGCCTTCGTCCACCGCGCGCTGCGCGAACTGCCCGCCGAGCGCGCCCCGGCCGACCTCGAGGCCCGCGTGTTCGCCGCGCTCGAAGCGCGGCAGCACCTCCCGTGGTGGCAGGCCGGCTGGCGCGCGTGGCCGGTGGTGCCGCGCACGGCCGTGCTCGCGCTCGCCGGTGCCGTGGTGCTCGCGGTTGCGGCAGTGTCTCTCCTCGGGGCCGAGGCGGTGCGGGCCTTCGACTACGGCGCCTGGATCGAGGCGCATGCGCCGTGGTGGCCGGCGCTCACCTCGGCGGGCGCCGCGCTCGCGGAGGCCGGCGCGGTGTGTATCCGGAAGTTTCAGCCGTGGTTGCTCGGGCTGACGGTGCTGGTGGGCGGCGCGTACGCGCTGCTGATCGCGCTCGGCTCCGGGCTCTACCGCAGCCTGCACCTCGGCCGCTGACAACCCTCTCGCTCTTCCCCCTTTCATGAAAACACGTTCCAGCTTCCTCTCCCTCGCGTTCGGCGCCTGGCTCGCCATCGCGGCTGCGCTCGCGCTGCCGGCGCAAGACGTGGCGCGGGAAAACAACGACGCGGCGGCCGAGCCGGTTGCTTCGGCCGAACCGGGCACCGACGTCGGCACCACGCTCGCACCCGTGCCCGAGCCTCCGCCCGAGAAGACCCCGGCGTCCGAGGCGCCGGCGGCTCCGGCTGCGCCCGAGTGGGTGGACCGGGGCGAAGTCGTCTCCATCGGCGGTGGCGCCTTCCTGCGCGACAACGAGCGGGCGAGCAAGGTGGTGGCGATCGGCGGCAGCGTGGAGATCCGCGGCCGCGTCGACGGCGAAGTCGTCGCGATCGGCGGCCATGTGACGCTCGACGGACGCGCGGACAAGGTGGTGGCGATCTTCGGCGGCGTGACGCTCGGCCCGAAGGCGAGCGTATCCGGCGAGTTGGTCTCGGTGGGCGGGCGGGTCGAGAATCCGCACCATGTGCCCGTCGGCAACCAGGTGGCGGTGGCGCCGTTCCTGCCGCGGATCGGGCCGATGCTGCACTGGGGTGGCGATGTGGTGACGCACACGCGGGTGCTGTCGCCCGGCCTGCTCTGGCCGTGGTACATCTTCGGCGGCGGGGTGCTGCTGTCGTTGTTCCTCGCGGCGGTGTTCGGCCGGGGGGTGAACGCCTGCGTGGCCGCGCTGGAGGAACGGCCGGGATCGACGTTGACGACGGCGATCCTGCTGTTCCCGGCGGTGCCCGTCCTCACGCTGGTCCTGATCCTGACCGGGGTGGGCGTGCTCCTGTTGCCGCTGCTGGCGATGGTGCTGGTGGGCGGGATGATCTTCGGCAAGACGGCGGTGCTCGTTTTCCTGGGACGCAGCCTGGTGCGGCCGTTCGGGGGCGAACTCATCCGGCAGGCGTGGCTGATGGTGCCGATTGGCGCCGTGGTGTTGGCGGTGCTGTACTGCGTGCCGATGCTCGGGCTGCTGGTCTGGACGCTCGCGACCTGGATCGGGCTCGGCATGGTGGTCGCCGCGATTCTGGGGAATCGACGTCGGGAGAGTGCGACGACGGCGGCGGCCAAGGCCGCCCCGGTGCCGCCGATCGCGGCGCGCCCCGGCACGGCGGGGGCGACGGCGGTCCCGGTTGCGGCCGCCGCGGTTCCGATGCCGGAGACAGAGGTCCCGCCTGCGGCCGCGGAAGCGCCCGGGGCGGCTGCCGCCGCGCCCGAGTCGGCTGGTGCGGCGGTGCCGCCGGTGCTGCCGGCGCCGGAGACCGTCGCTCCACGGTTGGTGGCCGCGGTGCCGCCGGTGTTGGTCGATGCCACGTTGCCGCGCGCGGAGTTCGGTGTGCGCCTGGCGGCGCTGTTGATCGACCTCGTGCTGGTGGCGGTGGCCACGGCCGTCACGGTGGTGTTGTCGGTGTTGCCGTTTCCGCTCGTGTTCGGCGGCTACATGTTCGCGCTGTGGCTGTGGCGCGGCACGACCGTGGGCGGCATCGTCTTCAACCTGAAGGTGGTGCGGCTCGATGGGCGGCCGATCGATGCGGCGACGGCGATGGTGCGCACACTCGTGGCGTTTCTGTCGGTGTGCGCCGCCGGGCTCGGTTTCCTCTGGTGCCTGTGGGACGACGAGCGTCAGACCTGGCACGACAAGGTGGCCGGCACGGTGGTGGTCCGCGTGCCGAAGGCGACGCCGCTGGTGTAGGTGATCGGGTGAGACCGGCGGAGGCTGCACGAGCCCGCGGGCGACAGAAGGGAACGAAGACAACGAAGGTCTGGCGGACCGGTGGCGCGCGGGTGCCGCGGGTTCTTGGGGCTCGTGCCGGATGAAGTCCGGTGGCCTGAGGGCGGTCCCGCCTCGTTCCCTCTTCGCTGCCATGCGAACTTGCCCCTCAACACGCTCTCTTCTGGCACGGTTCCCTTCGATCGCAGAACCGTGGGGGGCCACGAAGAGGCACGAAAAGCCACGAAAGCAATCCGGGTTTTCGGTGCGTTTCTGTGCCTCTCGGTGGCCACGATCGGGTTTGGTTGCGGCTCCGGCGCGCTTGTGGAAATGCGATCCGCGGACCGGATCACCACCGATTTCGCGGGTGCACACCGATCGTGATGCCCCCCGTGACGATCCGCGGACCCGTGGCCAGTTCTGATTTCGGATTCGGGCCGCGTGCCCGGCACTCGAGGGTTGGGGAAGCCCCGTACCGCCCCCGGGTGCCGGCGTAAGCGCCGGAGGGAGAGAAGCTTTGGCGGTTGCCTGCGGGGGGTGGGCTGGCTTGTTTCCTGCTCGGTATTCCCGGTGCGCCCGACCCACTTCGGGCCCGCACAAACTACAACCTACACGGAGAAGCTATGAACAAGCCCACGGTTCGTATTGCCGGGCTGAGGCGTACACTGGCGATCGGTGCGCTTTCGCCCTTGTTGATGACGGCGGCGCTGCAGGCCCAGACGGCACCGGAGCCGGAAACCCCCGCGCCGGCGAGCGCCAGCGGGACGGACGACGACTTGGTGATCCTCGACAAGTTCGAGGTCGTCGGTTCGCGTATCAAACGTCTTGATAACGAGTCGGTGAGCCCGGTTGTCCAGATCCGTCCGGCGACCATGCAGGCCACGGGCTATGTCTCGATCGCCGACGCGCTGCGGTCGTTGCCCTATAACGGAGGGCAAGCACTGACCTCGGCCGACGCGGGCACCAGCTTCACGCCGGGCATCAGCACGATCAACCTTCGCGGTCTGGGCAACAACAACACCCTAGTGTTGATCAACGGTCGCCGGTCGGCTCCTTATTCGGTGCCGGGCTACGACGGGTTCCAGACGATGTTCGACCTGAACAGTATTCCCGAGGCGGCGCTGGACGGAGTCGAGATTCTCAAGGATGGTGCTTCGGCGCTCTATGGCTCCGATGCTGTCGCGGGTGTGGTGAACTTCCGGTTCCGCCGCGACTTCGAAGGGACCATCGCCAAGGCCGAAGTGGGCAACTACTTCGACACCGGCGGGATGTTGCTCAAGGCGTCGGTGCTGTCCGGTGCCGTTGTGGGCAAGACCAGCATTGTGAGCTCGATCGACTGGTCGCGGCAGGATCCGGTGTTTGCGCGGGACTTGAAGATCTCCCGTGAAGCCGACAAGTCCGAGGCCGCCATCGCGGCCAAACCCTACTACCGCGGCTCCGGATGGGAGGATGTGACAGTCCCCGGGTACACTTTTGCGAACGAAGCGGAGTACGTGGCGTTGGGCAGTTCTTGGTACGGATTGTCGAACGACCCGGTGGCCGACGGCATCTTCGACGGGCGGTCCTCGCGTGGTTATCCGGGCTATGTGTCTTTTGTCACGGATGATGGAGCGGAGCGATTCACCTATCGCACGCCGACGAGCAGTCCGCGGACCACGGAGCCGGTTTCGGGAAGCAATCGCTACAACTTCCAGGAAGACGCCGGCCTGTTCTCGCAGGAGGAGCGCTATTCGTTCTTCACCTCCATCCGCCACGACTTCTCGGACGCGCTGTACGGCTTCGCGGATCTCTCCTTCTCTCGCTCGGAGTCCAACTCGCAGTCCGCGCCAACGCCGGTCGACATCGAGTCGGAACAGGGGCTCACCACGGGCTCATACATGTATCTGCCGTGGAGCAATCCCTATAATCCGTTCTCGCCCGACACGAACAACACCAACCCCGACGGCTTGACCAACGGGCGGCGGCGCCTCGTGGAGCTCGGCAATCGAGTCAGCGAAGTCACCTCAGACACGCCGCGAGCCGTGCTGGGACTGGGCGGCAAGATCACCGGCTGGGAGGGGTGGACGTGGGAGTCCGCCGGCATGTATGCCAAGAACCGGGTGAAGACGAACGCGCTCAATGCCGTGACCGATTTCGGGATGCAGCAGGCGCTCCTCGGTCTGACGGAGGGGAGCGACGGCAAGTTGACCTACAACCCGAGCACGCCGGCCAGCGAGCGCGTGTATTTCAATTGGTTTGGCGAGAACGATCCGGCGATCGCCGAGTTTCTTTCCACGACGAATCGCACCGGCGCATCGTTGCGCTACCTCAGCGCCGATATCAGCGCCAGCGGTCCGCTCTACAATCTGCCGGGCGGTCCGCTCGGCCTGGCGGTGGGCGCCGAGTTCCGGAAGGAGAAGTTCGCCAACGAACGGAGCGAACTCAACGCCACCGCCAACATTGTTGGCGGCGATGAAGGCACGAGCAGTCGTGGCCAGCGCGATGTCACTTCGGTTTTTGGCGAGCTGAGTGTCCCGGTGGTGAAGGGCGTGGAGTTTCAGGTCGCCGGCCGCTTCGAGAAATACAGCGACAAGGACTTCCCGCGCAGCGTGCGCCCGAAGATCGGATTCAAGGTTCGCCCGAACGACTGGCTCCTGCTTCGCGGCTCGTACAGCAAGTCGTTCAAGGCGCCCGACCTCGCGTATCTCTACACCTCCAGCACCACGACCTTCACTTCCTTCCCGATCTGGGACTCGGAGACCGAAGGATGGGTCGATGGGTTGAAGGTGGTCACGGTCGGCAATCCGGTGCTCAAGCCGGAGTTGACCGACTCATGGTACGCCGGACTCGTGATCGAGCCGAAAGGGGTGCTGAAGGGGCTCGAGTTCGATCTCGATTTCTTCCGCTACGAACGATCGAACCTGCTCGATCAGTATAGCAACTATTTTGGATACAGCCAGTTCTTGACCAAGGCGGCGAGCGGGGATGTTCGCTTCGCCAACAAGGTGATCCGCGACCCGGACACCAATGAGGTGGTCTATGTACGGGATGACTACACCAACATCTACAACGGCCTCACCCAGGGCGTTGATGCTGCGGTCCGGTACCACTGGGAGACCGGCCGCTTCGGCGATGTCATCCTCGGGGCTTCGGTCACCTACAACGACAAGAACGAGTTGGATGGCGAAAACTACGTCGGCACCCGGGTCAATGCGCGGTGGAATGGCACGGCATCGATCGCGTGGCTGTTTCGCGATTGGGAGGTGAACTCCTATGCCGTCTATCGTGGGCGCCGCACCGGTTCCTATGATCTCGGGAGCATCTTCGGTCCGGCCGACTATCCCGACCCCGCCGACTATGAGGAGCAGTCCGACAATCTGTACGTCTCCTATCGGATCAAGCCGCAGGTCACGCTCAACGCTTCGGTGACCTACAAGGGCTTCAAGAAACTGAAGGTTACGGTTGGCGTGAACAACCTCCTCAACGACGAGCCTCCGTCGGATCCGCAGGAAACCTCCGGCTTCACCCCCGGGGTGAGCGACCCTGCCCCGGCCTTCTGGTACGTCGCCTTGGAGCGCGAGTTCTAGCACCGTCCTCTCCCTTCGGCCGCACCCCGCTCGCGGGGTGCGGCTTTTCTGTGTCGTGAGCCAATAAACAGGCCCGGTCGAGAGACCGGGCCTTGCTGTTGGTGGAGGAGTATCCAGCGGCGCGCGCCCACGGGTCAGGCGACCCGTGCCACGGGAGGACCGGTTCAGAACAACGCGCCGGCGGCGACGCCTACGGCGCTGATCGGGCCCTGGTCGCTCATGCCGTCGAGCGCCCGGTCGGCCTTGCGGACGACGCCCTGCACGTCCTTGTAGAGCTGATCGTCGACGAGGAGCTTGCCGAGCGTGCCCTCGCCGCTGCTGAGCTTGGCGGAGAGCGTGCGGAAGTTGGCGATGGTGAGCTTGAGGTTCTCGGCGGTGGCCGGGTCGTAGAGCAGTGTACCCACGGCGCCCTGACCGGATTTCACGTGGTCGATGACGCCGCGGGTGTCCGCGACGAAGATCTTGGCCTCGCCGGCGGCGGCGCGGATCTCGGCGATGGCGGCGAGCAGTTCGTCGTGCGCGGTGGGCTCGTTGATGAGCTTGCCGATCGTGCCCCGACCGGAGCGGATCTCGGTGGTGATGGCGTCGAGGTTGTCGATCGTGCGCTTGAGCCCGTCGCTGTTGTCGCTGACGAGCTTGTCGAGCTTCTGGAAGAGGCCGCCCTGGCCGTTGGCGCCAGCGGTCATGCCGTTGATGCCGGAGAGGGCGCCCTTGATGTCGCCGGCGACGCTGCCGAGGTCGGCGAGGATGGTGTTGATGTCGGCGCTCTCCTTGGTGGGGAGCTGGCCGCCGGGGGCGACGGTGCCGGCGTTCGGGGTGCCGAAATCGAGCGAGACGTAGCCGCCGCCGAGCAGGCCGGCCATGGCGATGGTGGCGGTGGCGTCCTTGGCCACGCGGGTGCCGTTGTTGAGGAGCAGCACGGCCTCGGCGTGGCCATCGGCCAGACGGGTCTCCTGGACGGAGCCGATGCGCACCCCGGCCTGGCGCACGTCGTCGCCGGGCTTGAGTTCCTTGAGGGTGTGGAACTGGGCGACCACCGTGTAGCCCTGCTGGCGGGAGAACGAGCCGCCGTTGAGGGCCTCGTAGGTGATCCAGAGCAGCGCGCAGCCGAGCAGGAAGAAGAGGCCGACGCGGGCGGACATTTGGGCGTTGTTCATGAGGAGGTCTCCAAGTGCTTGAAGCGTGGATTCTGCGGATCGATTTTCGGATTGAGAAAGTCCTGCACGGCGGGCTCGGGCAGGGCGCGCAGCTCGGCGGGCGTGGTCACGGCGACCAACCGGCCCTTCATCAGGATCGCGACGCGGTCGGCGATGGTGAGCGCCAAGTCGCGGTCGTGGGTGACGACGACGGTCGTCACCGAGATGTGCTGGCGGAGGGTGGCGATGATCTCGGAGATCGTGGCCGCCATGACCGGGTCGAGCTCCGAGGTGGGCTCGTCGAAGAGGATGAGCTGGGGCTCCATGACGAGGGCGCGGGCGACGGCGACGCGCTTCTTCATGCCGCCGGAGAGTTCGGAGGGGAACTTGTGCAGGGCACCCTCGAGCGAGAGCACCTTGAGGGCGCGCATGACGCGGTCGCGAATCTCGGGCTTCGGGCAGAGCCGGTGTTCGAGCGGGTAGAGCGCGAGGTTGTCGTAGACGGTCAGCGAGTTGAAGAGCGCGCCGGCCTGGAAGACGAGGGCGAGGGCGTAACGGTCGCGGGTGTCGGGGTCGGCGGGGTCGTGGCCGTCGACGCGCACCGTGCCGGCGGTGGGCAGATCGAGGCCGGCGATCTGGCGCAGGAGCACGCTCTTGCCGGAGCCGCTCGGGCCCATGATGGCGAAGATCTCGCCGGGGTTGACCGCGAGGTTGATGTCGGTGAGGACGGGCTGGATGCCGAAGTGCTTGGCGAGGCCCTTGACCGCGACAGCCACCGGCTGGCGGTCGGAGCTGCGGGCGACGTGATGGGTGGTGGTTTTCATCGGCGCGGGGCTCAGGCGAGAAGCTTGGTGACGAAGAAATCGAGCACCAGGATGAGGATGAGCGAGATGACGACGGCGCGGGTGACCGAGGCGCCGATCTCGCGCGGGCCGCCGCGGGTGCGCAGGCCGGTGTTGCAGGCGGTGAGGACCACCACGAAGCCGAAGATCTCGGATTTGATCAGGCCGTGGGTGAAGTCGGTGGTGCTGAGGTACTGGCGCAGGCTGCGGAAATAGATCTCGGGCGAGACATCGATGATCTGCACGTAGTGGCAGACGACCGCGCCGCCGATCCAGCCGATGACGATGCCGACGGTCACCAGGAACGGCATGAAGAGCAGCACCGCGAGCAGGCGGGGCAGCACGAGGAAACGCTCGGGCGGGATGTTCATCGTCACGAGGGCGTCGACCTCCTGGTAGACCTTCATCGAGGCGAGTTCGGCGGTGGTGGCGGAGCCGACGCGGCCGGCGAGGATGATCGCCACCATCACGGGCCCGAGTTCGCGGGTCATCGATTCGCCCACGAGGGTGCCGATCATCTCCTGCATGCTGATGTCGGCCATGGTGATGCCGGCCTGGAGGGCGAGCACGGCGCCGATGAAGAAGCTGAGGATGCCGACGATGGGCAGCGAGGTGTAGCTGCCGAGGTAGGCCTGCTCGACGACGCGCTTGATGATACGCGGGGCGGTTGGCAGGGAGGCGAAGGCACGCCAAGCGAGGATGATCGCGCTGCCGATGCCGTCGCAGGTTTCAGTGACGATGCTTTTCATGGTTGGCCGGCGGCGGGCGCCGGAGCGGGGGCGTTGGCGGGAACGGGGTGGCGGGGCGCGAAGAGCGCGGGGAGCACGGAGAAACGGGTACGGCCGGCCTCGCGCGAGAGACGGCAGAGCGGACCGAGGTCGATCGCCCAGTTGGCGGCTTCGCGGCGGTACGTCACGCAGTCGAAGAGGAACGCGGTGCGCACGGACTCGGGCGAGCGGCGGTCGAAGCGGTAGAGGGCGAAGAGCGGCGACCAGAGTTGGCGGACTTCGGCGTCGTGCTGGTAGAAGACCTCGAAGGGGCTGAGGGCTTGCACCTGGCGGCGGCCGGCGCCGTTGTCCCATGCGCTGAAGAGCGGCCACAGGTGGGTCTTGCGGGCGTGGGGCGCGGCGGGGCGGAGCGGGTCGCGCTGGTCGAGGTTCCAGTAGACGAAATAGAGCAGCTGGGTCTTGGTCTGCGCGAGGCCGGCATCGGTCCAGCGCTCCCGGCGGAAGAACGGCCAGGCCACCCAGGTCTTGTCGGTGCCGCCGGGTTTGACGGCGTGGGTGTAGAAGGGCGCCCAACGGTTGCGGATACGGCCGTCGGCACCGCGGCCCTGCACCCAGAGGGGCCAGAGATAGCGCGTCTCGTCGTAGGCGACAGGGGTGGTCTGATGCAGGGTGCCCCAGAAGAGCCACAGGTCGTCGCGCAGGCCGGGGGCGCGGCGGGTGGAGAAGAAGGGGAACGAGGCGCGGAGCGTGTCGGTGCCGCCTTCGACGGCGCGATCGCGCTCGAGCCAGAACGGCCAGGCGACGAAGCGTGAGCGAGCGGTGGCGCCGCCGTCTTTCGTGCGTTGGCCGTAGAGGGGCCAGAGAGCCCAGCCCTCCTCGCCGCCGCCATGGATCTCGCGGTAGAAGGGCCAGACGAGGTCGGTCTCGACGCGTTCGCCCTTCTGCCAGCGGCTGTAGAGCGGGAAGAGGGTGAAGTCGATGCGGTCGTTGCCGAAACGGCGCTTGATCACGCCGTGGAGGGGGAGCAGCGCGTGATAGCTTGTCTCCGGTTCTCCGGTGCGTCGCGAGAAGTAGAACGGCCAGACATCGAAGCCGCGCCAGTCGGCGGGCTCGGCGGGGGTGCCGGTGCGGCGGTCGGAGTTGACCAGGGAGAAGAAACTCCAGCGCGTGTCGCCGGCCTGGCTCGTGCGGTAGAAGAAGGGGAAGAGAAGGTAGTCCTGGGTGCGGTCGCTCCCGGTGAAGGTGCGGTGGAGGACGAGCGGGCGCAGGCCCCATTCGTGGCGATCGGCGAGGTTGTGGTCGAAGAGCAGCGGGCCGGCGGCCTCGGTGCGGGTCTCGGCGGCGCCGGCCGGGCCGGCGGACTCCCGGCGGGTGGACACAGGCCAGAGGTTCTCGTCGGCGGCCGGTAGCAAAGCCGGCACCACGAGACACAGCAACACCGCCAGCCACCGCTGCCTAGGTGAACGCATCACAGGATTTTGTAGTTCGTTGGACCGTGGAGGCTGAGACATCGCCGGCGTCGGGACGGCTTTGTGTGAAACCTGACGGTTGGTCAGTGGGCTAACGATCTGGCCCGGAGAAGCAATCGTGATGTTGCCGCGGCAGGACGAACGGTCCCCGCGCCCGGTATGCGGGCTGTGGGCATGGTGGGGTGTGGGGCCGGGCGTGGATGGGATGGAACACCACGGATTGCCCGGAGCGGCTGGGCCGCAACCAAGGCCGGTGAAACCGCTGATGCACGCCGATCCACGCTGATCCGGAAGATGGCGGAAGACGCGGCAACCGACACGGGAGACGGAATTGACTCACGCGGAGGCGCGGAGACCGCAGAGGGTTCGGACAAGCGGAAGGGCTCGTTTCTCCGCGCGCCACCACTTCGGAGTTCGTTCACAGCGAGCCGCGTGAGCGAGGGAAAACATCCCGAGAAACGAAGGTTTGCTGCGGTAGTACTACGGATCGGCACGGATTCGACGATCCCGCCAACCGCGGTGATCGGTGTGATGCGTGGACAAGTTCCGACTGGTTCGACTATGCCTCGTCGCCGCCCCGCGGGACCGCGCCCCGGCGCGCGTCTGTGCTGGGTGGCGGTCGCTCTTGCGCCGAGCGGTGCGAGCGAGTTCGCACCCTCCGCGGACTGCTTGGCCATAGCTCAGGCGTGGACCAGCGTGGCGGGGGCGCCGAAGCGGCCGTGCTGGCCGCAGGGGAAACGGAAGAGGCGCAGGATCTGGTCGAACTCGTGCAGGTAGGCGCGGGCGAGTTCGGGGTGGCGGGCGACGACGAGCAGGTCGTGCGAGAGCACGGAGGTGTTGTACCAGTTGAAGCTGCCGTCGAGCACGACGTGGTCGTCGATCACGCAATACTTCGAGTGGAGCGGGCAGTAGGGGACACGCTGGTCGGTCTGTCCGTAGGCGAGCGCGACGGGGATGCCGCCGTGGACGAGACGGGCGACGGCGGGCAGGAGCGGGCGGCGGATCTCCTCGTCCATGGTGTGCGCCTGGCCGGGGTCGCCTTGGCGGGCCAGGTGGCCGTTGAGGACGAGCTGGACGTCGACCCCGCGGCGGCGGGCCTGTAGCAGGGCGTCGATCACGCTGTCGCCGTGCTCGCCGCGGAGCTCGTTGATGAGGAAGAGGCAGGCGCGGATGGAGCGGCGGGCGCGGCCGATCTCGGAGAGGATGGCGTGGTGGGGACGGTAGAGGTTGCCGTTGAGGATGGTGTGCTGGCCGAAGGTGGAGAGGAGGTTGAAGGGACTGAGGGGATCGATGCCGTAGGGCTGGATCACACCCCCGCGGACGGACTCGAAGATGTTGTCGAGGAGGCGGCAGACACCCTCGGAGTGGAAGACGAGGCCGGACTCCCAGTTGGCCCACCAGCGCTCGAAGGTGATGTTGAAGGAGCCCTCGAGGCAGTGCTCGGTGCCGAAGAGCACGAACTTGTGGTGCATGTCGGTGTCGACCTCGACCAGCGGGTGTCTCTGGCAGGCGAAGACGCCGAGCAACTCGAGGCCGGAGCGCTTGAGGCGGGCGTAGTTGGGACTGGTGGTGAGCATCATCTTGCGCCAGTCGACGACGCACTGCACGGGGACGCCGCAGGCGTGGGCGTGGAGGAGGTGGTTGCAGAAGTCGGTGTCGTCGATGCAGTCGACGCAGACGTGGATGCCGGGGGTGGAACCGGGGTGCTCGAGGTGCGCGCGGATCGTCTGGTCGAGGCGTTCGTGGATGTAACGTTTCGGGTGGTACGGGTGGGCGGGGGTGCCCTTGGTGAACTTCGGGGTGAGGCGGAGGGAATCGAAATGGCGGTTGTACCAGTCGACATCGCGCTGGAGCGGGGCGGGATCGACCTCGCGGGTGCGGTAGGTGTTGCAGGCGACGGGCCGGCGGTCGTGCGGGACGCGCAGGGGCTCGCCGTTGCCCAGCCGGGCGCCGCCGACGAGCAGGTAGTCGTGCTCGGAGGGGATGGAGCGGCCCTGGTGGTGCACGATGTAGGAGAAGTTCACCGCCGTGGCCGGGCCGAGCAGGTCGCAGTAGGGGTGGAGGAAACAGTCGCGGGTGTGGCGGCGGTGGCGGTTCCACTCGGCGTCGTAGGGATCGGTCTCGACGAGGTAGTGCTCGCAGACGCCGCCGGGTCGCCAAACCTTGAGGATGACCTTCACGTTGGTCTCCGGGCCCCAGCACACCTCGAAACGCAGGCGCGCCCAGCGCAGGAGGAAGAGGTGACCGAATTCGTTGCGGCGGGGAAACACCGCTCCCAGTTCAACTTCGCAGGGCAGGGCGAACTGTTCGGCGAAGGTCATGGCGGACGAGGGATGAAGGTGACGGAAGCGGATGGATGCGGTGTAGGTGGGGGCAGAGAAGTTGATGAAGGAGGGCGGCTCAGCGGGGGGGGCGGAGCCTTGGGCCGGCGTCCGGTCCAACACGGGTCTGGAGACCCGTGCCCCGAGGGGGAGCGCGCGCCACGGGGCTCCTGGAGGAGGGTGTTCATCGGAGGATCAGCGGGGCTCGAACTCGACGAGGTAGCCGGGGTGGTCGGAGACGCGGCCGTAGTCGGTGTCGGTGAAGAGCTCGCGCGCGGCGACCGCCTCGAGCCGGCTGTCGCGGTGGGCGAAGAGGTAGTCGATGCGACCGTCGGCGGGATCGGGGCGGGGGCGGTCGGGCGGGGGCGGGGCGAAGCCGGCGGCGGCGCGCTCGCGGAGTCGCGCGACGAGGAACTGGTCGGCGAAGAGGCCGTCGCCGGTGGCGAGATCGTAGCCTTCGCCGCCGGCGGGGATGTTGAAGTCGCCACAGAGCAGGGTGGCGGCGGTGCCGCCGTTGTGGCGTTCGCAGGCCCACTGGCGCAGGCGGGGAAACTGCTCGCGGAAACCGTCGTTGATCCAACTCAGGTGGGAGGAGAAGACATTCACCGGCCCGATGCAGGGGACGTCGATGCGCGCGTGGACGACGCGGCGGGAGTGGATGCTGCGCGGGTCGGCGCCGGTGGAGACATAGCCGGAGTCGGTGCCCAGGAACGGGTGACGCGAGAGGATCGCGCTGCCCTCGCGGTAGCGGTCGAAGCCGAGGTGCGACCAGTCGTGGGCGATCTGGTAGGGGCGACCGATGCGCTCCTGGATGAGGCGGGCGGTGTTGGCGGCCCAGTCGCCCTGGCCGTCGTTCCAGGGTTCGGCGACCTCCTGCAGGCAGACGATGTCGACCCCGAGATCGCGGATCGCCTCGGCGATGCGCCAGAGCTTGGCGTCCTGGTCGGGCTCCTGGTTGCAGTGGAGGTTCAGCGTGAGGACCTTGAGGCGGTCGCGGCGGGCGCAGTAGTTGCAGCCGAAGTTGTCGTCCCAGGTCGTGCCGCCGCCGGTCTCGCAGGCGATGGCGTACTCGACCCGGAAGGCGGCGCCGAGGCCGAGGTGGCTGATCCAGACCGCGTCGCCGTAGCGGTTGGGGTTGCGGGCGTTGCTGGCCGCGGTGCGGCCCCAGTGGCGGCGGCGGAAGTAGCACGGAGTATCCGTGAATGTGCGCCAGCGGTCCGTCGACCAACGGACGAAGACACGGGTGATGGCCGTGGTCGGTCGCAGGGCGACGGTGATCGGGAGGTAGTCCTGGCCGGGGGCGAGACGTGGGCGGTAGTCGGTGTGGAGCAGCGCGTAGGGACCGAGAAGGCGGATGCCGGAGTCGGCGTTGAGGTCGTGGTTGAAGCCGTCGTTGTTGTCCCAGTACTCCTCGCCGGCCATGCGACCGCGGGCCGCGAAACGGATGTCGCCCGGGAGGGTGTCGGCGTCGTCGGCCGCGGTGCGGGAGGCGGTGGCGTGCCAGAGTTCGCGGTGCGGGCCGAGCGAGCAGAGCCAATGGGCTCGGGCGGAGTGCCAAGCACCGTCCTCGCCGGCCCAGTGGACGGCGACGTCCTTCTCGAAGGCGCGGTTCTCGACGAGGAGGCGGAAGGCAAGATCCTGGCGTGCGCCGTCGCCCTGGCGGGAGATGACGTTGGCGGCGTAGAGGAGCTCGATGGGTTTCACGGGCGGCGGCAGTCGGTGAGCAGTGGACAGTGGACCGAGGTCCGTGGAAGGAATGCGGAGGCCCGATGGTGGTTTGCTTGTCTCCCGCGAAGCGGAACGTGTCTCAGTGCAGTCGGGGCGGGAAGGAACGCGGTTTTGGCACACCTGCAAGGAGCCAGCTGGCAAGATCGGGTGGCCGCGCAGCGGGGGCTGCGATCGCGGTTTGTGGCGGAAAAAGAAACGCCGCTCACCCGAGCGGCGTTTCTGGTGAAGCGGGCGAGGGAGATGTGCCTACGGTTTGGTTGCAGTGCTGAAGTGTAGCGTGGGCGCGACGCCGGGGGTGCGGTCTTCGGAGGCGTAGAAGGAGGTGTTCATCGCGCCGAGCGGGCGGAGGGCGATGCCTTTGGTGGTGCCGTCGAGCAGGCGCTGCAGGACGGGGCGCGGGAGCACGACGTAGGTCTTGCCGCCGGGCGCGGGGGCGACGTCGACATCCTGGATCATCTGGGGGTTGAAGACCTGCTTGGGGGCGCCGCCGCGCAGCAGGCTGTTGGAGGTGACGGTCTCCTGTTCCCAGGCTGGATCGCCGCCGAGGATCTCGACGACATGCACGCGGCCGAATTCCATGCCGAACTCCTGGCCGAAGTGTTCGATGTATTTGCCTCCTTGGGGCGCGCAGAACGTCGTGAGCTCGAGCACGCCCTCGCCGGCGGCGGTGCGGCCGGCGAGTTGCGAGAAATCCCAGCGCAGAATAGGCGTCTGGTGCGGATCGAGCGTGAGGATGCGGGCGGGACCGGCGGCGGTGGTGGCGTGCCAGTCGTTGAAGTTCACGTCCGGGAAGTCGGCGTGGATCTGGCTGTCGTGCGCGACCGGCAGGTGGTGCGCGAGCGCGGCGAGGTCGGGGATCGGCGGGTGGTAGACGAGCGGCTCGCCGAGATCGGGGCCGGCCTGGTCGGGGCGAACGACGTCGGCGCGGTAGTAGTCGACCTCGATCTCGTACTTCTCGGGGCCGAAATCGGTGGCGCAGAGCTGGACGTAGACGTTGTCGCCGGGGCGGGCGTCGAAGTTGCGCGTGGTCATGCTGATGGTATGCCAGCCGGTGTCGGGCAGGTCGTACTCGCGCAGGTGCTCGTGAAAATCGGTCGTGCGCTGGGTGTTCAGCATGAAGTTCACGCGGCGCGGGGCGTGGCTGGAGCGGACGCGGGCCTCGACGCGCAGCTCGTAGGCCGGCTCGGCGAGCTTGGCGACGTCGATGGCGGGGGCGATGTCGCGTTTGATGAGGGCCCACCAGACGCCGTAGGGGTCGCGGGTGGCGTCGATCTTGAGGATGGCGTATCCGCTAGCCGGGACAAATTCGGCGGTGGCGGAACCGTCGCCGGTCATGCTGAACCAGCCGTCGATCTTGGGCTGATCGAATTGGTCGAGAAACTGGGCGTGGCAGAGCACGGGCGCCGCGAGCAATGGCGAAGCGAGGAGGAGGAGCCGCAGGGAGGGGATCATGGGGTTGATGGCGGGAGTGTGTCCCGTGGTCCGGCGGACACGAGCGCGAGGGCGTTCTAGCAGTGGACGGGAGTTGCGGTGGCGGCTGGGGCGGAACCGAACCGGCGTCCGGTGTCCGGTCGCGGCGCTGGATGGTGGGGCGCAAGCGCATGCCGGAGCGGACGCAAAAGCCTGTCGCGGTCGGACAAGATTTTGCGTCCTCCGAGCGGCGTTTCTTAGAGGACGCCGGGGCGCCGAGGACGCAAAACGGTGTCGCGATCGGACGGGATTTCGCGTCTTGGGGTCGATGGCGTCGGACCGGGAGGCGACGGTTGGGCGTTGGCGGCTGGGGCGGGGCTTGCGAGTTGCGGCGGGAGAATGATGTCACCAGCGTTCGGAGCATGCTTTCCGGAGAACTCCTGCGGGTGTTGGCCTTGGTGTGTGCGGCTGTTGTGAGCGTCGGGCTGTGCGGCGCGACCTGGCCGATCGAGATCGACGGCAAGAAGGTCGACGCGCCGTGGTACGCGCTGTCCGACACACCGGAGAAACTGGCGGTGGGCGATGCGCTCTACGTGGGCAACGAGAACGGTGGCCTGTGGCTATGCGTGCGGGACACCGAGAGCCTGCGCTTCGTGAACCGGCTCCAGTCGGAGGCGCTGCTGTACCGGAAGGTTGGGGAGAAGTTGGAGGTGGTGGGGTTGGATGCGCTTTCGGAAAAAGGCGTCGAGACTCCGACGACGCTGTGGGGATTGCGTGTGGCTTACACGAGGGCGGGGCTGCAGCTACTGACGCGGTGTTCGGCGAGAGAGACTTTCGCGACCGTGGAGGTGGCGCGCGGGGCGGCGCTGGTGCCCGCGCCAAACTGGAATGGGCGCTGTGTGGAGCTGCAGTGCGACGAGAGTTTTCTCGGCAATCTTTGGGACTTGGTCGGCGCGGAGACGAGACTGCTGATGCTGCGGAGCCCCGGATTTGATCCCGCGTTTGATCCGCGGCCGATGGCCAAGGCAAAAGCGCTGCGGGTTCTCACCCTGCAGAACACCATGTTGAGTGCTCCGCTTCCTTGGGCGGAGTGGGCGGGGATTCACTCTTTGAGTCTCTGGTCGGTGTTTGGCCTGGACGAGCTGAGCGAACCATTGGATCGCTGTGTGCGGCTGGACTCGCTCGAACTGGTGAACTGCCAAATCCGCGAACTCCCGATGGACCGTCTCTCGCGGATCCGCCGCCTCCGACTTGTGGGGTCGAGTGGCGGTGCTGCGGAGATCGTCCGTTTCCGCCAGCAGTATCCATATTGTCCTGTAGACGTCGATCGGCTTGCCGTCCTGAGGGAGGAGCTTCGTGGCTGTGACCGACTTCTGGTCCGGACTGGAGGACTCTATCCCTTCGAATGCGATCTGCAGAACGGCGAGAGGACGCTCCACGAAACGCGTGAAGGTGCGGAGATTGCGGCGCTGATCGGTCTGTTCGCGCAAGACGACGAGTGGCTGGGAGGAGCCTGCATGTGCGATGGTTCGCTGACACTGGAGTTCCACCGCGGGGCGCGAAAGGTGGCGGAGCTCAGCCTCCATCATGGTCGGGCGTTGCGGAGTTCGATGTTCGGCATGGGCGACATTGAGCTTTCGACGGAGAGCGCGAATGCGTTCGGCCGTTGGTTGCTGGCGCATGGTGTGCCGGATCCGCTCGGCGAGTTCTCGAAAGAACAGAAGGTTGATACCCGGCGCGAGCGGCAGATCATGGCGTTTACGGCGGCGATGGAAGATCCCTTGCGCCAGCTTCTGCCGTTGGCGGAGGGGTTGGGTGCGAACCGCTTCGGGGCGTTGCTTCCCTTGGCGTATCCCGACGAGGTCGAGCGAGCGTTGGCTGGCTTCAAACTGCTCGGCGCGGCGCCCGAGGAGGAGTGGCATGCGACCGGACCGCGGAGCATCGAGGTCGGATCGGTCGTGAGCGAGATTGGTCTCCCGGCGATCGAGCGGGCGATCCTCGCTGCGTTTGAGCGGAGCGATGTGCGTTATCGGGCTGGGGCGGCGCACTGGGCTTGGGGCCCTGGCCGGCTGAATTACGAGAAGCTTGAGAACGATGAGCTTGGTTGGCGCTGCCTCGAACGCTGCGCGCTGTGGACGGCCCAAAGCCCACACGCCGAAATGAGGGAGTCGATGGTGCGTCGTTTGGAGTGGCGGAAACAGCCGTGGAGTCTCGGGATTCTTCGCGAGATCGCGGCGCTGCGAAGCGACCCGCGAGTGGCGCCCGCAGATTATGCTCCGCTGCCCCCGCCACGGAACAAGCCCGACGTGCCTGAAGGTACGCCGGTGGCGTTGCATGCGGTGCTGGCGCTGGCGCGGCTGGGCGATGCGCAAGCGGCGGAGCTGTTGGGCAAGGCGAGGGCGTTGGCGCGGGCGGAAGATGCTGTCCTTGTCGCGCGGATCGAAGCGCTCCTTAAGGACCCGAAGCTGGCCGAGGAGGACCGGAAGACTTCTGGCGAAGCGACACTGGGACGGGGGCGGTGAAAGTCGCGGTCTGGCTTTCTGGCTGATAGTGGAGCCGGTTGACAGAGTAGCCAAATAGCTTAAATACAGAGCCTAATGATCGTTCGAGAGGCGATTTCGGCGGCCCGGAATCTTCTGAGCGGCAACTACGTGTTGTCGATCATCGGGCCGCGGCAGGCGGGCAAGACGACTTTGGCGCGGCTGCTGGCACCGACCAAACCCTACGTTTCGTTGGAGGAGCCGGATGTGCGTGAGCACGCTCGCTCTGACCCGCGGGGATTTCTGGCTGGTTTCCCGGATGGGGCGGTGCTGGATGAGATCCAGCGGTGTCCCGATCTGCTCTCCTACCTGCAGGTGATCGTGGACCGGGAGCGGAGGACCGGCGGGTGGATCATCACCGGCTCGAACCAGTTCGCCTTGCAGCACACCGCGGCGCAGACCTTGGCCGGCCGGGTGGGGCAGCTGACGCTGTTGCCGCTCGCGTGGTCGGAGATCCAGACGACCGCCACTGCGCCGGTGTCATGGGAGGCGGCGGTGGCGCGTTCGGCGTTTCCGCCGCTCTTCGACCGGGCGCTTGAGCCCGCAGCTTGGCTGCGCGACTACGTGGCAACCTACGTCGAGCGTGATGTGCGGTTGGCGCTGAATATCCAGAATCTGGCGGCGTTTCAGCGGTTTCTCGCGCTTTGCGCCGGACGCACCGGACAGCTGCTCAACCTCGCGGCGCTGGCGGCCGACACGGGCATCGACCAGCGCACGGCGCGGACGTGGCTCACCGTGCTGGAGCTGAGTTTTCTGGTCGTGCTGCTGCCGCCGTTCTTTCGCAACCGCAACAAGCGGCTGGTGAAGACGCCCAAGCTCTATTTCGCCGATGCCGGGCTGGCCGCGTGGTTGCTCGGCGTGCGCGAGGCGGCGCAGTTGCGCACTCACCCGCTGCGCGGCGCGCTGTGCGAGACCTGGGTGGTGGCGGAGCTGCTGAAGGCGGCCCACAACGCCGGTCGACAGCCGGCGCTCAGTTTCTACCGCACGCGGGACGGGGCGGAGGTGGATATCGTCGCCGAGACTGCGCGCGGGTGTGTGGCGATCGAGGTGAAGTCGGGAGCGACGGTGGGCAGCGACTTCTTCGCCGGTTTCGAGCCATTGAAGGCGGACCTGGGCGACGAGCTGGTCGAGTGTCGCCTCATCTACGGTGGCGAACGCTCGGAGCGGCGCCCCGAGGCGATCGTGTCGCCGTGGCACCAGATCGGTGAGGTCGCTGCGGTGCTTTGAGCGGCGTGGCGACCGCAGCGCACCAGCGGAGCGGACGCAAAACCGTGTCGCGGTCGGACGGAAATTTGCGTCTTCGGGCTTCGACTGAAGCCGGGGCAGCGGGTTTGCGGTCGCGGCGGGCGGGCGGGGGTGTTTGATGGGCGGCATGAAGATCGACACGGCCGATTTGCTGGAACGGTTCTGCCGCTATGTGCGCCTCGAGACGCGCAGCGATGCGCATTCGGAAACGACGCCGAGCACGCCGGGGCAGTGGGACCTCTTGCGCCTGCTTGAACGCGAGCTGCGTGAGATCGGGGCGAGCGAGGTCGAGATCGGCGAGCACGGCTATGTGCTGGCGACGATTCCGGCTTCGCCGGGCTGCGAAGCGGCGCCGACGATCGCGTGGTTCGCGCATGCCGATACGGCGACGGAGCTGCCCGGCGGCGCGACGCCGCTCGTGCATCGCGCGTGGGACGGGAAGCCCATCGTGTTGCCCGACGACCCGACGCAGGTGCTGACCGTGGAGAACTCACCGCACCTGCGCGGTGCGATCGGCCAGGATGTGATCACGGCGAGCGGCAAGACACTGCTCGGCGCCGACGACAAGTCGGGCGTGGCTGTTGTGATGGCGACGGCGCGGCATCTCCTGCGGCATCCGGAGCTCAAACACGGAAAGATCCGGCTGTGCTTCAATCCCGACGAGGAAATCGGCCGCGGCGTGGACAAGCTGGACTTGGCGCGCGTGGGCGCGGTGGCGGCGTACACCCTCGACGGCGAGTCGCCCGGCGAGATCGACTGGGAGACGTTTTCGGCCGACGGCGCGGTGGTGGAGATCCGCGGCGTGGCGAGCCATCCCGGCTGGGCGAAGGATGTGATGGTGAACGCGCTGCGGCTGGCGGGGCGCTTCGTGGCCTTGCTGCCGATGGAGTGTTCGCCCGAGCGCACGGCGGATCGCGACGGCTTCGTGCATCCGACGGAGATCTCCGGCAACAGCGAGCGCGCGACGGTGCGGATGATCCTGCGCGATTTCGAGCTCGATGGGCTCGCGGCGAAGCGGGCGGTGGTCGAGCGCGCCGCGGCGGAGTTGCGCGCCGCGGAGCCGCGGGCGCAGGTGGAGGTCGCGTTCGCCGAGCAGTACCGGAATATGCGTTACTGGTTGGAGAAGGACCTGCGCGCGGTGGAGCTCGCGCAGGCGGCGGTGCGGGCGTGCGGGCTGGAGCCGAAGCTGCGTTCGGTGCGCGGCGGCACCGACGGTTCGAAGCTCACGGCGCGCGGGCTGCTCACGCCGAACATCTTCACGGGAATGCACGAGGTGCACAGCCAGCGTGAGTGGGTGACGCTGCAGGATATGGCGAAGAGCGCGGAGGTGCTGTTGAAGATCGCGGGGCTGTGGGCGAGTGGCGGTGGACGGTAGACTGTGAGCGGTGGACGGTTGCCGTTCTGGCGAGGAAGACCTGCCCATCGGTGGGACTCCCAGCGCAGGGGAGACAGGGGCCGGTCTGGAACCGTGCGATTTCGCACTGGTCGGTGCGCGTGGTAGGCGGCAACGTATTCACAGCAGTGCTGGCACCGTGAAGAAACAACACTATCCCAGAAGCCTCTTCGTGGTCGCGTATGGATGGGTGTGGTTGCTGGTGTATTCGGTCTTCTGTCTGCTGGATAGTTGGCTTGCGGTCCCTGTCGTCCTTGCAGGAGTTGGGGCGGCCGTAGCTTCTCTCTCTGGGTATATCTTCGTCTACTACATCCCTCCACGCGTGGGTGTATGGCTTGGGCTCGTTGGCTGGCTCTGCGTTCCAGCTTCGTTGTGGGTCGCTCGCAGCTAGGCTGCACACACACCTCAGGAGTTGGGAGACGAGCGCTGCGCGATCCAGCTACGACGGAAGGCCGGCCTCGACGTGGCCGGCTACAGCTAAAGGAAAAGGCGCGGCCCGTTCTGGGCCGCGCCTTGAGTATGGCGGAAACGTTTCGCGGAGGCGCGGATCAGGCGCCGAGGGTGACCTCGACGGCGACTTCCTTGCGGCCGTCGGTCGGCAGCGGAATGAGGTTGCCGGCGACCTTCTGGCCGTCGACGACGAGGCTCTTCACGCCGGCGGACTTGGCCTTCGGGTTCTTCACCGTGATGGTGTAGGTGACGCCGCGGTACTTGCGCTGGACCGAGTAGCCCTTCCACTTCTTCGGCACGCAGGGATCGATGCGCAGGCCGTTGAAGTCGGGCTTCACGCCGAGGATCGACTGGGAGGCGACGACGAACGACCAGGCGCCGGTGCCGGTGAGCCAGGAGTTCTTGCCTTCGCCGGGGGTGGGCGAGAACTGCGAGGCGGTCATCTGCGCGTAGACGTAGGGCTCGGAGCGGTAATTGTCGTGGTCGGCCTTGGCGGAGGGGCAGATCGAGAGGTAGTACTCGAGGGCCTTCTCGCCTTCGCCGAACATCGTCCAGCCGATGTGGATCCAGGTATTGTTGTGCGAGAAGACGCCGGCGTTCTCCTTGTAGCCCGGGGGATAGGAGGAGACTTCGCCGAGCTCGAGGTGGTACTCCGAGTACGGCGGGTACTGGAGGGCGCAGCCGTAGCGGGCGTCGTAGAGGTACTTGTCGACGGCCTGGAGTGCCTTCTTGGCGCGGCCGTTGGTCTGGCCGGCGCCGCCGAGCACGCACCACGCCTGGCTCTCGATGTAGATCTTGCCTTCCTTGCAGCTCTTGGAACCGACGGGATTGCTCTGCGCGTCGAACGCGCGGGTGTACCACGCGCCGTCCCAGGCCTGCTCCTCGACGGTCTTGAGCATGTCGTCGTAGTAGCCCTGGACGCGGGCGGCGTCGGCGGACCGGCCCATGAACTGGTAGAGGCCGACGAGGTCGCGGGCGGCGTAGAGGAAGAGGCCGGCGATCATCACGGACTCGGCCTTGGAGCCGGCGATGTCGCCGACGCACTGGAAGGACTCGTTGGGCTCCTTCGAGAAGCAGTTGAGGTTGAGGCAGTCGTTCCAGTCGGCGTGGCCGATCAACGGCAGACCGTGGGGCCCGCGGTTGTTCAGCGTGTACTGGATCGAGGTCTCGATGTGGTGGAGGAGGTTGTCCTTGGATCCCTTCTTGTCGGCGTAGCCGCACGGTTCCTGGAGGATCGAGGTGTCGCCGGTCTCGCGGATGTAGGCGGCGGTGGAGAGGATGAGCCAGAGCGGGTCGTCGTTGAAGCCGCCGCCGATGTCGGCGTTGCCCTTCTTGGTGAGCGGCTGGTACTGGTGGAAGCAGGTGCCGTCGGAGAGCTGGGTCGACGCGATGTCTAGGATACGCTGGCGGGCGCGCTCGGGCAGGAGGTGGACGAAGCCGAGGATGTCCTGGTTCGAGTCGCGGTAGCCCATGCCGCGGCCGATGCCGGTCTCGTAGCCGGAGGCGGAGCGGGAGAGGTTGAAGGTGGCCATGCACTGCGCCTGGTTCCAGGTGTTGACCATGCGCTGGAGGTGCTCGTTCGGGACCTTGGTGGCCTGGTAGATCGAGAGGAGGTCGGACCAGCGCTGCTTCACCGCGGCGAACGCGGCGTCGACGGCGGCGAGGTCGGAGTACTTCGCCATGATCTCCTTGCCCTTGGTCTTGTTGATCACGAAGGGCGCGTCGAACTTCGGCAGGTCACCCTGCTCAACGTAGGCGAGGACGAACGCGAAGGTCTCCTCGGCGCCGGGCTTGAGGGTGAGGTCAACCTGGTGGGAACCGATCGGGTTCCAGCCGTAGGCGCGGGAGTTGGTGCACTTGCCGGCGAGCACGGCCTTCGGGTCGCCGAGGCTGTTGTGCACGCCGACGAAGGCATCGCGGGAGGTGTCGTAGCCGGCGACCTTCTTGGTGCAGCCGAAGAGGGTGTAGTGGTTCCGGCGCTCGCGGTACTCGGTCTTGTGGTAGATGGCGCCGTTCTCGATCTCGACTTCGCCGATCGAGTACGTGCGCTGGTAGTTGGTCATGTCGTTGAGGGCCTCGAAGAGGCAGAACTCAACGTAGGAGAAGAGGGAGAGCTTCTGGGCCTTCCTGGTCTTGTTGCGGACGGTGACCTTCCAGACCTCGAGGTTCTCCTGCGGGGGGACGAACATCAGCTGCTCGACCTCGATGCCGTCCTTCTTGCCGGTGATCTGGGAGTAGCCGAGGCCGTGGCGGCACTCGAAGGCGTCGAGCTTGGTGCGGGTGGGCTTCCAGCCCGGGTTCCAGATCGACTTGCCCTGCTTCACGAAGAGGAAGCGGCCGTCGTTATCCATCGGGTTGTTGTTGTACCGATACCGCGTGAGGCGGCGCAGCTTGGCGTCCTTCCAGAAGGAGTAGCCGCCGGCGGTCTGGGTGACCATGCCGAAGTACTCGTCCTGGCCGAGGTAGTTGAGCCAGGGCAGCGGGGTGTCGGGGCGGGTGATCACGAACTCGCGGTTCGCGTCGTCGAAGTAGCCGTATTTAGCCATAGGGACCGGGGGGATGTAGGGATGAAGGAGAAACCAGATCAGGCGGGTGCCAGCGCCGCAAAGCGAAGTTGGCGCGCCTGCATTAAGCAGGCGATCTGCCGAGCGCCGATTAGGTCCGCGGCCTGCCGGGGTGCCAAGCACCGGGGCGGCGCTTAAAACGACAGAGTCAGGAAGGCGGGCGGAACGGGGCGTCGCCGGCGTGGGCGGGACGGCTTCGACCGGTCGCCCGTCGCTGGTGGTTCTCGGTGCGCCTCGGCGGCGCGATCCTGGCGGTCGGCCCCAACCCTACGCCGGCGCCAGCCCGGCGCCCTGGAGGCACCGCACCACGTAGGGGTCGAGCCCGGCCGGAATCGCGCGGACCCATTTCGCGCCGCCGTGGTGGGCGTCGAGCTTGGGGCTGAGGCGGACCTGCGCTGCCACGGGGTAGAGGAAGAAACAGGTGTTGATCGAGTGCACCGAGACACCGCCGGGCCCGTCGGGGAAGATCGTCTCCGCGGTGTGGATGATCGGGCCGACATGGCATTCGATGCCGACTTCCTCGCGGGCCTTGCGGATGGCGGTCTCGCGCATCGTTTCGCCCTTCCACACACGCCCGCCCGGCACCCACCACTGACCGCGGGCCGGGGCGTCCTTGCGTTTCACGAGCAACACCGCCCCGCGATGGACGATGGCCACGTCGACGCAGGCGAGTGGCATCAACTCGAGGAAGGTGCGGTAGGTCTCGGAGGGGATCCAGTGTTTCATCGGAGGGGCGATTGGCCGGCCGGAGGGTGGGGCGACGCGCGGGGGGCACCGGCGACGATGCCCGTGGTGAACGTCTCCGCAATCCTTTGGTGGCGCGCTTGCGCCGACCACCAAATCCGGCAAGCCTCCCCTCCCTCGGCCGCTGTTTTCGGAGTCGGTTCATGTCAGTTCCGACGTCCCGGGAATCTCCATCTGGCGCGCCATCCCACCAGTTCTCTTCCCACTGTCCGCTCTCCGCATCCCGAACCACATGCCCGAACAACTATCCGAAATCGGACTCATCGGCCTTGCCGTGATGGGTCAGAACCTCGCCCTCAACATCGCCGACCACGGCTTCCGCATCTCGGTCTACAACCGCACCGCGTCCAAGACCGACGAATTCGTCGCCGCGCACCCCGGCACCCCCGGCGGCCTCGTCGGTTTCGCCGAGCTCAAGGACTTCGTCGCCTCCCTGGCCAAGCCCCGCCGTATCATCATGATGGTGAAGGCCGGCGCGGGTACCGATGCCGTGATCGACTCGCTCACCCCGCTGCTCGAGGCCGGCGACATCATCATCGACGGCGGCAACTCGAAGTGGACGGACACCATCCGCCGCGAGAAGGCGCTGAAGGAGGCGGGCTTCCGCTTCATCGGCAGCGGCGTTTCCGGTGGCGAGGAGGGTGCGCGTTTCGGCCCCGCCCTCATGCCCGGCGGCGACCCCGAGGCCTTCAAGTTCCTCGCGCCCGTCTGGAACGCCATCGCCGCGAAGGTCGACCGCAAGACCGGCCGCCCGCTGCTCGGTGCCGCGCCCGGCAAGCCCGTCAAGGGTGGCGTGCCCTGCTCGACCTACATCGGGCCCGACGGCGCCGGCCACTACGTGAAAATGGTCCACAACGGCATCGAGTACGGCGACATGCAGATGATCTGCGAAGCCTACGACCTGATGCGCGGCGTGCTCGGCATGAAGGCCCCCGAGATCGGCAAGGTCTTCGCCAAATGGAACAAGGGCGCGCTCGACAGCTTCCTGGTCGAGATCACCGCCGACATCCTCCAGCAGGTCGACCCGGCCACCAAGAAGCCGTTCGTCGACATCGTGCTCGACACCGCCGGCCAGAAGGGCACGGGCAAGTGGACCAGCGTCAGCGCTCTCGACATGGGCGTGCCCGCCCCGACCGTCGCCGAGGCCGTGTTCGCCCGCTGCATCTCCGCCGTGAAGGAGGAGCGTGTCGCCGCCTCCAAGATACTCAAGGGCCCGAAGGCCAAGTTCAAGGGCTCGAAGACCGCCTTCCTCAAGGCGATCCACGACGCCCTCTACTGCTCGAAGATCTGCTCGTACGCGCAGGGCTTCCAGCTCATGCGCGAGGCGCAGAAGGAGTACAACTGGAAGCTCAACTTCGGGAAGATCGCCCAGATCTGGCGGGGCGGCTGCATCATCCGCGCCGTGTTCCTCCAGAAGATCACCGAGGCCTTCGGCTCGAACCCGAAGCTCGCGAACCTCCTGCTCGACCCGTACTTCAACAAGACCGTGCAGAAGGCGCAGGCCAACTGGCGCAAGGTCGTCGCCACCGCCGTCGAGCTCGGTGTCTCCACGCCGACCTTCAGCTCCGCGCTGGCGTACTACGACGGCTACCGCGCCGCCCGCCTGCCGGCCAACCTGCTCCAGGGCCAGCGCGACTTCTTCGGCGCGCACACCTACGAACGCGTCGACCGTCCGCGCGGCGAGTTCTACCACACCGACTGGCCGGTCGCCGGCCGCCCCGAGTCGAAGGTGAACTGAGCCGGCGCGCACTAGGTCTATTGAGTCTCGCGTAATGAACTGACGTCTTGTGGTAGGGCGGGACCGCTGGGCCCGCCGAGTGGACGGACAGCCCAGCGGTTCGTCCCTCAGTCAGTCTATCAGGCGGAGCGAGATTGTTCTTGCGCGGCGTGCCGGAAAACCCGGCACGCCGCTCTTGTTTCCGGGTGGCGGAGACGGCGGCGCGGCGACGCCGTCTCCGCGCTTGCGATTTGCCGTGAAGCGGGTTCCTGCGAACATGCCGTCCGCAACAGTCGGTCCCGCCGCCCGCCTCGCATGAACACTCCGGAACGCCATCCCTTCCTCCAGGGGCTCAGCCGCCACCGCGGCGCGCCGCCCACCGTCCTCGTCATCTTCGGCGCCTCCGGCGACCTCACTGCGCGCAAGCTCCTGCCGGCGCTCTACAACCTCGCCGCCGACAACCTCCTGCCGGCCGACTTCCATCTCGTCGGCTTCGGCCGCTCGCCGTTGCCCGACGACGAGTTCCGCCGTGCTGCTGCCGCCTCCATCCGCGAATTCTCGCGACGCGCACCGGAGGACGGCATCTGGAACCCCATCGCCGAGCGCACGCGCTACCTCGCCGGCGGCTACGACGAGCCCGCCGCGTTTGCCCGCCTGCGCGAGCTGATCGACGGGCTCGAGCGCGCCGCCGGCCGCGAGTTGCAGCTCCTCTGCTACATCTCCACGCCTCCGACCGTCTTCCGGCCGATCCTCGAGAACCTCGGCGCCTGTGGCCTCGCCGCGCGCCGCCGCGGCACCGCGCTGGCGACGAAGGTCGTTATCGAGAAACCCTTCGGCCGCGACCTCGCCTCCGCCCGCGAGCTCAACCGCGCCATCGCCGGCGTGCTCGAGGAGCGGCAGGTCTTCCGCATCGACCACTACCTCGGCAAGGAGACCGTGCAGGACCTGCTCGTGCAGCGTTTCGCCAACGCGATCTTCGAGCCGCTGTGGAACCGCAACTACGTCGATTGCGTGCAGCTCACCGTGGCGGAGGAAGTGGGCGTGGGCACACGCGGCGGCTACTACGAGCAGAGCGGCTGCCTGCGCGACATGCTCCAGAACCACACCATGCAGTTGCTCGCGCTCACCGCGATGGAACCGCCCGTGTCGCTCGACGCCGAGGCGGTGCGCGACGAGAAGGTGAAGGTGCTCCAGGCGCTCCGCCCGGTGCGGCTCGGCGCCGGCGGCGATGCCGTGCGTGCCCAGTACGCCGAGGGGCTTTCGGGCGGGAAACGGGTGCCCGGCTACCTCCAGGAGCACGGCATCCGCCCCGGCTCCGCCACCGAGACGTACGCCGCCATCCGGCTCTTCGTCGACAACTGGCGCTGGGCTGGCGTGCCGTTCTACCTGCGCTCCGGCAAGCGCCTGGCCCGCCGCGTCACGGAGATCGCGATCCGCTTCCGCCGTCCGCCCGGCGCGCTCTTCGCCGGCAGCGACCAGTACGACCTCGCGCCGAACACCCTGGCTTTCCAGATCCAGCCCGACGAGGGCATGACGGTGCTGCTCAACGGCAAGATCCCCGGCCTGGAGACGCGCATCCAGCCCGTGAAGATGCGCTACGGCTACCACACCACCTTCGGCTCCAACACCCCCGAGGCCTACGAACGCCTCGTCCTCGACGCCATCGTCGGCGACGGTACGCTCTTCATCCGTGGCGACGAGGCGGAGACCTCCTGGTCGCTCTACACGCCCGTGCTCGAAGCTTGGGCCGCCGCCGGCCGCGAGGGAATGGGCTCGTATCCCGCCGGTTCGTGGGGCCCGGCCTGCGCCGAGGCGCTGCTCGCCGCCCACGGCCACGAATGGAGGAAACCATGAAGCGCGCGCCAGCCGCTGTCGCCGGGGGCGGTGACCCCGGCCGTATGTCAGGTCAGTGCGTCTCCCCGAAGACCGGACGGTGCAATGCCGGGAGGACGCGATGAACCGCGGCCCTGTGTCCGTCTTCGACGCGCTGCCCGGGATCGAGGTCCCCGTCGGCGAGATGCGGCGCGCGCTCGAGCGCATCTGGGAGAGCGATGCGCCGGCCGGGGCGGGCGCGCCGTCCGAGTTTCGCGCCGCGCAGCTCAATCTCGTGCTGCACCTCGGACTGCCGACCTCCGCCGCGGAGGCGGTGGCGCAGTTCGCACTCGCGCTGCGGTTCGCGCAGGCCCACCCGTGCCGCGCGATCACGCTCGTCCCGCTGGCCGAAGCGCCGGCGGGTTCGCCGATGCGTGCGAAGCTCTACTCGCAGTGTTATCTCGGCGGCTCGCGCGGCAACATGAGTTGCACGGAGGCCCTCGTCCTCGCCTATCCGCAGGAGACGCGCAGCTTCGTCTCCGACCAGGTGTCGACGCTGATCGATCCCGACCTGCCGCTCTACTACTGGGCGCACCGGTTCTCGGCGTGCCGGAAGATTGCGGACTACCAGTACCTGCTGC
>JAEWNN010000177.1 GCA_023457035.1 Verrucomicrobiota bacterium
CGTGGGAGTTCTTCGACCTGCTGCTCAACCAGGCCGGCGTGGTCTGCACGCCCGGCTCGGGCTTCGGCCGCTGCGGCCAGGGCTACGTGCGCTTCAGCGCCTTCAACAGCCGCGCCAACGTCGAGGAAGCCCTCGCCCGCGTCGCGAAGCTGCTCTGACGCGACCGCCCACCCCCGCCGATCGACCGCAACAGAAAGCTCCGGCGTGCCGCACCACCGCGTCGCGCCGCCATGCCGGTCCGGGGCCGAAAATCCGGATCGTCACCCCGCCCGAGGATCGACGATCCGGCCCAGGAACAGGATCGCGCCCGTCCGCGTCTCGCGGATGAAGAAGAGGAACGGGTGGTCGACTTTGAAGGGAATGGGAGTCGGCAGCTTGGGTTTTCCGATTCCTAATGTTACGCAAGTAATGATCGTCGCCGCAGTTGCTTCGGTCCCCTGCTCGTTCACATCAATCACCGCTTTCTGCAAAACGTCTCCGATGGAGAAGCCAGGCTCGCTCGAGATCCCGGAGAGATCGGCCGCAGCCGGATCGAACGCCGCCTTCACGCCGAACCGGCTCAGCGCCGCCATGCAATCCGGCTGCGCCGAGGTTCTGAACTTCGGCAGCTCCAGCGCGAGATACTGCGACTTCGCCTCCTCCAGTCGCTCCATCCAGCGCTGGAGCCGCTGCCGGTCGAGCGACCGCTCGATCTCGCCGAGCCCATCGACCGCCTTCGGCAGCACGACGACAAACTCGAACGCCCCAACGGCATAGGGCATCCGCAGCAGCCGACATCCATCGACCGAAGCCATCTGAAACCATGCCGTACGCTTCATCGTCGGCACCTCGATGCGGCTCCGGTCCAAAAGCGTGAACCGCTCCGGCTTCGTCGCCGCTTCTGCAAACTCGCTGGCCCACGCAGCCTTGAAGTGCACCGCGTTGCAGAGCGTCAGCCGAGTCAACGGCCCGAACTGCGCCGGCTCCACCAGACTCGGAATCAGGCCCGCGGTCTTCGCTGTGATCCACTCGTTGATCCGCTCCGCCGCCGCGGCCGGCTGGGTGTAGTCGAGCGGCGCGACTTCCGCGCCAAACTGCCGGCGCGCCACGTCGAGAAACTCCGGTTTCAGCGCGTAGCCCTGCTGCGGCCAGAGCGCGTTGGCAACGGTGAGCTTGATCAGATCCGGATCGCGCGTGACCCGGGAAAACTCCGCCGCAATCGCCGCGTAACCCGCAGCCACGCCCTCGCGCGGCAGGTCGAGCTGCAGCGCCTGCCACAGCTCCTTCTCGGTCTGCCCGCGCGCACCGGTCGCCGTGAGCGCGAGCGCACTGGAGAGGCTGAACGGCGAGAACACCACGTTGCCCGTCTCCGCCTGCGCAAACTCCCGGTACAGCGCCACACCGAAGGCGTTGTTCGCCTCCGCCACCTGCCGCGCCGTCGCGACGTCTCCGACCTCCTGCGCCCGCAGCGGCGCCGCGAAGGCAGCTATCGAAAGGAGCGAGACGAGGGAAAACAGTCCGGTGTGGAAGCGCATGCGGTGAACGGGGTACCCGATTCTTAGGCACACCCGCCCGCCACGGAAAGGACTTTGTGCGGGCGCATTCGCCTCGTAGCGAAACGCTCACGCGTTTCGGCTCCCCGTGGCACGGGTCTCCAGACCCGTGTTCCGCCGCGCTTCCACTCGCACCTTCCGCCCGCCGCGCCGCCGCCGTTGAGCCTTCCCGTGGCGAAAGCCGCCAAGGTTTTCGTCCATCCTTCCGTTGTAGCGATGCGCGTGAGCGCATCGACCTGCAGCACCGACCCCAACCTCGGCGTTCTCACTAACGCCGCTACGTCGGCATCGCCTCACACTCCCCCGTGGCACGGGTCTCCAGACCCGTGTTCCGCTCCGTCCCCCGCCGCACACAGATCGACGCTCTCACGCGCGTCGCTACATGCACACCGACACGCCGGTCCTGATTTCCTGAGTTCCAGATTTCCACATTCTCCCCCGAGGGAGCCATCGAGCGCTCTCCAGCGGCGCCTTTCGCTCAGCCACCGCCCCTCCGCCCCAATCGAAAATCGGAAATCTCGCAGATTCTTCCGCGGGTAGAACAAAATCGGAAATTCCGCCCGTCACTCCGCGATCCACAGGCCGCTGCCGAGCGGGGGCAGGTAGAGCTCGCCGTTGAGCGGGAGCGCCGGCTCCGCGTCGTGCCGCACGAAGAAGTGCTCGCAGTCGGCCAGTTGCCGCCAGGTGCAGCGCGGCAGGTCGTTCATGGCGATCGTCACCTCGTGCGGGTGCGGGTTGAACGCGAGCATGAGCCGCGTGCGGCCCTGCGAGAGGTCGGCGTTGTAGACCACGGCGGCGGCGGTGCCGTCGGGCGCGAAGCGGAACTGGAAGAAGCCCTCGCTGGGGCGGTTGTACTGGCGCAGCAGCCGGCCGCGTTCGCTCTGGCGGAACCGTATCCAGTCGGCGAAGTAGCGGTGCGTGGCCGGGAAGCGGAAGATGCGGCGATACTCCAGCGCGTTGAGGTCGCCGCGCAGGTAGGTGTTGGTCACGCCGTGCTTCGAGCGGAGGAAGTCCTGGCCGGCGGCGAACATCGGGATGCCGATCGAGCCCATCAGCACCGCGCACATCAGGTGCGTGCGCCGGCGGTCGTTGGCGGTGGGCGTGTAGCCGTTGCCGTCGGCGTGCTCGGTGATCCCGTCGAGCCACGTGCGGTCGTCGTGCGACTCGGTGTAGTTGACGGTCTGCGCCGGCCACTTGGCGAAGTACCACGGCGAGCCCTTGAGGAAGTACTCGAAGCCCTCGCGCGAGCCGTGGCCGCGCACGTAGGCGGGGAGGAACTTGCGGTAGCCGTCGTTCCACGAGGCCCAACCGGTGTCGGCGAGCGCGCCGGCGAGGTGGCCGCGGAAGCTCCACGGCTCGGCGATGAGGATCGCGTCGGGCTTCACCTTTTTCAGCGCGGCCTCGATGCGCTTGAGCGGCTCGAGCCCGATCAGCTCGGCCAGGTCGAACCGGAAGCCGTCGACGCCGTAGGCGCGGATCAGGTGCGAGCAGCTGTCGATGATCAGGCGCAGCGCCATCTCGGAGGCGGCGCGGTAGTCGTTGCCGCAGCCGCTCCAGTTCGTGAGCGAGCCGTCGGCGCCGTCGTCGAAGTAGTAGTGCTTGTCGACGAACATCAGGTGCGAGGGCTCGCCCTGGTGGTTGTAGACGACGTCGACGATCACCGCCATGCCCTGGCGGTGGAAGGCGGCGACGAGCTCGCGGAACTCCTCCACCTGCGTGCCGTGCGCCGGGTCGCTGGCGTAGGCGCTGGCCGGGGCGAACCAGTTCACCGGCATGTAGCCCCAGTGGTATTCGGCGGTCGTGCGGTTGTCGAATTCCTGGATCGGCTGGAGCTCGACGGCGTTCACGCCGAGGCGCTTGAGGTAGAAATCCGGTGACGCGACCCACTTCGCCAGCCCGGCGAAGCCGAGCCGCTCCTTCGCGTCGAGCGGGATCGGCGCGTGGGCGACGAGGTCCCGCACGTGCGCCTCGGCAATCACGAGGTCCTGCCACTGCGGCGTGCGGAAGGGCTCCGGGCGCGTGAACGTCTCGTCGGCCAGCACGATGCCGGGACCGAGCCGGCCCACGGCGGCGCGCGCGTACGGGTCGAGGATCGGGAACTGCCGGTCGAAGAGGCCGAAGGAGTTGGCCGGCCCTTCGACCAGGAACCAGTAGAACCAGCCGTGCAGCTCGCGGTCGAGCCGGAGCTCCCACACGCCGTCGGCGCCGGACTCGAGCGGGAAGAGCAGCGCGTCGTCGGGCCGGTCGAGTCGCTCGAGCAGCTTGAGCCGCACGCGACGCGCGCGGGGCGCAAAGAGCCGGAAGACCGTCTCGTCGCCCTCGACAACGGCGCCCAGACGCACGTCCGAGCGGATCTTGTAGAAGAACCCGTCCGGACGCAGCGGCACCTTCTGCTCGCCGTCGGCGTCGCTCCAGACCACGGCGAGGTTCTCCGCGAGGTCGAGCGGCAGGGCCGTCTCGAACTGGAAGCGGTGCTGGCCGGTGCGATCGGGATCGAGCGTGTAGTTGAGATTCCCCTGCTCGTCGCGCACGGCGTTGGGCGCCGCGGCCGGGACATCGATCCAGTGCTGCTCGGCGGTGACGAACTTGAAGCGCTGGCGCCCGGCGGCGAGGATCGCGTCGGCCGGGCGGCGCAGCATGAAGACGAGCTGCCCGCCGAAATCCTCGAGCTTGAGCTGCCACTCGGCGCGGCCGATGGCCTGACCCCAGGCGTTGAAGTCGCCGGCCACGTAGAGCTGCGTGGTCTTCGGCTCGAGCCACGGGAACCGCTCGGGGTCGACGAGGAACCAGAGTTCCTGGCGATTGCTCACGAAGTAGCCGGTCTCCAGCGCGAAGAAGACGCCCGGCACCGGCCGCAGCGCGCGGAACGGCCGCTGCGGCGCGGCGAGCTGGAGGGGCGGCGGCGCCTTGCCAAACCAATCGCGCGTGAGCTCGATCACGCCCGAGTCGGGCGTTTCGAGCCAGGCCTGGGCGATCGTCGGGCGGCGGGGACTCATGGCGGGGCCGGCAGTCTCCGCCGTTCCCGATGGGCCTCAACAGAATTCTCCGCGCACAGGGCCCGCCCGTCTGGGCGGCGGCGAACCGGCCCCCGACCGCAAGAGCGCCCGGCCGCGCCGGCCTTCTTCCCCAGAAATCGGAGTCATGGTATTTCCCTTGCCGCCACGCGCTCCCGCCCAAGCCTCGGTCCTCGGCCATGCGGCTTCGTCCCCCACGAAGATTTGTCCGGAACACCTCCGCGACGAACGACCTCACCCGGCGCAACGCCGCTTGCCCCCCGAGACCGCCGCCCCGGCCGGCGGCATTCCTGCACACTTCCCCCACTCCATGAGCCCACACCGTCGGCCCGTTGTATCCACGTTTATTGTTGCCGGCAGCATGCTGTTGCTGCTCGCGCTCTGGCGGCATCTCCACCTGCGCCCCGTCCCCGGGGGCGGAACGCCCGCGGCCGCGGCCCCCTCCGCGGCGCCCGCGGCTCCGGAGGCCGGACCGCGTCCCCCCGCGCAGAAGGAGCCGAACGCGGCGCCGCTTCCCTCGGTGCTGCCCTTGGCCCGGGTGGCCCGCCCGGGACCCGACGCACGCCCGATCGAGGACCGTTTCGCCAAGGCCGCCACGGTGTGGGAGACCGAAACCGCCGCCGGCAAGGACCGCCAATGGGTGCAGCGAATCCGCCTGGTCCGGACCGACCTGAAGTACCCGCTCGTGCGCCTCGAGGAGACCCTCCGCCGCGTCCCGACCCCGACCGGCTCGCGCGACTTCCTGCTCCAACAGATCGCGATGGTCGGCGATCACCTGCTGGTCCGCACCGCCCCGGGCACCCGGCCGGATTTCCTCGGCGCCCAGGTGAGCCGGTTCGGCGGCACGGTCCGGCGGCGCCTCCACACCCCAGATACGTACCTTGTCGCCATCCCCGCCGGCCACGCGGCCGACTTGCCGGCCGCCCTGACCTCGCTGCAAACCGACGGGATCGCCCACCTCGCCGAACCCGACTATCTCGTTTTCGCCACCACCACGCCCAACGACCCGGAGTTCCCCTCGCTCTGGGGCCTCCACAACTCGGGCGCCACCGGGACCGCGGACGCCGACATCGACGCGCCGGAAGCGTGGAGCATCGCCACCGGTTCGCGAACGGTGACCGTCGGCGTGATCGACACCGGCATCGACTACAACCACCCCGACCTCGCCGCCAACATCTGGACCAATCCCGGCGAGATCGCAGGCAACGGCATCGACGACGACCACAACGGTTTCGTCGACGACCTCCACGGCTGGGACTTCTGCAACGACGACGCAAACCCGATGGACGACCATGGCCACGGCACCCATTGCGCGGGCACGATCGGCGCGGTCGGCAACAACGGGATCGGCGTCGCGGGCGTCAACTGGGCGGTGTCGATCGCCGCGCTGAAGTTCCTCAGCGCGGGCGGTTCGGGCGCCATCTCCGACGCGATCGACGCGGTGAACTACGCCAATCGGATGGGCTTCGATCTCACCTCCAACTCGTGGGGCGGCGGCGGGTATTCGGCGCTGATGGAGGAATCGATCACGGCGGCCGGGGCGGCCGGGCACCTCTTCGTCGCCGCCGCCGGCAACAGCGCGCTCAACACCGACACGGCGGCCAACTACCCCTCGGGCTACGACTGCGAGAACATCCTCTCCGTCGCCGCCACCGACGCGAACGACGCGCTCGCCTACTTCTCCAACCACGGCGTGGAGTCCGTCGATCTGGCCGCTCCCGGGGTCGACATCTACAGCACGGCACCAAATGCCGGTTACATGACGCTCAGCGGCACCTCGATGGCGACCCCGCATGTGGCGGGCGCGGCCGCCCTGCTCAAGAGCGCCTACCCGCAGTTCGGCGCCCCGCTGCTCAAGACCGTGCTGCTGGCCTCCGTGGATCCGATCACGTCCCTCCAGGGGGTCGTATCGACCGGCGGCCGCCTCAACCTCGCCACCGCGCTCGCCGCCACCGAACACCTCATCGCCACCAGCGGCGACTTCGCCGCCACGGGCAGCGTGGGCGGGCCGATCGCTCCGGCCACCCACAAGATCTCCCTGTACAATCTCACCGGACACGCGCTCTCCTTCACCGCCTCCGTCGACGTGAGCTGGGTCGGACTCTCCACCACCGCCGGGACCGTCCCCGCCGACGGGTCCGTGCCCCTCACGCTCAGCCTGCTGCCCGCGGTGGAGAAGCTCCCCGCCGGCAAGGCCTCCGCCACCGTCACGATCACCGAGAACGGCAGCGGCCGCACCATCGTGCGCCACGTCAACCTCCAGATCATCCCCCCGGTCGTGTACGCCGAATCGTTCGACACGTCCCCGGGCTGGAGCATGACCGGGCAATGGCAGTTCGGCGCGCCCAAGGGTTCTGGCGGAGAGGTCGGCTTCCCCGATCCCGCCACGGCCGCGACCGGCACCAACGTCTACGGCATCAACCTCGCCGGCGACTACTCCACCTCCGCCACCGGCCCCGACTACCTCACGACCACCGCCTTCGACCTCTCCGGATACGCCAACACGCTCCTGCGTTTCCGCCGCTGGCTGAACGTGGAAAGCGCGGGCTGGGCGATCGCCACCATCGACCTCTCCACCGACGGCACCACGTGGACGACCGTCTGGAGCTCCTCCGGCCCCGTGCTCGACAGCCAGTGGACAACCCAACAACTCGACCTCTCCGCCCATGCGGACGGCCAACCCACGGTGTATCTGCGCTGGGGACACCAGACCTTCGCGGGCGCCTGGAGTTTGTCCGGGTGGAACATCGACGATGTCGAGCTCCTCGCCGCCCCGCCGCGATCGATCACGTTCGATCCGTTGCCCCCGGTTGCGGAAACCGCCGGCAGCATCGCGGCCCGGCTCCGGATCGATCCCGCCCCGGAAACCCCGCTGGTGATCAAGCTCGCTTCCAGCCTCCCCGAGACCGCCACGGTGCCGGCATCGGTCACCGTGCCCACGGGGAACACCCAGTGGCCCGTCACCATCGAGATTCGCAACGACGCCCTCCTCAACGGCACGCGCTCGATCGCGCTCCGCCCCTCCGCCGACACCTACATCGGCCGCGCCGCCTCGTTGTTGGTGAATGACGACGAGACCGCCGCGCTCGCCTTGACGCTGCCGGCGACCGCCACCGAGGGACAGGCGCCGATCACCGGCACGCTCACCTGCTCTCGCGCCCCCGATGCCCCCATCGCCGTCGCGCTTGCCGCCGCACCGGCGGGTCTGCTCACCGTCCCCGCCACCGTCTCGATCCCGGCCGGCAGCACTTCCACCGCGTTCACCATCCGCTTCCCCGACAACTCCCGGATCGATCGCACCGTGGCTGTGGCGCTCACGGCCACCGTCCCGGGATGGAGCCCGGGCAACGGCACGATCACCGTCGCGGACAATGATCCGGCCACCCTCACCGTCACCTTGCCGAGCGACCTCTCCGAAAGCGACGGCACCCTCGCCGGCGCCGGCCGGATCCAGATCTCCGGCACGCTCACCACCGCACTCAGCGTCGCCCTCGCCAGCAGCGACACCACTGAGATCGCCGTACCCGCCACGGTCACCATCCCCTCCGGCCAGACCTCCGCCACGTTCAACCTGACGATCCTCAACGACGGCATCGCCGACGGCGCCCAAGTCGCAACGATCTCCGCCACAGCCGCCAACTTCACGTCCGGCCAAGCGAGCGTCGCCATCGCCGACGCCGCCGTCGACCACTTCACCTTCGATCTGGTCCCCTCGCCCCAGACCACGGGTGTCGGGTTCGCGGTGCGCATCGTGGCCCGGGATGCGGCCAACAACATCGCCGCCGGCTTCCGTGGCACCGCCAACCTGACCGCCGCGCAGTCCGGTCACGCCATCGCCATGGTTCCGACCAGCACCACCGCATTCGATCATGGCGCCTGGACCGGCACGGCCACCCTCACCAGCACCGGCGCCAACACGGTCCTCAGTTGCACGGCCAACAGTGCCTCCGGCAAATCGAACGCCTTCGCAGTCCAGAAACCGCCGGTGACCACGTTGGCCCTCGCCAACACCGACCTGACCTACGCCCCCGCCACGGGCCGGCTCTACGCCAGCACCGCCGAGGGCACCATTGTCCCGATCGACGCCGCAGCGGCGACCGCGGCCCCCCCCCTCGCCGTCTCGACCACTGGAATCTCCAGGCTCGTCGCCTCCACGGACGGCACCCAGCTCTACGCCGTCCACGAATCCGACCAGAAGATACTCCGGCTGCCCACCGCCACCATGGCCCCGGCGGAGGACATCGTCGCCACAACTTCGAGCCAGCCGATCCACAGCCTCGTCCCGGTGCCCGGCCGACCGCTCTCGATCGCCGCCGCGCTACGGTCCAGCGCCTACTCCTCCGGGGCGGGCACCCTGTGCGTGTTCCATCAAGGAGCCAAAGCCGCAAACAGCGTCGCCAACTCCGGCAACAACTTCGCCTCGTTCTCGCCGGCCGGCGGCACCGGGCAACTCTACGGCGTCGACGCGAGCTACGAGAACCAGAAGCTGTACCGGATCGCCGTCGACGACGCGGGGGCGACCGTGACCGACAGCCGGGTTTCGTTCTTCAGCGGCTACACCACCATTGCGGCGGACGGCCGCCACATCGTCGGCACACAAGGCAGAGTCGTCGACGCGGAGGCGAACCGCTGCCTCGGAACCCTGCCCACCGGCGGCCCGGCCTGCGTGGACGCCGCCGCGCGGAGGATCTTCGTCGTCGGCAACGACTCCGGCGGCTACCGACTGCAGTGGTACGATCTCGATACGCTGGAGCCGCTCGGCAGCCTCGCGCTTCCCGGCCTCCCGGATTCGCCGACAACCCTGCTGCGCTGGGGCACGCGGGGCCTGGCCTTCCGCACCACCGGCCAGATCCACATCATCCAGGGGGATTTCATCCCCACCGCCGCCACCGCCGATCTGGATATCCGAGTATCGGCGACTCCCTCACCTGCGACCGCCGGCCAGCAGTTTTCCTACACGATCCGGGTCCGGAACCTCGGGCGGATGAACGCCGAGAGCGTCGTCGTCTCCGATCTGCTCCCCGCCGAACTCGCCTATCTCGGTGGCAGGACCTCCCACGGCGCGATCTCCCTCCAAGGGAAGGAGGTCACGGCCCAACTCGGCTCGATCGCCAGCGGGGAGGAAGCGTTGATCCGCCTCGACGTCCTTGCGGCAAACAGCGGGATGGTGACCAACACCGTGCAGGTGGTCTCGGCCACCACGCCGGACCTGACGACCATCAACAACCAGGCCGTCGCGATCGTCACCGTCGGCGACGCCGCGACTCCGGTGCTCCGCCAAGCCGGCATCGGGGCCACCGCCATCGCCAGCAACGGCGCCGCGCTGGTGGTCTCCCTCTCCTCGGCCTCGCCGCTGCGGGCCAACGCCGTCGCCACGTTCGACCCCGCAACTCTTGCCATCACGAACCTGATACACGTCGGCAGCAACCCCGGGCGGCTTGTGCTCACCGACGATGGGCACCATGCGCACGTCGCCCTCGACGGCGCCTTCGCCATGCGCCCGGTCGATCTCACTTTGGGGGTGGCCGGCGCAACGGTCTGGTTCGAGCGGACAGAGAACCAGAATCCGTTCCTGGCCACGGATTTCGCCCCGCTCGCCGGCAGCACCACCTCGGTCGCGGTCAGCCGCAGCCGGCAGAACTCCGCCTCGTACGGGAGCGTTGCGATCTACGACGGGGCCACACTGCGCCCCCGCACCTCGGCCTCGTTCACCACCTACTCCTCCTGGCTGGCACGCGACGCTTCCGCCGCGAGCACCCTGCAGCTCTGTCCGCGCTCTGGTGAGAACGCCCTCTGGACGTGCGAGATGGCCGACACCGGTCTCCTCCTGCGCCGATCAGGGGCGACCGGCCTCTCCTCCTACTCCGGCGAGCGCCGCATCAAGCGACTGGGGAACTTCCTGGTCTACCCCTCGGATGGCAGTATTGTGGATACATCCTCCCGATCGGTCGTGCGAAAACTCGAAAAAGCAGGCTGCTACGAGACCGACGCCGACAACCACCGGCTCTACGTCATCACCCAAGACTACTACCAGCCGACCCTCACCGCCTACGACACCGACACCTGGCTCCCGGTCGCGAGCCTGACACTGCCAAGTTTCAGCAACTACACGTCGGCGGTCGACCTCGTCCGCTGGGGCCGCCACGGCTTGGCGTTGATCACCGGGGCGGGCGACCTCTGCTCGCTCGAGTCGGTCGAGCTTGTCCCAAATCCCCCGCTGCGGGTCGTCGCGCCGGAGGCGGCGACCGAGGGCGACGGCGTGCTCACGGGCGCGGGTCGCATCGAACTCGTCTACCCGGCCGACGCCGACTTGGCGGTTTCGCTGGTCTCCTCGGCACCCTCGGTCCTCTCCGTCCCGGCCACCGTGGTGATCCGCAAGGGCGAGAAAGCGGCGTCCTTCGACCTCACGCTCTCCGACAACGCCCACCTCAACGGTACCCGTCCTGTCACCATCACCCCCGCGGCCGAAGGTCCGTTGACCCTGCGCCCGACCACCGTGTCCGTCTGCGACGACGAGGTCGGCGTCATCACCCTCGCCTTGCCGGCAGCCGTCGCCGAGGCGGGTGACAACCTCATCGGAGCAGGCCGGGTCACGATCTCCGCCGCGGCCGGGGAACCGGTCGCGATCGACCTCGAGTCCCGCGACACCTCCGAGTTGGTCGTCCCCAAACGGGTCGTCATCCCCGCCGGCGAAACGAGCGTGCAGTTCGACGTCTCCACCCCGGATGACGACGTGCTCGACGGCCCCCAGACCGTCGAGGTCATCGCCTCGACCGCCAACTGGATTCCCGACTCGGCCACGGTGGAAGTCGAGGACAGCGACCCGCTCACCCTCACCCTCACCTTGCCGGCCTCGATCACGGAAAGTTCCGGGCTTCACGGCACAGTCAGTCTGGCCGCCAAGACGCTCGTCCCGCTGCAGATCCGGCTGACCAGCAGCGACACCACCGTCTTCTCGGGCAACATCCAGACGATCTACGAGGGCAACAGCAGTGCCTCGGTGTACTTCAACCCCGTCGACGACAGACTGCCCAACCCCGCCCGGACGGCCACCATCACCGCATCGGCCGCGGGCTTCAGCCCCGGCAGTCAGACGGTGACCGTACTCGACGACGATCCCGCCTCGCTCGCCTTCGATCCCGTGAGCGGTCCGGCGATGGCGGGATCGAGCGTGAACGCGCGTGTCGTTTTCATGACCCTCGAGGGCACGCCGGCGACCGGGTTCAGCGATCGGGTGGAGCTCTCCGCATCCAATGAGCGAGGCCCGGCTGTCTCCCACAACTCATACAACTATGCCTACAACGGAGTCCTGAACGCCTCCATCGTGGTCGACACCGCGAGTCCCCACACCCGTTTGCAGGCGGAGACCGGCGCCGGAGTCGGCGGCGCCTCGAACGAATTCACCGTCCTGCCCGCCGCGGCGGCCCGGCTCGCCTGGGACCCTCTGCCGAACCCGGCGCAGGCCGGTGTTCCGTTTTCGGCGACGATTCGGGCCTCCGACCGTTTCGGCAATCCGGTCGCCGGATTCGCCGGCACCGCCGCGCTCTCGGCGCGCCAGCAGGCGAGGGAATGCACCTCCGGCACCGGCACCAGCACCACCGAGGCCCCGCTGAACCTCTACTACGCCAGATACCGCCGCACCACCTCGGTGGTTCCGGCCGACGCCCTCGACGGCCCCGGCATGATCCAGGGCCTCGCGCTCAATGTCTCCTCGGCCAACACCAGCACCACGCCGCACATCACGATCCGGATCAAACACACCGATCGCGCAAGCTACGCGGCCCCGCTGAGCTGGGAAAACGACGGCTGGACCACCGTCTACACCAAGCCCACTCCGGTCACCGCAACCGGTTGGATCGGGTTCCCTTTCACGTCACCTTTTGTCTACGACGGCACCTCGAACCTCCTCGTCGATATCTGCGTCGCCAGCGCCACGGCCGGCTCCAGCAACGAAGTCTACGTCTACGGGACCCCCTACTATTCGACCGGCAGCTATACCACGATCACCGCCGCGACCTCCGAGGCGAGCACCGATCCCCTCGCGTGGACAGGCTCCCAATACAACCCCGCGCAGGCCTACGCCGCGCCGAACTATCGCTTCGCCTTCGGTTCCACCGCCACCGTGAGCCCCGCGACCACCACGGCCTTCGTCGACGGCGCCTGGACCGGTGCCATAACAATCGATACAGTCGACGACTCCGTGGTCCTCACCGCCATCAGCGACACCCTCCGCGGCGACTCCGCACCCGTCGCGATCGCAGCCGCCCTGCCCGCCCCTGTCCCGCAGGCCGAACCCACCTGGACCGCCGGCTCCTCCAACACGATCAGCTGGGCCGCCGTCGCCGCGGCCAGCGGGTACCAATTGCAGTACGCCGACAACCCGGGCTTCACGAACGCCTTCACCAGCGGCTGGACCACCTCGACGCGCCTCGGCTTCGTCGGGCTCGCCGACGGCGTCACCTACTACTTCCGTGTCCGCGCCAAAGCCTCGACCGACGCCGGCGACGCTGTCAGCGCGTGGAGCAACACCGTGTCCTCGACCCAGGATGCCGCCGCCCCGGTCGTGACGGTCACCTCGCCCCGGATCACGACCTCGGCGACCGTCACCCTGTCCGGCACGACCAGCGACACCTCCGGAGTTGCCCGCGTCCTAGTCGGCAACACCCCCGCGACTTCCCCCGACGGCTTCGCCTCGTGGACCTGCCCGGTGGCGCTCCATCCGGGGCAGAACACCCTCACGATCGCGGCAACCGACCATGCCACGCCTGCCCAGACGACGGAGACCACCGTCGCCATCGTCCGTCTGCCCTCGACGGAGGACACCGACGGCGACGGCGTGCCCGACCTGCTCGAGCACGCCTTCGGATGGGACCCCGCGACCCCCGGTGTCCAAGGACTACCGACGGCGACGCTCGCGTTCAATCCCGCCGACGGGCTCACCTACCTGACCTTCACCTATCGCCGCCGGATCCAGCCCGAGGGGCTCACCTACCACGTGGAGACCGCCACCGATCTGCGGGAGTGGTCCGCGGTCGCCACGCCCGAGGAGGTGTCGGTTGCGGACACCGGCGACGGGATCACCCAGACGGTGACCGTCAGAATCCCTCCGGCGATCGAAGCAGGAGAACCGATACGCTTCGTTCGTCTGCGCGTGGCGCTCCAATAGGCGGGTTCGATCGCACCTCGGCACCGCAACGAGCCGGCCCGGCTTCGAACGAAGCCGGTGCCCCTGCCGCCTGCGCCAACGGCACGGCCCCTCCGCGGCCCCTTCGAACGCCCGCCACCATGACGCGCTCCCGCCCACCCCGCGCTTCCACGCTGGACTCGCCGCCCCGCGTTTCCACCGTTGCCGCCACACCATGCGCATCCTCGTCGCCATGTCCGGCGGAGTCGACAGCACCGTGGCCGCGCTGCTCCTGCAGCGCGAAGGCCACGAGCTCGTCGGCGCGTACATGAAAAACTGGATCAACGAGGACAACATCGTCGGCGAATGCCCCTGGCAGCAGGACATCGACGACGCCCGCGCCTCCGCCGAGCGCCTCGGCCTCGAGTTCCGCGTCGTCAACCTCATGCACGAGTACCGCGCCCGCGTCGTCGACTACCTGCTCGACGGCTACCGGCGCGGCCTCACGCCGAATCCCGACGTGATGTGCAACCGCGAGATCAAATTCGGCGTGTTCCTCCAGTGGGCCCGCGACCACGGCTTCGACGCCGTCGCCACCGGCCATTACGCCCGCCGCGTGGAGGTAGGTAGGGCGGGACCGCTGGGCCCGCCGTCCGCCATGCCCAGCCTTCAGACTGTAGCCGGCCGCGCCGCGGCCGCCCAACCGACAGCGCCGCCCCCGGTCACAGAGCCGCCACCGGCCACCGCCCACTGCCCACCGTCCACCGTCCACCGTTTCCAGCTCCACGAGGGCGCCGACAAGAACAAGGACCAGTCCTACTTCCTCGCCCTGCTCTCGCAGGACCAGCTCGCCGCCGCCCGCTTCCCCATCGGACACCTCACCAAGCCCGAGGTCCGCGCCCTCGCCGCCGCCGCCGGCCTGCCCAACGCCGCCAAGAAGGACAGCCAGGGCATCTGCTTCATCGGCCAGGTCCGTATCCAGGACTTCCTCCGCGCCTACGTGCCCGACGCCCCCGGCCCCATCGTCCGCGCCACCGACGGCCGCATCCTCGGCGAACACCGCGGCCTCCACCTCTTCACCCTCGGCCAGCGCAAGGGCATCGGCATCCCCTCCAACACCGACAACAAGGCCTACGTCGTCGTCGCCAAGCGCGCCGCCGACCGCGCCCTCCTCGTCGACTTCGATGGGCCGCAGGCCCTCGGCCTCCACACCACCGCCGTGCGCGTGCAGTCGCTCAGCTGGATCGGCGAACCGGTGACAACCACCCGCGAGCTCGAGGGCCGCGTGCGCTACCGCGACCCGCGCGTCGCCCTGCGTTTCGAGCCGCAGCCCGACGGCACCGCGCTGGTCACCTTCCGCGAGCCGCAGCGCGGCCTCGCCGCCGGCCAGATCCTCGCCCTCCACGACGGCGAGCGCCTCCTCGGCGGTGGGGTGTACGCCTGAACGCCGGTAACCACCGTTGCCTTTCCGCGCGAGCCGACCACCCTTTGCCCCCGTCACCATGGCCTGCGACCCCACCGGCTCGGAATCGGAGATGCCACTGCGGCACGCCCGCGGAATTCTGACCAGGCCGGCGTGCCGGCTCCTCCTTGGAGCATGCCTGCTCCTGGCGGCAATCGGGGCCGGCTCCGCCGCCGTAGCCGACCCAGCGCCAGCCCCGGCCGCCCCGGCCCCGGACCTGCCGAATGTTCTCGTCATCAACTCCTACGGCGCCGGATACGCCTGGAGCGACGACGAGCTCCGCGGGCTGCTCGGCGTCCTGCAGGCGCGGATCCCCAATCTCGAGCCGGTCATCCAACACCTCGACAAAAAGCGGTTCCCCGACCCGGCCCGCGACGCCTGGTTGCTCCAGGACCTCGTCGACAAATGCAGGCAGTTCCCCCCGCGCCTGATCGTCACGCTGGACAACAGCGCCTTCGACTTCGCCCTCCGGCACCGCGCCGTGCTCGGCGCCGACGTGCCGATCGTCTTCGGCGGGCTCAACCGCTTCACCCCGGAAATGATCGCCGGGCAGCGCCACATCACCGGTGTCTCCGAGGAGACCGACTTCAGCGGCACCTTCACCCTGCTCCGTTGCCTCGCCCCGGGCGCGCGCCGGATCCTCGTCATCAGCAACCGCTCCGAGAGCGCCGTCGAGAAACGCCGAGCCTTCGCGGCGCTCGCCCCCAAACTCGCCGCCGACTACGAGCTCGAGTACTACGAGGACTGGACCAGCCGCCAGCTCATCGAGCGCGTCGCCGCCCTGCCCGACGGCACCGTCGGCCTGATCCTCGATGTCACCGTCGACGCGGAGGGGCACAACAACTACAACGACGCGGGCTTCACCGCGCAACTCGCCTCCCTCAGCCGCATGCCCCTCTTCATCACCGCCCGCCCGCCCGGGCCGGCCGACTGGACGCAGCTGCCCTGGGACGGAGTGGGCGGGGGCCTCGTCGTCGCCGATGTGCACGGGGCGAAGGTCGGCGAACTCGCCGCGCAGGTGCTCGCCGGCCGGCCGGCCGACTCCATCCCGGTCGAACGCTACTCGCCGCAAAGCCTGGAGGTCGATTATCGCCACCTCCGCCGGTTCGGCCTGACTCGTGTCCCGCTGCCCCCGGGCACGATCGTGCTCAACGAGCCGACCAGTTTCTACCGAGTCAACCGCTCGCGCATCATCCTCGCCGCCGCCGTCTTCACCGTGCTCTGCGGGGTGATCGTCGCGCTCTCGATCAACATCCTGCGGCGCCGCCGCGCCGAGCGCGCCCTGCGCCTCGCCGAGGAACAGCTCCGCTCCGCCCAGAAGATGGAGGCGATCGGCTTGCTCGCCGGCGGCGTGGCCCACGACTTCAACAACATCCTCCAGGTCATCGAGGGCCACACCGCCTTCCTGCTCGAGTCCGGCAACATCGGCCCGCAGGACCGCGAGGACGTCGAGATGATCCGCACCGGGGCCCAGCGCGCGGCCCAGCTCACCCGCCAGTTGCTGGTGTTCAGCCGCAAACAGACGCTCAGCCCCGCCCCGCTCGATCCCAACGCCCTCGTCCAGGATCTCACCAAGATGCTGCGACGCGTGCTCGGCGAGCACATCGAACTCACCGTCGTCCCCCTCCCCGCACCCACCACGCTCGTGGCCGACTGCGGCCAACTCGAACAGGTGCTCCTCAATCTCTGCCTCAACGCCCGCGATGCGATGCCGGCCGGCGGCCGGATCACCATCGCGCTCGACCGCGTCCTCCTCGGTGCCTCCGACTGCGCGAAACACCCCGGCCTCAAACCCGGCCCCCATCTGTCGCTAAAAGTCGCCGACACCGGCAGCGGCATGCCTCCGGCCGTGATCGACCACCTCTTCGAACCGTTCTTCACCACCAAGCCCGCAGGCAAGGGCACCGGCCTCGGCCTCTCCGTGGTCTACGGGATCGTCCGCCAACACGGCGGTGCGATCACGGTCGAGAGCGAGGTCGGCCACGGCAGCACCTTCCACGTCCTGCTCCCCTTCATCGTCGCCGCCCCCGGAGCACGGACGGCCCCGCCCGACGAGTCGTTTCCCCGCGGTCACGGCACCATCCTGCTCGCCGAGGACGACCTCGCCGTGCAACGCCTCGCCGTGCGCACGCTCGAGCAGAACGGCTTCACCGTGCTCGCCGCCAACGACGGCGCCCAGGCCGAGGCGCTGCTCGCCGCCCACCGCGGCCAACTCCGCCTCGCCATCCTCGACGTGCTCATGCCCCTGCGCAGCGGCCGCCAGGTCCACGACACGATCCGGGCGGACCACCCCGGACTCCCCGTGTTGTACTCTAGTGGTTACACCGCCGAGATGCTCCCCCCGGGCACCGCCCCCGAGCCGGGCGTCGCCCTGCTCCACAAGCCGTACTCGGCGCGCGAGCTCCTCGCCACGATCCACCGCCTCCTCGGCGATTGATCCCAACTCGCGCCGCAGCGCGCGACCGCTTCTCCGACCGCCCGCTTCGCCGCGCTCGTCCTCGGCCACCCCGCAGGGAACGTTTCCGCCTCGGGCACGGTCCTCCACCTCGCACGCACGCTTGCGACCATTCCGCCACCACGCCTGACTCGTCCCATGCCCTTCGGCCTCCCGCCGCCCCGCCTCCGGCTCCTCCTTTCCCTCGCCGTCTTGCTCGCGGCCGGCCGGTTTTCCCTGTGCGCTGAGGAGCCGGCCACCGCGGGCTCCTCTCCCGCACCAACCTCCGCCACCACACCCGACACCCGCCCGCCGCTGGCCCTGGTGTTTGTCACCCCGAATACCATCCTCGCCGAGAACTTCCCCCGGCCCACGCTGCTCTCGGACTGGTTGAAACCCCTCCTGGCCGCCGCCGAAGCCGCCCTCACCGCGCATCCCAACCCGCCCGGTATCCTCATCCAGATCACGCTCCGGCCCGACCTGCCCCCGCGTTTCGAGCTCGCCGGCCGCCCCGTCCTGCCCCCGGCCCTCGCCGCCGACCTGCAGTCCCGCCTCGCCGCCCTCCCCGATCTGCGCGCACCGCTTTGCCCGGTTTGTGTGCGCGTGCAGACACCCGGCGGGACCGCCAGCCCGCTCACCGAGGCCGCCACCTTCATCCCCCGCCTGTTCCCGCCCGAGGAGGCGGCGCTCAACCGCTACATCAACGCCGACCTCGCCACCCAATACCAGGAGCTCCGCGCCTGGTCCCGCACCTACGCTCTGCCCGTTCTCGTCCACCACATGAGTCGGTCCGACGCGCAGTACGCCGGCGTCCTCGCCCTGGGCCGCACCCTCGCCGAGCTCCCGCCCGAGGCGCCGATCGACGTCGACCGCCTCGCGTACCGTAATCCCGATTACTGGCGCGGCGTGATGGAGATGGCCCCGGGCGACCTGCTCATCGCCGCCCTGCCCGTCTACCTCCACGCCGCCGCCGGCGACATCGACCGCGCCAGCACCCTGCTCGGGCTGCTGCACGCCTTCGGCCGCGACGGCACCCTCGCCCACCAGCTGCTCGCCGAGTTCGCCGCCCGCCTCGGCCCCTTCCGGCGCCAGCTCACCACCGCCGTCCAGGACGGCGTCTCCGCCCAGGATGCGGGCCGCCCGGCCGACGCCATCGCCCGACACGAGCGCGTGCTCGCCGCGTACCCCAACTCCGCCTGGGCCCGCTACGAACTCTTCTTCTCCACCGCCACCCGCGACGGCATCGACACCAAGAAGAAGCGCAAGCGTATCAACAAACTCTGGGAGGAGACAGCCCCCGTCATCTACCGCAGCAATCCCCTCTTCACCTCCCAGTACGCCGCCACCCGCGGCAAGACCGTCAGCGCCCTCCTCGATCGCCTCATCATCCACCGCCTCGCCAACAAACCGCCCGAAGACCCGGGCGAACGCCTCGGCAGCTTCGCCGACGCCGCCCTGCGGCTCGAGGACTACGGCACCGCCGCACTCGTCTACTGGGCCTCGCTCGGCACGGATCAAACCCTCAAGGGGCTCTCCTTCCGCAACGACGAGCCCGTCGCCCTCGCCAAGGAGGATGTGCTCGCCCGTTACCTCTACTGCCTCGAGAAACTCGGCGTGCCCGAGTGGAAGGGCGAGTTCGAGGGCAACTTCACCGCCGCCTTCCGCCAGCTCGACGCCGCCCTCGCCGCCCACCGAGCCCAGTGAGTCGGCACCAGCCGCGTGAACCGCGAGTTCCCGTGCACAAACCCGGCGCCTCGCGAGTCGCCCCTCCGTGCCGCAGCGCCCGCACCCGCCCGCCGGCCTCCTGCTCCACCGCCCCACGCCACCCCGCTCCGCCAAATAACTCCACGACCGTGGACTTATTTGGCGAAACAAGATTCTCCCGCTCCCAATCGATGCGCGCCCCTCGCCGGGGCCCCGCCGCAAAATAACCTCACGGCCGTGAACCTATTTGGCGGATGCCGTGCGCGGCTCCCGAGAGGCCGGCGGCACGCGTCCCACCGGGCCGGCTGAGTTGCCACCGAAGGTGGAGCGATCCGTGCAAACGCACAGAACCTCCGGGGACGCCGCGACCCGTCGTTCCGCTGTACGGCGGACTCGCCCCGCCTCCACCAAGGCCATTGGGTCGAAGGATCGGGGCCGCTTGCCCCCTCACTTTCGGTTCGCCTCCCGTGCCTCCGGCTCGCGACAGTCGCCGCATGAAGCGACAGGCGGTTCTGGTCTCACTCGGTCTCATCGCCGGTCTCGGACTCGGCTACGCCGTCGGCGTCCGTCACGCACCGGCCATAGCGACCGTCGAGCCGGCGCGGAGCGAGCCGATCCCGTCACCGACCGTGCGCTCGTCCGCCCCGGCCCCAGTCGCCGCGAGCAACAACAAACCGGCGCCCCCGTCGCTCGCAGAGGCCAAACGCAAGCTCGCGGACTGGCTCGCCGCCGGCGCTCCCGAAGACGGCAGCGCCGAAGTCATCACTTGTCTGGAGGTTTGGTCCACGTCCGACCCGCAAGCCGCGCTCGCCTTCATCGCCTCCGCCCCGCGTTTTCCCCGCCGCAACTTCGCGCTCGCCATCCCGCTCGCCGCGATCGGCCGCCGCGACCCGAACCAGATCGTCGCCTGGCTGCGCGCCAACCTGCCCGAGTCGGAGCGCGGCAACGTGGCCGAAGTAGTGATCCGACGGATCTACCGGGAGAACCCGCGGGAGGCCCTCGTGCTCGCCGAGGCCGACCAGACGCCTGTCGGCCGGCACGCCTTCGGCAGAATCTTTCAGGAACTCGCGCGCATCGCCCCCGCCGAGGCCGTCGCCGCCTTCAACCGGCTCTCCGACGGCGGCCGCGAAGCCACCGCCCATGCCTTCGCCAGCGCTTGGCTCGAAAGTGATCCGGCCGCCGCACTGCGCTGGGTCGACAGCCTCAGCGGAGAACCCGGCGAAAGCGGTGCCCGCAACGCCGTCATAACAAATCTGCTCGGCACGAACATCGACGAAGCCCTGGTCCGCATGCGGCAATGGAATCTGCCGGAGGACACCATCAACGGCTTGCTCCGCATGGCCGCCCGCCAACACCCGGAGGCATTGCTCGGCCGACTCGACTCGCTGCCGCCAAACCAGCGTGCGGCGGTCATCGGAGTCGTTCTTCGCGAGCGACTCTCCTCCGATCCGGAACAGATGGTTGCGATCGCACGCGCAAGCCTCCCCTCCGACCAAGCCGCCACACTCATCAGCGATAGCTGGCAACGATGGATTGCGGAGGACCGGCCGGCGGCCGAAGCCTGGGCCGCGACCGTGCGGGACAGCAGCCTGCGCCCCGGCCTCGAGCTCGCGAAGCTCCGCGACACCGCGCGCACCGACCCCAACCTCTTCCTCTCCTCCGTCGCGAACTACCCCGGCGCCTTCGAAACCGAGAAGTCGCTCATCCTCGACGCCCTCGCCCAGCTCAACTCCGATGTCGCCGGCGATTGGATCGCCCGCCATCCCGGCGTGGTCGATCCGGACTTCGTCGCCGCCACCGCCGCCGGCTTCTTCGAGTGGAACCGCGACGAGGCGCTCGTCTGGGCCCACCTGCTCCCGCCCGGTGAGACCCAGAATCGCGCCCTCGCCAGCATCGCCCAGCGCTGGACCGCGTCAGGCGACCCCGCCCAGGCCGCCGCGACGCTCGCCGCGATCACCGATCCTCGCGTCCAGACCGGCACGCGTTTCCAAGTTTTCAGCACCCTCTACCGCAAGGACCGCGCCGCCGCCGTCCAGTGGCTCGCCGCGCAACCGGTCACCCCCGAGATTCGCTCCAACTGGGAGACCCTCGCCGCTACGTCGTCATTGGCGGGCAACCCGGAGTTCGGCCACATCGACTGAGGCGCGCCGCCGCACAGCTCCCGCCCCAGCTCCGCCCTCCGTCATTCCGCATTCCGCAATCCGCATTCCGCATTCCGCAATTCCCCGCCCCGCCGATTCCCCTTTCCCCGCCCGTTTGTGCCGTTTTCAATCCGCACTTCGATGGAAACCGATCTCGCCACCACCGTCCGCCAGCTCGCCGAAGCCGCCCGCGCCGCCTCGCTCCAGCTGGCCGTCGCCTCGACTGAGGCCAAGAACCGCGCGCTCACCGCGCTCGCCGAGAAGATCGAGTCCTCCATCCCGGCGCTCATCGCCGCCAACGCCAAGGACCTCGAGGCCGGCCGCGCCGCCGGTCTCTCCTCCGCGATGCTCGACCGCCTCACGCTCAACGACGCCCGCATCCGCCAGATGGCCCAGGGCGTGCGCGAGATCATCGTCCTGCCCGACCCCGTCGGCGCCGAGTTGGAGCGCACCATCCGCCCCAACGGTCTGGTGATTCGCAAAATCCGCGTCCCGATCGGTGTGATCGGCATCATCTACGAGTCGCGCCCCAACGTGACCGTCGACTGTGCCGCACTGTGCTTGAAATCCGGAAACGCCACCATCCTGCGCGGCGGCAAGGAAGCCTTCCACAGCAACACGGCCCTCGCCGCCCTCATCTCCGAGGCGCTCGCCGCCGCGGGCCTGCCCGCCACCTGCGTGCAGCTCATCCCCACCACCGACCGCGCGGCCCTCAACACGCTCCTCAAGCTCAACGACCTCGTCCACTGCATCATCCCCCGCGGCGGCGAGGCGCTCATCCGGTTCGTCTCCGAGAATTCCACGATCCCGGTCATCAAGCACTACAACGGCATCTGTTTCGTCTACGTCGATCGCGCCGCCGACCTCGCCCTCGCCGAGCCCCTGCTCGTCAACGCCAAGGTCCAGCGCCCCAGCGCCTGCAACGCCGCCGAGCAGCTCCTCGTCCACCGCGACATCGCCGCCGCCGCCCTGCCCCGCCTCGCCCGCGCCCTCCAGGCCTCGCGCCCGGCCGGCGTGGAACTGCGTTGCGACGCCGAGAGCGCCGCGCTCCTCGCCGCCGCCGGCGTGCCGACCAAGCCCGCCACCGCCGCGGACTTCCGCACCGAGTTCCTCGACTACATCCTCGCCGTGCGCGTCGTCGGCTCCCTCGACGAGGCCATCGCCACCGTCAACCGCGACAGCTCCAACCACAGCGACGCCATCGTCACCGCCGACGAGTCCGCCGCGCGCCGGTTCCAGGCCGAGGTCGACTCCGCCACCGTGTACTGGAACGCGAGCACGCGCTTCACCGACGGCTTCGAGTTCGGTCTCGGCGCCGAGATCGGCATCTCCACCGACCGCCTGCACGCCCGCGGCCCGATGGGCCTAGCCGAGCTTTGTAGCTACAAGTTCGTGATCGACGGCACCGGCCAGGTTCGCCGCTAAGCGCCCCGCCGAGACACCTCCTTCCACGGGCATGGACTGGAAGATACCCCTCATCGGCTTGGCCATCGGCTTCGGCATGTCCGTGCCCGTCGGACCGGTCGGCCTGCTCGTCTTCCGCCGCTCGCTGCTCCACCACGCCCGCGCCGGCGTAATCACCGGCTTGGGCGCCGCGCTAGCCGACGCCCTGCTCTGCTCGATCCTGGCGTTCGGCATCTCCTCCGTCTCCGATTTCTTCGCCAACCACACCCGCCTGCTCGAGAACGTCGGCGGCTTCGTGCTCCTGGCGATCGGCTACATCGTCTGGCACACCTCCCCGCCTAGGGAGATGCCGAAGACCCCGACCCCGCGGCCCGGCTGGTTCGGCGCCTTCTCCACCTCGCTGCTGATCACGATCGGCAACCCGATGACACTCGTCGGCGCCACGGCCATCTTCGCCGGTTTCGCCGTCGCCGCGCGCCTCGGCAGCCACTTCGACGCCCTGCTGCTCGTGTGCGGCATCTTCTGCGGCTCGACCCTCTGGTGGCTGATCCTCAGCGCCCTCGCCAGCCGCCTGCGCGACAAGGCCAGCGGCTACTGGATGCGCCGCCTCAACCAGGGCTGCGGCATCGCCGTCGCCATCTTCGGCCTCGTGCAGATCGCCCGCGTGCTCGTTTCCCTCATCCACCGCTGATCCCGCCCGCGTGAGGCCATGGGGCCGTCAGCCGCGACCCGTCGGGCGCGTCAGGAGTTCGCCGTATCAAAGGGGTGTCGCACCTCCGCCGGATAGGCATTCACCCGCTTGAGCAAGCCATCCGGACGAGCCTCAAGCTCCACCGTGAAGCCGCTCCGCAAATACCAAACGACGATCTCCTCTTCGTCCCGTTCTTCGGTGCTCGCCGGCCCCCAGCACTCCGCAAGATGCGCAAGCGCCGTGTGGCCCGAGAGCCGCTGGCCGTCCACCTGCAGGGTGGTGAGTCTGGGTCCACCGGGCCCGGTTCCCGCGCCCTCCGGCCCGAGGAAATACGCGGCATAGGCCAGGCGTCCGTCCTCGAAGTCGATCTGGAATCCGGCCCCGGCGTATGCGAGCTCGAGATACCCTGCGCGCACGGTCCGGCAACGGTCCGGCCGCCCGAACACGCAGGCGGACTGGAGGGGATCGCCAAAACGGATCGGGCCGACCATGCCCCGGCGCAGGTCCAGCGGAGGGGTTTCCGGCAGGGCGACGGGCCAGTCCTGGGTCGGGTCCGGGTGGCGGCCCGCCCATCGGCCGAAGAGGGTTCGAAGCATGGGAGAAGGCCCGGGCAAGCTCGCGACAGAAAGCGTTCCGTTCCGTTCGGCTATTCCAGCCCGAACCGCCGCGGCTCGAAGCCGCGCGCCTTGAGCGCCGCCTTCAGCGCGGCCAAATCGAGCTTCGCCCCCGGCTTCACCCCCCGGTCGCGGTACCAGTGCTGGTTCATCTCGACCGCGAACTGGATCTCCGCGCTGTGCGAGCGCACCGTCCGCTCGTCGCGCGGGAACATCGGCCGCACCTCGCGCAGCTCGCCCGTCGCATCGAAGAAACCGATATCGAGCGGGAGCAGCGTGTTGCGCATCCAGAAGCTCATCTGCTGCGGCCGCGCATAGACGAAGACCATGCCCTCGTCGGCGCCCAGCGTCGTCCGCTCCATCAGACCGCGCTGCTGCTCGCCCTGCCGCACCGCGATCTGGAGACGCACCGGCCGCTCGCCGATCTTCAACGCGAAATAGTCCGCCACCGTCTTCTCCTCAACGGCCGCCGGCTCCCCGCCGCAGCCGGGCAGCGCGACCGCCGCGGCCAGCGCGGCGCTGACGATCAGCAGACGAGACAGGAGACGGCGGATGTTCGACATGCGGGAAGCGAGGTTGCCCGGCAGCATGGAGGCGCCCACCGCCCACGCAAAAACGTTTTCCACCCCGCCGCACCGCGCACGCCAGCGTACCGCCCGGGAAGGCGGCCTTGACGCCCACCGCCGGCTGCGGCACCCAGCATGCACCCGCGCTCAGCGCCTCTCGATCACCGTTCTTCCATGACTCGCTTCATTTCCTCCGTCCTCTTCGTCGAAGACATCGCCGCCTCGCGCCGCTTCTACGAGGGGCTCCTCGGGCAAAAGGTCACCGCCGACTTCGGCCCCAATGTCGGCTTCAAGAACGGTCTCGCCATCTGGCAGTCCGCCCACGCGCAACAGACCATCGGATCGCCCGCCGTCACCCCGCCGCGGCCGGCCGGCGCAGGGAATTGCGAACTCTACTTCGAATCCGACTGCCTGGAGGAGATCTGGGCCAAGCTCGAGCAAGCCGGCGTGGCAGTCGCCCATCCCATCCGCGAACAGCCGTGGTGCCAGAGGGTGTTTCGGGTGTTCGACCCGGACCGCCATCTCGTGGACATCGCGGAGCCGATGCCCGTCGTGGTCCGGCGCCTGATGGCCCAGGGGCTGACAGTCGAGCAGATCGCCGCGCGCACCTTCTTGCCCGAGACCGTCGTCCGCGAATACGCGGGCTGAAGCCGCACCGAAGCCGGGCGTTGCCAGATTGCCCATGCCGAGCGTGCCCGCCTAGCATTGCCCCCAACTCCATCCCACGTGGCCAAATCCTCCGCTCCCTCTCCGCTGCTCTACGCCGACTCCGAACGCGACGCCAACCAGCTCTACTTCACCGGCATCTCCGTGCCCGACGCCTTCCTCGCCTTCGGTGTGGGCCGCAAAAAGTACGGCGTCTTCAACGCCCTCGAGTTCGCCCGCGCCCGGAAGGAGTCCGCGCTCGACGTCGTGCTCTCGCTCGAGGAGTGGCGCGAGCGCGCCGCCAAACGTTTCCCGGCAGCCGAGAAGATCGGCATCGCCGAGATCGTCGCCACGCTCGCCCGCGAGTACGGCCTCAAGCGCTTTGTCGTGCCCGAGGATTTCCCGGCCAAGCTCGCCTTCGATCTCTTCGACCTCGGGCTGGCGATCGGCTTCGCCGACGGCTCGTTCTTCCCCGAACGCGACCTGAAGAAACCCGCCGAGCTCGCCGCCATCCGCGAGGGCAACCGCTGCAGCGCCCTCGGTTTCACCGCCGTCGAGCGCATCCTGAAATCCAGCACCATCAAAGGCGGCTACGTCCATTTCGAGGGCAAGAGGCTCACCTCCGAGCGCCTCAGGTTCGCCATCGAGACCGCCTGCCTCGCGGCCGGCGCCGTCTCGCTGGGCACCATCGTCGCCGCCGGCGACCAGGCCTGCGACCCGCACTGCCGCGGCACCGGCCCGATCCGCGCCCACGACCTGCTCATCGTCGACATCTTCCCGCGCGTGACCGCGACCGGTTACCACGGCGACATGACGCGCACCTATCTCAAGGGCCGCGCCAGCGACGCCCAGCGCAAGCTCGTCGCCACCGTGCGCGCCGGCCAACAGCTCGGCCTGCGCACCATCCGCGCCGGTCTCAACGGCCGCAAGGTCCACGAAGCCATCACCGCCCTCTTCGACAAGGAAGGCTTCAAGACCATCCGCGACGAACACGGCTCCCGCGGCTTCTTCCACGGCACCGGCCACGGCCTCGGGCTGGCCGTGCACGAGTACCCGCGCGTCTCCGCCGTCGACAACATCCTCCGGACGGGCCACGTCGTCACCGTGGAGCCAGGACTCTACTACCCCGGCCTCGGCGGCTGCCGTATCGAAGATGTGGTGCATGTGACCGCCACCGGCAACGAGCTGCTCTCCAAGCACCCCTACCGCTGGGAGATCGCGTAACCGCACCGCCCTCCGACATGTGGCGCTGCTCGCCAAGAGCAGCGTTCCGGCGCCTCTCCCACCGACCACCGGCCACCGTCGACCGTCCACCGGTTCCCCATGCCCGAGCTCGCCGAGGTCGAATTCTTCCGCCGCCGCTGGAACCCCGGACTCGGGCAACGCATCACCGCCGTCGCGGTGCATCCGCGCGCCCCCGTTTTCCGCGACGCGCCGGCCTCGGCCATCGTCTCCGCGTTGCGCGGGCAGACGCTGATCTCCTCCGCCGCCGCGGCCAAGCAGATGCTCTTCCGTTTTAGCAGCGACGCCTGGCTCGGTGTCCACCTCGGCATGAGCGGCGAGCTCACCGTGCGCCCGGCCGATCACCGCCCCGGCAAACACGACCACCTCGTCCTCCGCACTGCTGCGCACGCGCTCGTCTTCACCGACCCGCGCATGTTCGGTCGCATCGACCTGCACTGCGGTGCCGAGCCGCCGCCGTGGTGGACTAGGCTCGCCCCACCGCTCCTGTCTCCAGAGTTCACCGCCACCTCCGTGGTCGAGTTTCTCCGCCGCCGCGCCCGCGCGCCGCTCAAGGCCGTGCTGCTCCTGCAGGAACGCTTCCCCGGCGTGGGCAACTGGATGGCCGACGAGATCCTCTGGCGCGCCGCGCTCCATCCGCGCCGCCTCGCCGGCTCGCTCACGCCCGCCGAAGTCCGCACGCTCTGGCGCGAGTGCCGCCGCGTCGCCCGCCTCGCGCTCGACACCATCGCCGGCCGCACCGAGGCCGACACTCCGCCCGACCTGAATGTCCACATCCCCGACACGTGGCTCTTCAACCACCGTTGGCGCGACGGCGGCCGTTGCCCGCGCACCGGTTGCCTCCTCAAGCGAGAGGAGATCGGCGGCCGCACCACCTGCTGGTCACCCGCGCGACAGAAGCTTCCGGGGGCAAGACCTCCGGGGAAGGGTGAACCTGCCTGCTCTGCTGCACAGCAGAGTCCCTGGTGAGCCGAACCTCCGCCGGCCTCGCGCTTCATCGATCGCCGTCGAACCGCTCACCCGTTCCGCCGTTCGGCAGAATCTCCGAGCAGCGTACGCCCCTGCCGCGAGATCGACACGCGTGCCGTCATCCACCGATTTCCCTCTTCCGCCTTCAGCCTTCCGTCCTCAGTCTGCCCGGCGCACTCCGCAAACCGCATTCCGCAATCCGCATTCGCTCCATGGCCGGCAAACAACGTCTTGATGAACTGCTCGTCGCCCGCGGGCTCGCCGCCTCGCGGTCGCAGGCGCAGGCGCTCATCCGCGCCGGCAAAGTCCGCCACGGCACCGAGCGGCTCGACAAGCCGGGCAAGGACTACCCGGTCGACCTCGCGATCGAGATCGAACAGCCGCCGCGCTTCGTGAGCCGGGGTGGGGAGAAACTCGCCGGCGCCCTCGCGCATTTCCAGCTCTCGCTCACCGGCGCCCACGTGCTCGACATCGGCGCCTCCACCGGCGGCTTCACCGACTGCGCGCTCCAGGCCGGCGCCGCGGATGTCGTGTGCGTCGATGTCGGCCGCGCCCAGCTCCACGGCAAGCTCCGCGCCGACCCGCGCGTGACCAACCTTGAGCAGATCAACGCCCGCGAGCTCCGGGCCGAACAGCTTCCACGCGCCGAATACGATGCGATCGTGATCGATGTCTCCTTTATTTCCCTCCGCTCGATCCTGCCGCCGGCCTGGCCGTTGCTCAAAGCAGGCGGCGTGCTCGTCGCCCTCGTGAAGCCGCAGTTCGAGGCCGGCAAGGCCGAGGCCGACAAGGGCCAGGGCGTGATCCGCGATCCGGCGGTGCATGCCCGCGTCGTCGCCGATGTGACCGCCGTCGCCGCCGCGCTGCCCGGCGTCACCGTGCTCGGCACGATGGACTCGCCCCTCACCGGCGCCGACGGCAACCGCGAGTTCCTCCTCGCCCTGCGCAAGCAGTGACCGCTTCGCGCGCCCCCACCAAAGACGCAAATCCGTGTCGCGATCGGACAGGATTTTGCGTCCTCGTCTCACTCCCCGTCCCGACGATCTTCACTCGCAGCAACCCTGCGACGAGATCGGGAAAGACGCAAAACACTGTCGCGGTCGGACGGAAATTTGCGTCTTCTTCGCCGCCGGCTTCCACGCGCCCGAAGTTGAGGTGAAGTCGCGCCCCTCGGCGCTCGCCAACCTCGGCGCCTTCCCTACGCTACCGTCCCCGATGGCCCCCATCCGCAGACTCGCCTTCGTCGTCAACCGAACCAAGCGCAGCGCCCACGACCTCGCCAACGACCTCGTGGCGCTGGCCCGTTCGACGAAGGTGAAAACCAAGGTCTTCGCCCGCGCCCCGCTGCCCGAGAGCGCCCTCATGGGGTTCGACGCCTGCTGCGTCGTCGGCGGCGACGGCACGCTGCTCGGCGCCGCGCGCGAGGCCGCCCGCGCCGGCGTGCCGGTGATCGGCGTCAACCGCGGCAGTCTCGGTTTTCTCACGACATTCTCGGCGGAGGAGGCCGTCGCCCAGTTCCCCTCCCTGCTCGCCGGCGACTACCAGCTCGCCGAACGCTCCCTGCTTTCGTGCCGCACCGGCCCGGATCAGGAGGACGTCGCGCTCAACGACGTCGTCATCAAGGACGAGATCAACTCCAAGCTCGTGCGCCTCGGGGTCTACGCCGACAATGAGTTCGTGACCGACTACCACGGCGACGGCCTGCTCGTGGCCACGCCGACCGGTTCCACCGCCTACAACCTCTCCGCCGGCGGCCCGATCATCCATCCCGGCGCCGACGCCATCGTGCTCACCCCGATCTGCCCGCACACGCTGAGCAACCGCTCCGTCATCCTGCGCAGCGGCGTGAAGCTGCGCATCGAAAGCCGCATGGAGGACTCGCAGCTGCTCGTCGCCATGGACGGCCAGCGCAACCTCGTCACCTGCGCCGGGCGCGACATCGAGATCGCGGTCGCCGACCGGCGGCTCACCCTCGTGCAGAAGCCCGGATACGAACACTTCGAGGTGCTGCGCTCGAAGCTCGGCTGGTCCGGCGCCGCCACCAGCCACCCGGCCCGGCGCTGAGGCCGCCGGCCGCGCAAGAACTCGATTCCGCAAGGCGCAACACCGCCGCCAGCCTCCACCCCCAGAGACAAAAGCCAGGGTGGTTTGACAGAACTGACCGTTCGGTCAGTTTACTAACCGTGCGGACTAAAACTCGCTCCTCCCCCGCTCCCGGTTCGTTCATCGAACTCACACGGCGTCGGCAGCTCATCGACTGCGCGATCGAGTGCCTCGCGGAGGCCGGCTACGCCGGCGCCTCGCTGGCGAACGTCGCGC
>JAEWNN010000178.1 GCA_023457035.1 Verrucomicrobiota bacterium
GAGCACGCGCTGCCGTTTTTGCGGGCGTTGATGGGGCTGGTCACCAGCGGCATCCAGACGGCGGACGGCGTGAAGCTGCTCAGCCGGCGGCTGAGCGACCCGGCCTTGCGCGCGCTGGCGACGGCGCTGTGGGACCAACTCAGCCAGGGCCGCTCGCTCTCGCAGGCGATGACGGCGCAGGGCACGGTGTTCGACGAGGCGACGATCAACCTGGTCGAGGCCGGCGAGGCCACGGGGCGGCTCGGTGGCGTGCTGGAGCGGTTGGTGGCCGACATGGAGGAGCGCGCGGAGATTCGCGCGAAGGTGCTCGGGGCGATGGCCTACCCGGCGATGATCGTGCTCATGGCGGTGGTGGTGCTGCTGATCGTCCTGTTTTTCGTGATGCCCCGCATCGAGCTGCTGCTCGCCTCGTTGCAGGGCAACCTGCCGCTGGCCACGCGGCTGCTCATGGGCCTGGCCAATTTCACCCTGCACTACGGCTGGTTCTTCGCGCTCGCGGGCGCGACCGCCGCGTCCGTCTTCTGGGCTTGGCGACGCAAACCCGAGGGCCGGCTGGTCACCGACCGCTGGCTGCTGAGGGTCACCGGGCTCGGCACGTTCATCGTGGCCAACGACATCCTCCGCCTCAGCCAGTCGCTGAGCCTGCTGCTCGAGAACGGCATCAGCACGCTGCCGGCGCTGGTGATGACCGAGCGGACGATCCAGAACCGGGTGTTCCGTGCGTCGTTCGCCGAGGCGCGCGGCAAGATCGCCGAGGGCGCGGGCATCTCCACCGCACTGGCCGGCACCGGATTCTTCCCGCCGCTGGCGATCGATGTGCTCTCGGTGGGCGAGAGCACCGGCAACATCGTGCCGGGGCTCAAGGATGTGGCGCGGGATTTCCGTCGGCAGATCGCGCGGCAGGTCCAGGTGTTTATCGGCGTGGTGTCGTACGGGGCCTTGTTGGTGGCCGCCGCGTTCGTGGGCCTGCTCGCGTTTGGCATCATCTCCGCGGTGTTCCAGATCAGCGCGAGCCTGAAGGCGGGCTGAGCCGGGCGGGGCGCTACGGGACGAGATCGTACACTGCAACCTTCACGAGATAGCTGCGGCCGTCGCGGCGGAACAGGTACTCGATGGTGTCCGCGGTGCGCAGGTGCTTCTCGAAGCGGTCGAGGTTCCACTTCACGATCGGCTCGCCGTTGATGCCGACGATCGCGTCCCCCGGCCGGATCTGCTGGGTGGCGGCGGGGGCGTCGTCCATGACCTGGAGCACGCGCCATTCGGCGGGGAGGCGGGCGAAGCTCAGGCCGGTGGTGCGCTGCGCGGGCAACCTGACGGGCGCGTCGCGTTCCGGTGTGAGGACGACGAGGCCGCGGTGCTGGTCGAAGGTGAGCGTGAAGTGGCGGAGAATCTCCGCGCCGATGGTCGGTAGTTGGTCGGTGAGCATCACGCGCGGTTCGCGGATCTCGACGGTACCGAGCACCAGCGTGGCGGCGAGCCGGCCGATCTGGCGGGGCGCGTCGCCGGAGAGCGTGGCGACGAGCGGTCCGGTACGCGGGCCGTGTTTGAAGGAGGGGTTGAGCCCGGTGGCGTTGAGGGTGAAGGGCAGGTTGCTGCCGGAATCGATCAGCGCCATGAACGTGGCGGCGCCGAGCTCGACGTTGATGATCGGCCGCGTGCCGTCCTCGAGCGCGAAGGGCACGGCGATGCCCGGGATGGCGCGGGCGGGAAAGCGGGGCGAGAGCACGACGCGGCTGCGCGGGTAGTCGAGCGTGAGCAGCACGTCGCGGAAGACCGGGAAACCGAGGATGCCGTCCACGGTGACGCCGAGGTGGTTGGAGAAATCGACGAAGTCGTAGACGGCGGCGCGCACGGTGGCGAAGCTCGTGCCGCCCAGCTCGATCGAGGGCACGGTGATGCTGCCCAGCAAGGTGGCGCCGCCGGCGGCCGAGATCACCTGGACCGGGGCGAGCCCGACGTTGGGGCGGAACCCGGGGACGGTGGCGGCGATGCGGTCGGAAACGAGGGTGACGGAGGAGCCCGTGTCGACGAGAAAGTAGTACGGTCCGGCGCCGCCGACGGAACCCTCGACGAGCAGGAGGTTGGAGACGAGGCGGCCGGGCACGACGTTCTGCCCGGGCGCGAGGCTTCCGCGGTCGAAACGCAGGGTGGTGGGGGAGGCGGGCGCGGCGAGGGCGAGAAGCGCGAGACCGGCCGCGAACACGAGACGGAGCGGGAACATGCGACCTCCGCAGAGACCGCGCCGGGCCGGAAGTGTTGCGGGTTCCGCGGGCTTCATCTCCGGGGCGTGGGCAGAGTGAGGGCGAGCGCCAGCGGGGCGAGGATCACGGCGGCGGCGGCGGCGTAGCAGGCGGTGGAACCGAAACGCCAATACAGCACGCCGGCGCAGACCGGGCCGATGGCACGGGTGAGCGAGCCGAGCGCGCGGAACAGACCCATGAGCCGGCCCTGCTCGTCCTCGCCGACATAGAGCGAGAGCAGCGCCGAGAGGGCGGCATAGCAGAAGCCGGAACCGACCGAGGCGAGCCCGAGGCTGGCGTAGACGGTCGCCGGGGTGTGGGCGAACGCGAGCCAGGCCATGCCGGCGCAAGCGAGGGCGAGGCCGAGCGTACCGGCGTGTTTCTCGCCGAGACGCGGCACCAGCCGCCGGACGAGGAAACCCTGCGTGAGGACGGAGACGACGCCGGTGTAGACGAAGACCAGCGTGAGCTCGCGCGGGGTGTAGTGCAGACGCTCGGCAGCGAGGAACCCGAGGGTGAGCTCAAGCCCGCTGAAGCCGAGGATGAAGAGCGCGTTGATGAGGATGACGCGACGCACGTGCGCGGCCGGAATCGCCAGCAGCGCACGCAGCGGATGGCGGGGGCGCTCGGCGGAAGCGGCGGCGAGGCCCGGGGTGTAGGTTTCCGCGAAGCGGCGCTGGACCCAGAGCAGGTTGAGCAGGCCGAGGGCGAAGGCGATCAGCGCCGGCACGGTGAAGGGGTTGACCCCGCAGGCGGCCAGCCCGGGCCAGCGGTCGAGCAGGTTCCAGTGGGCGGTGAGGCCGCCGAGCGCCGGACCGGTGATGAAACCGAGCCCGAAGGCGGCGCCGATCAGGCCCATGCCCTTGGCGCGATCGGCGCGGGTGGTGATGTCGCTCACGGCGGCGGTGGCGACGGAGAGGTTGCCGCTCGCGATGCCGGCGACGATACGCGAGAGGAGAAAGAGCAGGAAGGAGCCGCTGAACGCCCAGATCGCATAGCTGGCCGTGGTGCCGGCGATGGTCAGCCGCAGGACCGGGCGGCGGCCCACGCGGTCGGAACGAGCGCCCCACACCGGGGCGAAAAGGAATTGGAGCAACGAGTAGAGGGATCCGATGACGCCGGCGAAAAGCACGGCGGTGGCGCTCGGGTCGATGTTCCACGCCCGGGCGAGGGTGTCGAAATGGCCAAGCAGCCAGCCCAAGGCGCCGCCGCGGCCCTCACGGCCGAGGTAGTAGTCGAGCATCGCCGGGAACAGTGGGAAGAACAGGGAGAAGCCGATGAGGTCGAGGTAGAGCGTGAGGAAGATCACGCCCAGCGATGCCTTCTTCGGAGCGGGAGCTGTGGTGGAGGCGGGCACGGTGGTAGCGGGCGCATCAGACCGCGCGCGCCGGGGAAGCGCAAGCGAATGGGCGAAGCGGGGCCAGGCCCAAGACGGCTCAGCGGTCTTGGGCCGGGCCGGCGCGCAGGGCTCAGGACCGCCGCGCCGGCGGCAACGCCCGGTGTCGGCGCCCGCCCGCGGGATTGTGCCGGTTCAGGAGACCGTGCGCAGCTGGATGCTGTCCACGAGCTGGTTGTTGCTCGCGAGGATGTCGGAGACGATGACGAACTTGTCGCCGACGCTGGCGCGGCCTGTGTCGCGCAGGAGTTTGAGCGTGTTGAGCACGGTCTCCTCCGGGTGGGCGGAGAAGGGCAGGTACATGGCGTCGACGCTGCGCAGGAGCGCGAGTTGGCGTTGCGTCTCCACATTGTTGGTGATCGCGAAGATGGGCGAGTGGCGCGGGCGCAGCGCGGCGAGGCCCTGGGCCATGAAGCCCTGGCGGGTGAAGACGACGATGCCGCGGGCCGGGAGCTGGTCGGCCATGACGACGGCGCTGTTGAGCATCTTCAGCTTGTCGGAGTTGAGCGCGAGGGCGGCGGCGAAACCGGCGCCGGGGGTCGACTCCATGCGGCGGGCGACCTTGTCGAACACCTGCACGGACTCGACCGGGTATTTGCCGACGGTGGTCTCGCCGGAGAGCATGATGCAGTCGGCCTCCTCGAAGACGGCGTTGGCGATGTCGGTGATCTCGGCGCGGGTGGGGATGGGGTTCTCGATCATCGTCTCCAACATGTGGGTGGCGATGATGACGGGGCGGCCGTACTTCAGGCAGGTCTGCACGGCGCGGCGCTGGAGGATGGGCAGCTCCTCGAAGGGGCACTCGATGCCGAGGTCGCCGCGGGCGACCATCAGGCCGTGGCAGGCGCGCACGATGTCGTCGAGGTTGGCGATGGCCTGCTGGTCCTCGATCTTGGCGATGATGCGGGCGCGGGAGTGCTGGCCGCGGAGGAACTCGGCGAGTTGCTCGATGTCGCGGCCCTCGCGCACGAAGGAGAGCGCCACGTAGTCGATCCCCTCCTCGATGCCCACGAGGGTGTCGTTGCGGTCCTTCTCGGTGAAGGAGGGGAGGTTGACGCGCACGCCGGGCAGGTTGATGTGCCGGCGGCTGCCGAGCGGGCCCGGGACGAGCACGCGGCAGCGCAGGCGGTGTTCGTTCTTCTCCAGCACCTCCAGGCGGATGAGGCCGCTGTCGACCAACACGGTGTCGCCGACCGCGACATCCTTGACGATGTCGGCGTAGTTGACGGAGACGCTGCGCACCTCCTTCTCGGGGCGGTCGGCGTGGGGGACGACGAGGAAGTCGAAGATCTCGCCGGCCTGGAGCTCAAGCGGGGCGGCGACGTCGCCGGTGCGGATCTCGGGGCCCTTGATGTCCATCATGATGGCGACCTCCTTGCCGACCTTGGCGCTGACAGCGCGGATACGGCGGATGATCGTACGCACCCAGTCGTGCTTGGCGTGGGCCATGTTCAGGCGGAGCACATCGGCTCCGGCCTGGATGATGCGTTCGAGCGCGGCTTCACTTTCGGTGGCGGGCCCGAGGGTGGCGATGATCTTGGTGCGGCGAAACTGAGGACGATTCATGGGAACGGGCGGCGAGTGAGAGAAAGTTCCTTGCGCAGGCCAAGGAAGGAAAACGATTCATGGGCGCCGGGTTGGGCGGCCCAGGAGCATGCGGGCTCGGATGACGTTTTCAAACGGTGGGTGTGCCCGGCGGACCCGGTGCGCTTCCCGCTGGTTCCGAGGAGGATGGCGAACCGCGTAGGCCGGGCCGAAGCGCACGCCCGCCGGTGCGCGGGCCCGCCGCGTGCCCCCATGAAAACATTTAATGAAAGTTCGTGACCCGCCTGGCGGACGGAGGCCGGCACTCGCCCCGGGGGGGCCGGCGCCAAGATCACCATTCCAGCACGCCGGTGCTGGAGCCGGGGGCCACCGGGGTGACGCGGAAGGGCGCCGTGCCGTCGGGCGCGGTGAGCGGCGCGAACTCGCGGGCGACGGCATCGAGGCTGTTGCAGTCGCGGCTGAGGTGGGCGAGGAAGACCTCGCGCAAGGCGGGCTCGTCCGGGTGGCGCTCGGCGAGGAAGGCGCGGGCATCCTGATTGGAGAGATGGCCGTGGCGGCCGGCGATGCGTTGTTTGAGCGACCACGGCCGTTTCGTGTCGGCCGCAAGCAGTTGCTGGTCGTAGTTGGCCTCGAGCACGAGCAGGTCGACGCCCCGGACGCGCTCGCGAACCTGTTGGGGCAGGTGGCCGAGATCGGTGAGCCAACCCAGGCGATGGCGTCGCGCGAGCAGATCGTCCTCGTGTCCCCAGTCGAAGACATAGCCGACGGGCTCGGCGGCGTCGTGCGGCACGGGGAAGGCGTCGACGGTGAGGTCGCGGAAACGGAAGCGGGAGCCGGTCTCGAAGATTTGCCAGGCGATGGGCCGGTCGAGCGTGCGGGAGAGGGCGCCGGCGGTGGCGGCGTTGGCGAAGACCTTGAGCTGGGGAAACTTCTTGAGGCCGCTCAAACCGGCGGAATGGTCGCCGTGCTCATGGGTGAGGAAGACGGCATCGATGCGGTCGAGGGATTCTCCGATCCCGGTGAGCAACTCCGCTAGCCGGCGGGCGGAGAAGCCGAGGTCGATGAGGATGCGCGATTCCTCGGTCTGCAGGAAGGCGGCGTTGCCGCTGCTGCCGGAGCCGAGGATGCAAAACCGCGAGGACATGGGCGGAGCAAAGATCCGCGCGTCGGGCGCGCAACGGATTTCTCCACGTTCGCCCCGGGGGGCTTGCGGCCGGAAGGGCTCCCGGCCTGGCGTCGCGTAACTGGGCTGCGGCGACAGGCGCGGACGAGAAGGCGCTTGTCGCCCGGCAAGGGACCGGCAAGCTCGGGGCCGTTCGCACGCCATCACCCGATGCCGTATTCCTACACCAACGAAGGGCGGATCGTGCATGTCTCCTGGCTCGGCATGGTGACCAGGGAGGATCTGGTTGCGCTGGTCGAGGATATGCCGCGAATCGGTCGGGAACTCGGGTTTGCGCCCGACGTGCTCCATACCTTTGCGGCGGTGACAGGGCACAGTTACCAGCCGATCGCCGCCTACATGTACTCGCTGCTGCAGAAGCGGGTGGAGATCCCGAATCCGATCCGCGCGGCGATCGTCGCCACGACGCCGGAGGGCGAGGCCCTCGCCAAGGTGTTCAAGACCTTGAACCGCACCCACAATCTCGAGATGAAGGTCTTCGGCAACGAGGCTGCGGCGCGGCGTT
>JAEWNN010000179.1 GCA_023457035.1 Verrucomicrobiota bacterium
CGATACCCACCGGAGCACCTTGCCTCCCGTGAATAGCCAGATCCCCCGCTCGCCGGTCACCAGGTTCTGCAGCACAAGGTCCGTGCTGCCGTCCAAATTGAAATCACCCTGGCCGGCGATCTCCCAGTCAAGCGACATCGTCCGCAGCGAAACCTCGCCGCTCTTCGTGGCTCCATTCATCAGCCACACCTTCCACTCCCCGGTCACCGCATTCTGCAGGATCAAATCACCTCGCCCGTCCTGGTTGAAGTCGACGCCCGAGGAGGTCAGCATCGGTCGGATCGAAACGCTGTCCAAACTGATCCGTAACGCGGCGGAGGGCGTGCCGATCGCACTCAGGCCAGCGATCGACCACTCCGTGAGGCCGCCAGTGGCATCCAAGCCGCTGAAGTCGATCTCCGCCGATGTCGTCTGCCAACCGGAGCCGCCAGTGTTGAGGGCGATCTTTGTCGCCTTCGACGCAAGATTCCGATCCGTCACCACGAAGGCGACGCTCGACACGTTGTTGCCCGACTCTACGCGATACCGCAGCATCACCCGCTTGAGGCGGGCGAAGTCCGGCTGCGAAGCAAAGCGCACGTCGGCTTGACCGGCGTCCGTGGCGGGCGAACCAACTTTGACGAAGGCTGTGGCGCCATCCGTACCGGTCGTGAAGCTACCCTTCCAGGAACCGCCGGCATTCAGGCCGGTGGTCGCGGAGAAATTGTGGAGTTCCGTCTGCGCGGAGGCCGAAGCAACCCCCAACAACGAGGCGAGAATGAGCGCAAATTTGGTCTTCATTGGACGTCAGCGTAGGCGTTGGGAATCAATAGGGTCGGGCTTGGGAAACGAAGGCGGAACCGGTGCCGGCTCCCGCTTTCTGGATCATGAACGGCCGGTCGGGCGTCTGGATCGTGAAGCTGTTCGAATCGGCTCCGGTGCCAACCCGGCGCCAACGAGGCGACGCGGCGGTCGTATCGTAGTAGAAGGAGAGCCAAGCCGAGCCGTCCCAAACCGACACCTGATCCGCCGCGCCGACGTTCTGGCCCGAGGTATTCGCGATGCCGACCCAGCCGGAGAGACTCTGGAGATTGAGCGCGCTCAGCGTGTTCGTGATCGGGAAAAGGCCTACCCCGGCCGAACCGCCGCTCAGGTACCGGGCCTTCAGCGCAGAGGCCGGAGCACGGCCGATGCTACGCAGTGTGACAGCGTCGCCCTTACGCGCGATCAAGACGCAGGTGTCGGGGCGAATCACGAAGTTGTTGCGGCTGTTGGCGGCCTCGGTGCCATCCACATCACGTTTCCACCAGCCGAGCCCGGTGTCGTAGTAGAAGGTCAGCCAGATCGCGCCGTTCCACACACTGATCGTGTCGGCGACCGCCGAGGACGTGCCGCCGGCAAGCTTGCCGGCCGCCTGGGCGGTGCCCTGAACCGGAAGGTTCGTGCCGAACAACGACGCCAAGGTCGGTGCCGGGAAAAGCTCAAAGGTATCGCCGGTGCTGCTGGAGGCCGTGATGCCGAGCCCGGTCAGGCTCACGCCGTTGTTGAGCACGGTGACGGTGTCGGCGGTGTTGGCCGTGGTCGTCGAGATCTGCCACGTGGTGCCAGCCGCCGCCCCGGAAGTGATCCGCAGGAAATACGGGGTGGCCGCGGCCGAGAGTCCGCCCGCCGTCCATCCCGCACCCAGACAGCTAAAGGTCGATGCGACCACCGCGCTGATACGCCCGGTGGTCGCCCCCGCGTTGGCCGGCTGGCCGGTCAGGCTGAAGTACACCGAGGTGATCTTCGGCGCCTGCTGCGTGCCGGCGGCGATCGTGTAGTTGATAATTCCTACAGGGGTGGTCGTGACCCCCTGCGCAAAGGCCCCGACCGAAAGCAGAAGGCCGACACCGAAGACAATACTGGGGATAAAATTCGATTTTGGCATAACTGGATGGTCCGTATCACAGAGATTCCGGGGCGCCTGACAAACCTCTTCGTGTTAGCTTCTTGCTAAGTTCCGGGACCACTCAGCCCCGTGCGATCACGGAAACTCGGCTTGGGCCACAATGTCCGTCGCAAAAGTGCTGGAAACCCGATGTCGATCCCGGTCTGCTGGGCCCGGATGAAAGTCACCACCTGCGACCTGTCCGGGCTGCTGCTGATCGAGCCCGCCGTCTGCGGCGATCACCGGGGATATTTCACGGAGTCCTGGAGTCGGGAGCGGTACCGCACCATCGGCGTCGATTGCGACTTCGTGCAGGACAACTTCTCGTTCTCGCGCCGCGGCACACTGCGCGGGATGCATTTCCAGAACCCCTCCGCGCAGGGCAAACTGGTGTCGGTGTGGCAGGGCGAGGTCTGGGATGTCGCAGTCGACCTGCGGCGCGCCTCGCCGACCTTCGGCCGCTGGCACGGCGTGACGCTCTCCGCGGAAAACAAGCACCAGTTCTTCGTGCCGCCCGGCTTCGCCCACGGGTTCGTCGTCCTCAGCGACACCGCCCTCTTCCACTACAAGTGTACCGCCGGTTACGCGAAGGACCACGAGCGCGGCTTCCGCTGGGACGACCCGCAGGTCGGCATCCGCTGGCCGATCGCCGACCCGATCCTGTCGCCGCGCGACGCCGCCGCGCCCCTGTTGCGCGAACTCCCAACCGAGTTGCTGTTCTGACCCGTCCGGTTTCGGCCGACCGCCCCGCCTATCCATCCATGTCCCTCCCCAAGATTCTCCTCTTCGGCCGCGTCGGCCAAGTCGGCTGGGAGCTGCGCCGCACGCTCGCCCCGCTCGGCGAGCTGGCCGTCGTCGACTATCCCGAGGTCGATTTCGCCCGTCCCGATTCGGTGCGCGCCCAAATCCGCGACACCGCCCCCGCTATCATCGTCAACGCCGCCGCCTACACCGCCGTCGACAAGGCCGAGACCGACACCGCGTTGGCGATGCAGATCAACGCCGAGGCGCCCGACGTCATGGCCGCGGAAGCCAAGCGCCTCGGCGCGCTGCTGGTGCACTACTCCACCGACTACGTCTTCGACGGTGCAAAAACCACGCCCTACGTGGAGACCGACCCCACCGGCCCGCTCGGCGCCTACGGCCGGACCAAGCTCGCCGGCGACCAGGCCATCCAGCAGAGCGGCTGCAGTCACTTCATCTTCCGCCTGTGCTGGGTCTATGGATCACGGGGCAACAACTTCATGCTCACGATGCGGCGCCTCGCCCGCGAACGGGAGAAGCTGCGCGTCGTGCGCGACCAGATCGGCTGCCCGACGGCCGCGCGCATGATCGCCGAAACCACCGCCCTCGCCCTCGCGCGCGGCGCCGCCCGCGCGACCGCGGAGAAGCTCACCGGTGTGTACCACCTCTGCAGCAGCGGACAGACGAGCTGGCACGGTTTTGCCAGCGCCATCATCGACCTGATGCCCGCCGAGGAGAAGAAATGCCGCGAGGTCGAGGCCATCGCCTCGTCGGAGTACCCGACCCCGACCAAGCGCCCCGCCTACTCGGTCATGTCCTGCGCGAAACTCGAACGCGCCTTCGGCCTGCGCCTGCCCGACTGGCACGACTGCCTGAAGCTGGTCGTGGAGAAGTAGAGCCGCAGACCGCGCCTACACATCGCCCTCCGCCCTCTCGCCCCTCGCCGCGTCCCTCTCGCCTTTCCTCCATGAACCTCCTCGTCACCGGCGGCTGCGGCTTCATCGGCAGCAACTTCATCCGCCAACGCCTGACCGAGTCGCTCTCGCCTCTCGCCTCTGGCCTCTCGCCGGTCGCGAAGCTCGTCAACCTCGACAAGCTCACCTACGCCGGCAACCCGGCCAACCTCGCCGACCTCGCCGGCGACCCGCGCTACGTCTTCGCCCAGGTCGACATCGCCGACGAGGCGCTCATCCACCACCTGCTCGCCGCCTACCAGATCGACGCCGTGGTCAACCTCGCCGCCGAGTCGCACGTCGACCGCTCGATCGATTCCCCCGAGCCCTTTGTCCAGACCAACATTGTCGGCACCCTGCGCCTACTCAACGCCGCCCGCCGCTACTGGAGCCAACTCCCCGAGCCCCGGAGGAGCGCCTTCCGTTTCCTCCACGTCTCCACCGACGAAGTCTACGGCACGCTCGGCGCCACCGACCCGGCCTTCACCGAGGAGACGCCCTTCGCCCCGAATTCCCCCTACGCCGCCTCCAAGGCCGCCAGCGACCACCTCGTGCGCGCCTACCAGCACACCTACAGCTTCCCCACGCTCACGACGAACTGCTCCAACAACTACGGACCGTTCCACTTCCCCGAGAAGCTCATCCCGCTGGTCATCCTCAACGCCCTCGACGACAAGCCGCTCCCCGTCTACGGCGACGGCCAGCAGATCCGCGACTGGCTCTACGTCGAGGACCACGCCGCCGCCCTCTGGCAGGTGCTCCAGCGCGGCCGCACCGGCGAGACCTACAACATCGGCGGCCTCAACGAGCGCCCCAACCTCGAGGTCGTCCGCACCATCTGCGCCCTGCTCGACCAGAAGTCGCCCCGCAAGGACGGCCGGAGCTACGCCACCCAGATCACCTTCGTCGCCGACCGCCCGGGACACGACCGCCGCTACGCCATCGACTGCACCAAGCTCCAACAGGAACTCGGCTGGAAACCTCGCGAGTCCTTCGAGACCGGCCTGGCCAAGACCGTCGACTGGTACCTCACCCACCGCGCCTGGTGCGATGACATCACCGCCTCGCGCTACGCGCGCGGCAGACTCGGGAAGGGATGAAGGAGTAAGGGAATGAAGGAGTATCCGAAACCAAGTTTCCTTGCTCAGGATGGGGGCGCTGACCTTACGCCCGCCACGACATCTCGCTGATCCGGGGCGCGCGCAATCCCCACTCCCCTAACCCTTCGCTCCCCCATTCCCATAGTCCCCTAGTCCCTGACTCTCCCTCTCCGCCATGCCTTCGCCCCTTTCTCCCTCAGTCCCTCACTCCCTCACTCCCTCCGGCGCGACCGCGCCACGCCGCGGCATCATCCTCGCCGGCGGGTCCGGCACCCGCCTCTACCCCCTGACCATCGCCGTGAGCAAGCAGCTCATGCCGATCTACGACAAGCCGATGGTCTACTACCCCCTCTCGGTGCTGATGCTCGCCGGCATCCGCGAGATCCTGCTCATCTCCACCCCGCAGGACATCCCGCTCTTCCAGCGTCTCTTTGGCGACGGTTCCCAGTTCGGCCTCCGCCTCGAATACGCCGAGCAGCCCCGCCCCGAGGGTCTCGCCCAGGCCTTCCACATCGGCGCGAAGTTCATCGGCGACGCCCCCTCCGCTCTCGTCCTCGGCGACAACCTCTTCTACGGCCACGATCTCTCCTCCTCGCTCCAGGCCGCCAGCGCCCGCACCACCGGAGCCACGATCTTCGGCTACCATGTCTCCGACCCCACCGCCTACGGCGTCGTCGAGTTCGACCCACAGGGCCACGCCATCTCCCTCGAGGAAAAACCCAAGCAGCCGAAGTCCAACTACGCCGTCCCCGGCCTCTACTTCTACGACAATATGGTCGTCGCCCTCGCCCGCGACCTGAAGCCCTCCCTTCGCGGCGAACTCGAGATCACCGACCTCAACCGCCGCTATCTCGAGGCCGGCACGCTCCACGTCGAGATCCTCGGCCGCGGCACCGCCTGGCTCGACACCGGCACCCACGCGTCCCTGCTCGACGCCTCCGACTTCGTCCGTGTCATCGAGGACCGCCAAGGGCTCAAGATCGCGTGCCTCGAGGAGATCGCCTTCCGCCAAGGCTGGATCGACCGCGCCGGACTCGAGCGCCAGATCGCCGCCCTCGGCAAATCCGCCTACGGCACCTACCTGCGAAACCTGCTGCAGCCGTGACCCCATGCCGCGCACGGCCGGCACGTAACCGGGGCGCGGCGACTCCGTCCGCCCGAACCCAACACCCGGCGCTTGCCTCGCCGCGACCGCGCCGCAAGCATCCCGGCATGGGACCCCTCGCGGCACCGACCAACCGCCCGCACACGCCACCGTCACGCGCCCACCACCCTCTTCGCGCCCCCGGCCTTTCCCGATGAGAACCATCGTGATCATCGACGACGAGCCGGTCATCCGCGAGATGCTCGCGCGCCATCTCGAGCCCTTGGGCTGGCGGGTCCTCCAGGCCGACAACGGCAACACCGGCCTCGCGCTCATCGCCGCCCACCGGCCGACCGCCGTGCTCTGCGACCTGCTCATGCCCGGCACCACCGGATTCAACGTCTGCCGCGCCATCCGCGCGCGGCGCGACGAGCTGGGCGATGTCCAGATCATCGTCACCACCGGCAGCAATTATCCTTCCGACCGTCGCAACGCCGTGGAGGCAGGGGCCGACCATTTCCTCGTGAAACCGGTCAGCCCCGCTCAGGTCGCCCGCCTCCTGGGGCCCCTCCCGCCGCCCGCCGTCCCCGCCCCGCCCGCGACTTCGCCGGCAGTCCCGGCGGACACCGCGACCGTGCGTTTCTGGGGCGTGCGCGGCTCCATCGCTACGCCCGGGCCGGAGACGGTGCGCTACGGCGGCAACACCACCTGTGTCGAGGTGCGCGTCGGCGACGACATCCTCATCCTCGATGCCGGCACCGGTATCCGCCCGCTCGGCATGCAGTTGCGCCGTGAATTCGCCGGCCGGCAGTTGCAGGCGCACCTGCTGCTCACCCACACGCATTGGGACCATATCCAGGGCCTGCCTTTCTTCGGCCCCGCGCACGACCCCGGCAGTTTCGTCACTGTACTCGGCTACGAAGGCGCCCAACAGAGTCTCCTGAAGACGCTCTCCGCCCAGATGGACAGCACCGTGTTTCCGATCGGGATGGACCAGCTCGCGGCCAAGATCGTCGTGCGCGAACTGCACGAGCTCGAGTTCCGCGCCGGCCGGGTCCCCGTGCAGGCGGCCTTCGCCAACCACCCGGGGATCACGCTCGGCTACCGCCTCAACACCCCCGCCGGGGCGGTCGTGTTCATGCCCGACGTCGAGATCATGCCGTTCGACCGTCCCCGGCCCGAGCGCCCGCAGGCGCCGGGGGAGGAGGACGCCGAGGACTTCGCCGCCTACAAGAACCAGCTCCTCGCCGAGTTCGCCCACGGGGCCGAGCTGTTCATCTGCGATGCCCAATACAACGCCGACGAATACGAGCGCCGCATCGGCTGGGGGCACAGCTGCGTCGACGACACGGTGCGCCTCGCCCTGCAGTCCAAGGTCAAGCACCTCGTGCTCTTCCACCACGACCCCACCCACGACGACGACACGATCGACCGCATGGTCGCGGCCGCCCGCGCGCTGGTCGCGGCCGCCGGAGGCACCATGCAGATCGACGCGGCCGCCGAGGGCCGGGAAATCGTGCTCCGCCGCGAAGAACGCGCGGTGGCCTCCACCACAGCCGCGACTTAGCCTGAACCGGCGCGGAGAAGCGCTCCGCACCGGCTGCGTCGCGCCGCGACTTCGCTCAGTCGGCGTACTTCACCGAGCAGCCGTACGGCTTGGTGACCGGCGTCGCCACCGGCCGGCCGGCCTTCAGATCGGCGAGCGCCGCGAGGATGTAGTTGGTCGCCTTCGGCACATCGTCGGCCTTCGCCGAGGGGATGCTGTCGATCGCACCCGAGTAGACGATCACGCCGGCCGCATCGATCACGAACAGCTGCGGCGTGTTCGTCGCGTGATAGAGCCGGCCGACGACACCAGCCTCGTCGAGCAACACCGCCGCGGGGGCGGCCCCTTTGGCGCCGTTGGTCTTGTTCCAGTCCGCCGCCGACAGATGCCCCTGCTTGCCCGGCGCCGAGGAGCAGATCGACAGCCAGACCACGCCGTCTGCGGCCGCCGCCCGCTGCGTCTTCTGCATGTTTCCGGAGTCGTAGTGTTTCACGACGAAGGGGCAGCCGTGGTTGATCCATTCGAGAACCACCACCTTGCCTTTGAACGAGGACAACGCGTGCGTCTTCCCTTGGGTGTCGGTGAGAGTGAAGTCGGGTGCCGGCTGGCCCACTTCGGGCCGCACGGCCGCCGCCGCAACCAACGCGGCGCAAGCGGCCAACAAAGCAACGGAGAACAAACGGAGTGATTTCATGGTGGATCGAGTTTTCGGGTTGATGGGAAAGGTCCGGGTAGGGACCGCGCGTGCCGGGAGCACGCTGGCGGCGCGGACAGAAATCGAGGTCGCCCATTCCGCAACTTTCGCGCACTCATCGACACATCCCGCCCCGCCATGCCATTCCGCGTCACCCGTCAGGAGCAGAAGATCCTCCTCGTTCTCGCCGCCCTGCTCATCCTCGGCACCCTCGGCCTCTGGCTGATCTGAACCGCTCGCCGCCGCTCGCCGGCGAGCGGCGGAATCCAAGGCCCCACCACCGCCCTCCCGGGGCGGCACTCTCCCGCCCGCATGACCGCCGGGGCGAAAGAATCCCTTCCCGGGAGTATAAGTTTACCTCTTGCCAGTCCGTTCCTTGGCCGGAACCTCCTTCGTCTTTACGATGATCATCCGACCGAAGACTCGTGGTTTTGTGTGTATCACGGCCCATCCGCAGGGCTGCGCCGCCCATGTGCAGGAGCAGATCGACACCGTCGTGCGCCGCGGCCCCATCGCCGGCGGCCCCAAGAAGGTCCTGGTGATCGGTTCCTCCACCGGCTACGGCATGGCCTCCCGCGTCGCCGCCGCCTTCGGGTCCGGCGCCGCCACCTTCGGCGTCTTCTTCGACCGCCCCTCCGAGGAGGACCGCACCGCCACCGCCGGCTGGTACAACACCGCCGCCTTCCACTCCGCTGCCCACAAGGCCGGACTCTACGCCAAGAGCCTCAACGGCGACGCCTTCTCCGACGACATCAAGCGCCAGACCATCGAGGCGCTCCGCCGCGACCTCGGCCCCGTCGACCTCATCGTCTACTCGCTCGCCTCCCCGCGCCGCACCCACCCGCGCACCGGCGCCGTCCACAAGTCCTGCCTCAAACCCATCGGCGCCCCCTACACCAACAAGACCGTCGACACCGAGACCGGCGAGGTCTCCGAGATCACCATCGAGCCCGCCACCGAAACCGAGATCGCCGACACCGTCGCCGTCATGGGTGGCGAGGACTGGGAGCTGTGGATCAACGCCCTCGACGAGGCCAAGCTGCTCGCCCCCGGCGCCACGACCATGGCGTATTCGTACATCGGGCCCGAGGTCACCTGGCCCGTCTACAAGAACGGCACCATCGGCATGGCCAAGAACGACCTCGATGCCACCGCCAAGCGCCTCAACACCACGATGCGCCTCAACGGCTACGGCCGCGCTTTCGTCTCCGTCAACAAGGCCCTCGTCACCCAGGCCAGCTCCGCCATCCCCGTCGTCCCCCTCTACATCTCGATCCTCTACCGGATCATGAAGGAACGCGGCCTCCACGAAGGCTGCATCGAGCAGATCGACCGCCTCTACCGCACCCAGATGTACGGCGGCAACGCCCTCGCCTTCGACGACGACGGCCGTGTCCGCATCGACGACTGGGAGATGCGTCCCGAAGTCCAAGCCGAGGTCGAACGCCTCTGGCCGCAGGTGAACACCGGCAACCTCGCCGCCCTCACCGACATCGCCGGCTACCGCGCGGACTTCCTGAAACTCTTCGGCTTCGGCCTCGCCGGCATCGACTACGACGCCGACACCGATCCGCACGTCGAGCTCCCGTAAGCCGTCGCCTCGGGAGCAACCCGATCTCGGCCCATTTCTGTCGTGGCGAGGCCCGTGAGGGCTTCGATGGCCCACGCCTTCCCCCATCGCACGGGGCCCCAGGCCTCCTCGTGCACCGCGCCGGCACCGAGACCAACTTCGCCACCGTTGCGCGGCCACGTCGTCGTTCGCAGTGATCGGAACAAGCCCTGCGTACCCCGCACGCCCGCCAACGCCGGCACCCATCGCCCCCGCCGTCTCGTCCTCCGCCATCGGCCATCATCCATCGGCCATCGTCCATCATACTTTCGCCTTCCTCCCTCCCGGCTTTCCCGTTGCCACACCCCGGCCGCGCCCCTTCCTTTTTTTTCCGCCCATGGCCTTCCCTTTCTTCTCCCGCACCCGGAACGCGATCGCGGCGCGCTGCGCCGACGACTCCGCCACCAAGGCGCGGTTGCGCTTCGCGCCGTACTACCACGCCATGGAGGAGCAGCAGGGCACCCGCGTCCGCCTCGGCGGCCGCGACCTCGTCATGCTCGCCAGCAACGACTACCTCGGGCTCTCCTTCCACCCCAAGGTCATCGAGGCCGGCCAGCGCGCCATGGCCCACTGGGGCGCCAGCACCACCGGCGCCCGCGTCTCCAACGGCTCCCGCGCCTACCACCATTCGCTCGAGGAGAAGCTCGCCGCCTTCCTCGGCAAGGAGGCCTGCCACGTCCACGCCGCCGGCTACCTCTCCTGCATGTCCGGCATCGCCGCCTTCGCCGCCAAGGGCGACGTCGTGCTCGCCGACAAGAACATCCATTCCTGCCTCTGGGACGGTATCCGCCTCTCCATGGCCACCGTCGAGCGCTTCGCCCACAACAACCCCGACGACCTGCGCGACGTCGCCAAAACCATCCCCGCCGACGCCGCCCGCCTGCTCGTCGTCGAAGGCGTCTACTCGATGGAGGGCCACATCGCGAAACTCCCCGAGATCATCGCCGTCGCCGAGGAGTTCGAATGCTTCAACGTCCTCGACGACGCCCACGGCTTCGGCGTGCTCGGCCGCGAGGGCCGCGGCACCGCCGACCACTTCGGCCTCGCCGACAAGATCGACGTGATCGTCGGCAGCCTCTCCAAGTCGCTCGGCAGCACCGGCGGCTTCGTCGCCGGCGACCGCGAATACATCGAGTACCTCCGCACCCACTCCAAGCACACCATCTTCAGCGCCGCCCTCAGCGCCGCGCAGGCCGCCGCCGCCGAGACCGCGCTGGAGATCATGCAGACCGAGCCCCGACACCGCGAGCGCCTCTGGGCCAACACCCGCCGCTACGTCGCCTTCCTCCATTCGCTCGGCCTCGACACCTGGGGCAGCGAGACCCCCGCCGTGCCGATCGTCCTCGGCTCCAAGGAGCGCGCCTATCGTTTCTGGCAGATGCTCCTCGAGCGGGGGGTCTTCACCGTCCTGTCCATCGCGCCCGCCGTGCCGCCCGGCAAGGACATGATCCGCACCGCCATCTCCGCACTGCACTCCGACGAGGATCTCTCCCGCATCGAGGAAGCCATCGCCTACGCCGTGAAACGGCTGTGAGCCGCCGGCGCCCGCCCGCGCACCTTCACCGATGATCGCGATCCGCCGCGCCACGGTTGCCGATGCCGCGCCAATCTCCGTTCTCGCGATCGAGCTCGGTTATCCTGCGGACGAAGCGGCGATCCGGAATCGACTGACAAAGCTCCTCCCCGATCCCGCCCATCTCGTGCTCGTCACCACGTCGGGCGAAACCGTCATCGGATGGCTCCACGCCCACGCCTACACCGCGCTCGAGGCCGGCCCCCAGGTGGAGATCGTCGGCCTCGTTGTCTCCCCGCTGCACCGACACTGTGGCGCCGGTCGCGCGCTCGTCGCCGCGGCCGAGCGCTGGACGTCCGACTTGGGCCCCGGGGTGCTCGTCGTGCGCAGCAACGTCCGCCGCGAGGCGAGCCACCGGTTCTACCTCGCCCTCGGGTTCGCCCATTCGAAGACGCAGGCCGTCTACCAGAAACCCCGCGATCATCCCGCGTCCTAGGGACGTCGGTCTCGCGGTCGGCGGCGCCTTCTCGCTCAACCCAGTGCCGTCAGCACTGCCTCCGCGCTCTCGCGCCAGGTGGTCAGTCTCCGGTTGAGCGCCGCGCGTGTGAGCTCGCCGACCAGCCGCTCGTCGGTCAGCACCCGGCGCAGGCCGTCGGTCCAGGCCACCACGTCATTGACCGGCAAAGTCAGGCAACCGCCGCCGCCCGCATGCTCGACGAGCGCCGGAATGTCGCTGCACACGCATGGCAGCCCGCTCCAGAGCGCCTCGATCACCGGCAGCCCGTTGCCCTCGGCCTGCGAGGGGAACACACCGGCGATGCACTGCTCGGCCAACTCGGCCACCGCGGCGTCGTCCAGCGCTCCATGGTAACGAAGGCCCGGACACCGCAGCGCCAGCGCGCGCACCCGCCGCGCCACCGGAGCGCCGAAATGCGGATTCACGCGCCCGACCAGATGCACCGTGAAGTCGAGCCCCTCGGCCCAGAGCTGCTCCGCGGCGTCGAGCAGCAACTGTTGGTTCTTCCGCGGCTCGAGGATCCCGACCATCAGCAGCGCCGGCGGGCCGGACGGCAGCTCGCGGTTGCGGGCGCGCGGGCGCCCCGAGCCGTCGGCCCCGAGCGGGATTGCCGTCACCGTCGCCTTCGGCGCCATCTGGCCCCACGCCCAATAGCCCTCGAGCTCGGCCCGGCTCGCCGCCGAGTTCGCCAGCACGCGGTCGAAGCTCGCGAGCAGCTTCATGTACCCGGGATGCCGTGCCACGCTCTGCGGCCAGGTCGTCTGCGGCAGCTTCAGCGGGATCGCGTCGTGGTAGACCGCCGCGGTGCGGCAGCCGGGTTGCGCGATCCACGCGGAGAACCCCGGGCGCTCCTCCTCGCCGAACAGCTCCGGGGTGAGCACCCAGTCCTGGGCCGCGGGGGCGACGGCGCTGCCGTCGGGCCGGACCCAACGCCGGGCCTGTTGGCTCCAAATCACGGGCACAAGGTTCCCGCCGGCGAGCGGCGCCAACTCGGCCCGCAGCCGCGCGCTGACGCGCTGGATGCCGGAATGGTGCCCGGAACGGGCGGCTTTGGTGGTGTCGTAGTAGATCACGATTCGAGGCGGATTCGTTCGAGCAGCCGAGCCGCGTTGCGATGCACGTCGAAGTTCGCCTCCACCCATTCGCGCGCCGCGCCGCGGAGCCGCTCGCACAGCGCATCGTCGGCGGCCAACCGTCGCCACGCGGCGACCCAGGCGGCCGCGTCCTCGGTCGGGGCGACCAGCCCGGTGTGTTCGTGCGTGATCGCCTCGGTCGTGGCGGCGACGGGCGAGGTCACCACCACCGTGCCGGCGGCCATCGCCTCCGGGATCACATTGGGCAGACCGTCGCGATCGCCGCTGCGCGCCACCACTCCGGTGTGCACCAGCACATCGGCCCACGCGAGCGCCGCGAAGATCTCCGCCAGCGGTCGGTGCCCCATGAGCTCGACCACGCCGCCAAGCTCCTGCTCGCGGACCTGCGCGGCGAGCCGAGGGTGCCACGGGCCGCTGCCGTAGATGCGGACCTGCAGCGCCAGACCGGCGGCGCGCGCCGCCGCGTAGAGCTCCAGTTGCCGCTCCAGCCCCTTCTTCTCGACCAACCGCGCCACGCACACGACGCGCAACGGCGTGCGCGCCGCGCGCAGCGGTTTGCAGGGCGGCAGCTCCTCGAGCCCGCGGCGGACCACCACGACCTTCTCCGGGGGCGTGCCGCGCTCGCGCAACGTCGCCGCCGCCATCTCGGTGGAGGTGCGCACGAAGCGGGCGAGCGCGATCTTCTCCCGCAACAACCAGTCGCCACCATGCTCGTACAGATCGTAGGCGTGGGCCGCCAGGCTGTACGGGATGCCGGTGAGCCGCCACACCGCCCACGCAGCCCCGGCCGGCGCCGAGGCCCAGACCGCGTGGACATGCCGCGGCCGTTCGCGCCGGAAGCGCGGCGCCTCGACCACGCCGTACCCGGCACCGAGCAGGTTCTCCCAGAAATTCCACCAGCCGGGCGGCGAGCGCAGCACCAGCGCACGCAGGACATCCCCGAGCAGTCCGCCGCGCGTGCGCCAGATCTCCCACGGCAGCCGCCAGATCACCGTGAACAGCCGCCACCGGTTGAACTGGTCCACCGGCAGGCCGTCGAACTCCGGCGCCCCGCCCCACAACGACACCAGCCGCAGCCGCACCCCGAGGGCGCGCAGCGCCCGCACCTCGCGCTGGAGGAAGGTCTCGGTCGGATACGGGAAGCGAGTGAAGAGCAGCACCACCTCGGGCCCGGGCGGGACGCTCTCCACCTGCGCTGACGCCGGGGCGGGCATGGCGTTCACACCGGGAACGGCCGCGGGAGCCGGGCGGCGTCGAACCCTAGGCCGATCAGCTCGTGGATGAGCACCGTCGGGTCCTCCTCGTAGCGCAGCGACTCGAAGCGGAACCGGGCGCGGTCGTAGGCGCCCGGCGTGCGGATCCACTCCTCCATCACCGCGCGCAGGCCCGCCGCGGAGTCGATGACCGGGCTGGCGGCGCCGCGCTCGAAGAACTTCACCGTGAGTCGCTCCTGCGGCATCACGCTGCCGTAGCCGTTGAAGATGATCGGGCAGCGGAAATGCAGCGCCTTGGCGCAGGTGGTCGTGCCGCCGCGGGTCACGATCGCGTCGCTGACCTGCAGCAGCCGGTGCATCTCGTCGGTATATCCATCGATGAAACACGAGAAGTCGGGATGCCGCGCGCGCCAGTGGATCGCCTCGGCGTAGGTGCGGGCGTTGTGGCCGCACACGACGATCGCCTGCACGCGGTCGGCATGCTCCGCGAGGACCGGGAGCAGCTCCAGGTGCTGGTTGGCGCCGTTGCCGCCGGTGCCGAGCAGCACGGTGAAGCGGTCGGTGCGCAACCCGAGCTTCTCCACCAGATGGCGGCGCCGCTTCTCCGCCCCGAGCACGTCGCGGTGTGCGCGCGGGCGCATCAGGTGGCCACGCACGCGGGCGCGCTCGGGTGCCAGCCCGAGTTTCAGGGCGTAATCGCGGGCCGTGGGCGTGCGCGAGAAGTAGAGATCCACCGTCTTGTCGACCCAGTTGCGGCTGTAGCCGTAGCCCCCGGAGAACTCGCCGCAGTACGTGGCGCAACGCACGTTGTCCGCCCCGAGCTCGTGGCGCGCGACCTCGAAGTAGCCGCGGTTGAGGCAGTCGTGCACGCTGAAGACCAGGTGCGGCTGGTAGTCGCGCAGCAGCTCCCGGTAGTAACGTTTGCCGAAGCTGATGTTGTCGCGGTTGATGAGGCTCAGCCCCTCGACCAGCGTGTAGTACGGGTGGTGGAGCAGCGGGGCCTTCTTCTGGACCCAGTTGTAGAAATCGACGCCCCAGCGGCCGATCAGCGACGACTTCTCGAGCAACTGCTCGATGCGCACATCGACCCGGTGCTTGTAGAGCTCGAACGCCCACTCCGCGAACGCCTGCGCGCGGGCGTCGTGACCGCCGCCGGTGCTGGAGGTGAGGATGAGGATGCGAACCTGGCTCATGTCAGCGGACCCCGAAATAGCGGGCCATCACGGCGCGCCGCAGCGCGAGCGGAGCCAAGCGCGCCCCCAGCGGTGCGAGCACGGTCTGGAAGAACGATCCCGAGCGCACCACACCCGAACGCCCGCGCGCCAACGCCCGGCGCAGGTCGCGCGCGGCGCGCTCCGGCCGCGGTGCGGCGGCCAGGAGGGCATCCAGCCGGCGCGCGACGCGACGGGCGGAATCGGAGCAGGAGGACGGTGGCGCGGCGAACATGGACTGGTTGAAGCCCGTGCGGTAGTCGCCGGGACGGAAATCGACGGCGGCGATTCCGGCTTCGGCGGCCTCGAACATCAAGCTTTCCGTGAGCGCCACGAGCCCGGCCTTCGCGACGTTGTAGCCGGCCAGGTACGGGATCGGGAACTCCGCGACCATCGAGGTGACGTTGACGATCGTCCCGCGCCGCCGTGGCATCATCGCCGCCAGCGCGGCACGGTCGAGTGCGAGCGACACACCGAGCATCCCGTCGAGCTGGGCGCGCCAGACCGCCAGCGGCTGGTCGAGCAGTCCGCCGAAGACGCCGAAGCCGGCGTTGTGCACGAGCAGATCGAGGCCCCCGCTCTCGCGCTCGACCCGCGCGACCAGCGCCTCCGCGGCGGCATCGCCGGCCGCAAGATCGAAGCCGAGCGGATGAAACCGCGCCGCCTCCGCCAACGACTCCGGCCGCCGCGATGTACCCCAAACCTCGACACCCTCGGCACGGAGCATCTCCGCGAACGCCCGCCCGAG
>JAEWNN010000180.1 GCA_023457035.1 Verrucomicrobiota bacterium
ATCTTCGAGTCACAGACCAAAAACAAGCTCGGCAACCAGGAGATCCGTTCCGATCTCGTGGCCGAAATCAAGCGCGTGGTCGAGGAGATGCTGCACCGCGAGCCGGCCGAAGCCGCCAAGCTCATCAGTAAGGTCGAGGAGACCGGCAAGCTGCGCGCCGAGCTCAACGCGGTCAAAAAGCTGGCGCGCGAACGCTCGCGCGCGGTATCCGTGCGCGTCCCGCAGCTCAAGGACTGTAAGCACCACCTGAACAAGCACAAAGGCACCGGGCTCGACACCATGATCTTCATCACGGAAGGTCAGTCCGCAGCCGGTTCGATCGTGAGCTGCCGCGACGTCAACACGCAGGCGATCTTCACCCTCAAGGGCAAACCGCTCAACGTGTGCGACGCGAAACGCGACGCGCTGTACAAAAACGTCGAAATTTACAATCTGATGCAGAGCCTCGACATTGAAGAGACGGTCGACCGCCTGCGCTATCAGAAGGTGATTCTCGCCACCGACGCCGATGTCGACGGTCTGCACATCCGCAACCTGATGATCACCCTCTTCCTGCGCTTCTTCGACCGCGTCATCAAAGAAGGCCATCTCTATCTTCTGGAGACGCCGCTCTTCCGCGTGCGCAACAAGAAGGTGACGCACTACTGCTACTCCGAGGAGGAGAAGCAGTCCGCGATGCGGAAGCTCGGCGCCAGCCCGGAGGTCACGCGGTTCAAGGGTCTCGGCGAGATCTCGCCGGAGGAGTTCAAGGACTTCATCGGCGAAGGCATCCGCCTCGAGCCGGTCTCGCTGGCCAACCTGCACAACAGCGACAACCTCCTGAGCTTCTACATGGGCAAGAACACGCCCGATCGCCAGGGGTTCATCATCGAGAACCTCCGCGTCGAGAAGGACCTCGTCGAGGCGGAAGCCTGACGCTTGCCGCCGGCGGGGGCCGTCGGCAACCTGTCGCACCGCCCATGACCCGCGGCGTCTACCAGATCAACTTCCGCGGCCTCACCCTTCGCGAGGCATGGCGCTTCGGCGGCAGCCCGTTCCGCTTCGCCCTCGCGCTGGTCCTCAAGGCGAACGCCCACCGGGCCGGCAAGCTCTGGCTGCCGGCCCACGAGGCCGAAGCCCCCTGCCCCGAGGCGCGCCTCCACCTGCTGCCCGTCGTCACCGCGGCACGGGACATCGGATACACCGAGGGCCGCTTCGGCCGCATGATCCGGATCCTCGATCCCGCCATGAAGCAGGGCTTCAGCTACCTCGCGCTCCATCGCGACCGGCAGCGCGGCCTGTCCGTCGGGTTCGTCGTCAACCACGCCGCCGGCGTCACCCGCAATGCCGTCGTGTTGATCGGCACGCTCGTCGGGGCCGACGGCACCAACCACGAGTTCCTCAACCACCGCCAGCATTTCGACAACGGCGGGCTCACGCGGAAGCACCAGTTGCGCCGCGGGACCGTCGCCGAGCTCGACACCGCCCTCCAGGCGTTCATGGCCGCCGCCCGCGACACGTTTCGCAGCTTCGATAACGTCGCCGAGCTGAAGGCCTACCTGCAGTCCGTCGAGGAGCAGTCGTTTGAACGAAACGTCGCGCGCGGGCTTTTCCGCTACGTCGGCCACGCGAATCCGCCACCGCTCCCCGGCGAGGGACGATCCTGAATACAGCGGAACGTGGCGGGGCGCTTCAGCCCCCGCCGAGCGGCGCAGCCGGTCGCGCCCGCCGCGTGGCGGCCCCGGTCCCGTGGCGGGCGACTCCGCCCGGGCCGGGGAGCAAAAGAGAAGAGCCGGCCCGCAGGCCGGCTCCCGTCCGTGCAATGGAGGCGGCCGCCACTGCGCGGCACCGCCCGGCAATCACTTCAGCGTCTTGCGCAGCCAATCGCGCAGCATCGTGAGGTCGTGGTAGAGCGGGTCGTTGCGCCCCACGATCCCGATGTTCTGCAGGTAGTTCACGTCGGAGAGGTTCTCCGTGCCCTCCTTCACCACCGCACCGGCCTCGTCGGTGATCGCGTAGGTGAACTTCATGCGCGGCATGTAGATGTCCTTCATCACGCGGATGTCCTGGTTGGCGGCCATCGAGGGCAGGTAGTCGCCGGCCAGGTCGATGTCGGTGAAGGTGATCGCCAGCTTCTGCCCCGCCGGCAACAGCGCCTTGGCCTGCTCCTCCACCGCCATGCGAATCAGTTTCAGATAGTGGTCGCGCCCCTTGTCGGTGCCCGAGATCGAATCCTTCACATCGGTGAACCTCTCGGGGTTCTCAAAGGTGACGGTGGCTTTGCTCGGAGCGGCGTCCTGTGCACGAGCCGTCTGCCCGAAGACGAACAACGTGGCAGCGGCGAAAAGAAAGCGGAGGGTGATCGGAGTATTCATGGCTCAATTTCTGTCTGGTCGTTGCAGTGTTGGCAGTTTGACCGCCAGCGGCCGCGAACGGAGCGGTCCCGCCCGGCGGCCATCGGTAGCCTGTTAGTCCGGCCTCGGGCCGGCTTGTTCCCGCGGCCGCACCCCGGATCGCCGGACGGCCGCGATTGCCGTCCGCAGGCGGAAACACCACGCTCGCCCCGTGCCGCGCCGCCCCCACCCGCTCCGCCTGCTTCTCGCGCTCGCCGCGCTCCTGCTGGGCGGTTGCGCGACGATCCCTCCCCCCGCGGCGGCCCTCAATTATCTCTCCCCGGCCGCCCCCGGCGCGCCCGCCAAACGCGCCGTCTTCAACGCCCGCGTCTACGACCAGGCCGCCGACTGGATCGCCCGCCGCTACTACGACCCCGCCTGCAACGGCGCCGACTGGCCCGCCGCCCGCGCCCGCCACCGCCCGGCCGCGCTCAACGCCACCTCCGACGCCGAGCTCTATGCCGCGCTCAATGCGCTCCTCGGCGAACTCCGCGACGAGCACACCCGCGCCCTCTCGCCGCAGGAGGTGGCGCAGTTCCGCCGTCGCCAAAGCAACCTGCTCGGTTTCCGCACCGGCCCCGTCGCCGACCGCCCCGGCGCCCGCCGCATCCTCGCCGTCTTCCCCGGCAGCCCGGCCGCGTTGGCCGGCGTCCAGCCGGGCTGGATCCTGGTCACCGCCGACGACCGCCCGCCCGGCGACGTTCTCGGCCTCGGCAAACTCGCCGACGGCCAGCTCGTCCGCTGCGATTTCCTCGACGCCCTCGGCCGCCCGCTGCGCCTCGAACTCCGCGCCCGCCGCCTCGTGTACCCGCCAGTTCGCGACGCCCGCCGCCTCGCGGGCGACGTGCTCCTGCTCTCGTTCGACTCCTTCGACCTCCCCGCCGCGCGTTGGCTGCGGGCCGAGCTCAAACGCCACCCGCCCACCGGCGGACTCATCCTCGATCTGCGCGACAACGTCGGTGGCGAAGCCCGCGCCCTCGCCGCCATCCTCGCCGAGATCTTCCCCTCGCGGGCCGCCATCGGCCGCGTCCGCGCCCGCGGCGAGACCCGCACCGCACCGCGGCGCTCGCCCCGGCATCCCGCCGCCGCACACTACGCCGGCCCGCTAGCCGTGCTCGTTTCCGACTACTCCGCCAGCGCCGCCGAGATCCTCGCCGCCGTCGTGCAGCACGAGCGCCGCGGCACGATCGTCGGCGCGCCCACGCCCGGCAACGTCCTGGTCTGCGTCCGTTGGCCGCTCCCCGGAGGAGGCGAGCTCCAGCTCAGCGTCTACGACTACATCGGCCCCGACGGCCGCCGCCTCGAAGGCCGCGGCGTCACCCCCGACCTCGCCGTCCCACCCGCACCCGGCGCCGACCCCGACCCGCAGCTCGAGGCCGCGCTGGCCACCCTGCGCCACCTGTCAACCACCCCACCCCCGTCAGCCGCCTCCCCGCTCGGAGCCAAATAAGTTCACGACCGTGGACTTATTTGGCGAAGAATTGGCCCCGAGAGGGAAGTAGCCTTTATCGTTTATAACGAGCGATATGCGAGATTCCAGACCGCTCTCGGACGAGCCACTCTAGCCGAGCTTCACCAAATAGGTTCACGGTCGTGGAGTTATTTTGTCGGGCACAGGGGGAGTGCATCCGCGGTTCGCCAACGCCATCGGACTCGTCCAGACTGCGCTTCGCATGGCTGCCTTCACCGATCCCGATGTTCGCTTTCTCCGCGAGGCCATCGCTTTGGCCCGTGCCGGGGCCGCCGAGGGCATGGGCGGTCCGTTCGGCGCCGTGGTCGTCTGTGCCGGGCGCATCGTCGGCCGCGGGCAGAACCGCGTGACGAGCACCAACGACCCCACCGCCCACGCCGAGGTCGTCGCCCTGCGCGACGCCTGCGCTGCGCGCGGCCGCTTCCACCTCACCGGCGCCACGCTCTACACCAGTTGCGAGCCCTGCCCGATGTGCCTCGCCGCCGCGTATTGGGCACACATCGAGCGTATCGTCTTCGCCTGCACCCGCGATGATGCCGCCGCGATCGGTTTCGACGACGCCTTCCTGTACCGCGAACTCGTCGCCCCGCCCGCCGAGCGGCGTGTCCCCGAGATCCCACTTCTGCGCGACGAAGGCCTCGTCGTCTTCCGCGAGTGGACCGCGAATCCCCGGCGCACCCCCTACTGAGCCCGGCGCGGAGCTCAACGGCAACAGCACCGCCGGGGCTGTCGGCATGGGCGGGATGCGAGCCTCCCGCACCCCTGCCGCACCGCAGAACGAAACGTTCCGTCGGCGGCGCAGCCCACCGCACCGGAGACGATGACGCCAGGGCGGCCCGCAGGTGCCGTGTCCGTGTCGGATTCGATCCGCCCGCCGGCATGGGCGGGCGGAGGCACCGCGCTACGCCCTGCGCCGTCTCCGCCCACCTTTCTTCCGAAATGTCCTAAGAAACACGCCGCTCGCGTGTCTTCATCGGTTGGAGCCTCCACGACTCCGATTCCCGCCACCCCAACCTCCTGCAGAAGAGAACACAGACAACAACGCAGACCAACTCGCCGGACCGCACAAACATGCTCCCGACGCTGCTCCTTCCGTCCTTGGTTCCCTTCGTTGGCTTCTGTCGACTCTGACTGCCATCGCCGTCTCCCGCCGCCATGGACGCCCCGGCTCCCTCCGATGTTTGCTCGCCACCATCCGGTATTTCCGGTCTGGTGGCGGAGCAAACCCCGCGCATGGACTCCGAGCCGCCCACCCTGGCCGCGTTGTTCGAGGAGGAGGAATCCGGCCTTCTGCGCCACGCGTTCGGGCTCACAGGCCGCCGCTCCGTCGCCGAGGAATTGGTGCAGGAGGCGTTTCTCCGTCTCCATCAGTCCTGGACCGAGGTGGAGAACCCGCGCGCTTGGCTCTACCGCACGGTCCGCAACCTCGCGCTCAACCACCTCCGCGACCATCCCGCCGAGGCCGAGCTCGATCCCGAGGCCGCGACCGACGACGCGCGTTCTGCGGCCGACCGCCTCGGCCGCGACGAGGCCGTCGGCACCGTCCGGCTGCTGCTCGCCGAGCTGCCAGCCGACGACCGCCGCCTCATCCACCTCAAGTACCACGAGGAGCTCCAGTATCAGGAGATCGGACGCCGCACCGGCCTGAGCTCCGGCAATGTCGGTTTCCGCCTGCACCATCTCCTCAAGTCGCTCGCCGACGCGCTCCGCCGCGCCGGCATCGAAGGAAGCGAGGGCTGAACATGAATTCCGCCAACCAACCGCCCGCCCCGCATCGCCCGTCCGACGAACAGCTCGAGGAGCGCATCGTCGCGTGGGTCCTCGGCGAGGCTTCCGACTTCGAGATCGCCGCGCTTCAGGCCGCCGTCGCCGCCCGCCCCGAGCTCGCCACCTTCAAACGCCGCATCGAAGCCGTCCACGGCTTGGTCGCCGAGGCCGCGCGCCCCGAGGCCGCGCCGCTCCGCCTTTCCCCCGACCGCCGCGCCAAACTCCTCGCCGCGATCGGTTCCGCCTCCGTTGAATCGAAGGACCCCGACCCCGGAGAACCCATCGTTGCGCCCAAACCTGCCGCAACCCGCCAGCGGAGCTTCTGGGCCCAAGACTGGGTCTACTCTGTCGCCGCATGCCTTGCGTTTGCCGCCGTCCTCCTCGCGATTCCGCTGAAGGAGAAGCTCCACGGCCCAGTCGCTATGAAAGCGATCCCGCTCGAGATGCCTTCGGCGGCTTGTTCGATGCCGGGTGCGGATGGCTACGAAGAAGAGTCGGCCAAACTCGCCGAGCCGATGAACACGGTCGGTGTTTCCGACATCACCACCGTCATCAAGCCGGCACCGCCAATAACCAACAAATGGACCCCGCCGGCCACGAAGTCGACACGCTCGCTCTCGGTGCAACCAAACAGCGCGTTGGGAATGACGTATGGGATGAAGGCTCCGGGCGCCACCGCCGCGCGCGCGGCTTCATCGGTCCTGCCACGACGCGAAGTCGAGGTAGCAAGCGCTCGCGGCTGGAGCGGAACGACCGACGACGGTTCGACTGGTGTATTGGACAAGTTCGAGGTCTCAGCGGATGCGGATGTTGGCTATGCCGCCACGTCTACTCTTGCTGGCACCCGCGTTCGCACCGAGTTGAAAGACCTCGGCTCCTCGATCTCGGTCGTTTCCGGTGAAATGCTTGAGGATCGTGGAGTCGGCGCGCGCGGCAGCTTCCTCTCCAAGGGCAAAGCAGAGCGATCCGGAGGCAAGGGTGGGTCTCCGGCTCCGGCCGCGCCAGCAGTCGGCGGCGAAGCGGAGGAAATCGTGGTGCTCTCGCCGTTCGAGGTCACACAGGACAAGAGCTTCCTGCGCGGCAACCGTCCGACGAAGAAGCCCAAGCGCCCCGATCCTTCGGCAACCACCGCTGGCATGGGCCCGGGCGGGCTTGTCGCGTCCGACTCAACGCTCGGCAGCGAGTCCGATCAGCCAGTGATCACCGTCGAGGAACCTGCGCCCGCCGCAGCCGACACCGATCGGCCCCTCCCTCGCCCCGCCCAGAAGCCCCTCCCGCCGCCCACGGCCGACGAAACCAGCGCCGCGCAGGAACCGGTCTCCACGTTCTCCCTCCACGTGAGCGACGCCTCCTTCAAGCTCGCGCTCGCCGCGCTCGCCGCCGGCAAGGTGCCCGATCCCACCTCGATCCGTCCGGAGGAATTCTACAACGCCTTCGACTATGGCGACCCCGCGCCGGGCGCTGGCGAAAAGGTCTCCTGCCGTGTCGAGCAGGCGGCGCATCCGTTCGCCCAGCAACGCAACCTCGTGCGCATTGCTGTGCGTGTGCCGGCCACCGGTCGCGGCGCGGGAACTCCCCTCAATCTCACCGTGCTGCTCGACACCTCCGGCTCGATGGAACGCCCCGACCGCCGCGCTGCGGTGCGCGCTGCGTTGTCGACGCTCGTCGGCCTGCTCGGCCCGGCCGACCGCCTCACGCTCGTCGGCTTCGCGCGCCAGCCGCGGCTGCTCGCCGAGGCGATCGACGGCGCCCACGCCAACCAGGCGCTCGAGCTCCTCGACCGCACGCCCGCCGAGGGCGGCACCAACCTCGAGGAGGCGCTCAGGCTCGGCGGCGAACTCGCCCGCCGCCACTTCGCCGATACCGCGCAGAACCGCATCGTGCTCCTCACCGACGGCGCCGCCAACCTCGGCAACGCCGATCCCGAGCGCCTCGCCGCCGCCATCGAGACGCTGCGCAGCCAGCGCATCGCGTTCGACGCCTGTGGCGTGGGCCTCGAGGGAGTCGAGGACGAGATGCTCGAGGCGCTCACGCGCAAGGGCGACGGCCGCTACTACGTGCTCGATTCGCCCGAGGCGGCCGACGCCGGTTTCGCGCGCCAGCTCGCCGGCGCGTTCCGCCCCGCCGCCGAGAACGTGAAGCTCCAGGTGCGTTTCAACCCGGCGCGCGTCGGCCGTTACCGCCTCGTCGGCTTCGAGAAGCACCGCCTGCGCGAGGAGGATTTCCGCAACGACGCCGTCGACGCCGCCGAGATCTCCTCCGAGGAGGCCGCCGTGGCCGTGTACGAGATCGAGGCGCTCCCGCAGGGTGAGGGCGAGCTCGGCGAGGTCTTTGTCCGCTTCCGCGACGCCGCGTCGAAGACAATGGTCGAGCACTCGTGGACGTTGCCCTACGAGTCACGCGCCGCCGCCTTCGACCGCGCCTCGCCCAGTCTCCAGCTCGCCGGCACCGCCGCCGCGCTCGCCGAGAAACTCCGCGGCGGCCCCGCCGGCGACCGCGTCGACATCGACCAACTCGCGCCGATCGTGAACACCCTCCGCGCCCGCCGCCCCGACGACAAACGCATCCAGGACCTCGTCACGCTCTTCGAGCAGATGCGGAGGATGAAGGGGAGATGAAACGGCCGGCGCAGCATCCAGCCCATGGCTCTGGAGAGCCATGCCACACGTGGCACGGGTCTCCAGACCCGTGTCCGCTGGGTCCGATCAGCCGGATCAGCCCGCTCCGTCGGATCTATCCGATCCTCCGCCCTGACATTCTCCTGACAAACCCCTGACCCGCCCCTGACGACTTCCCGGTCCGCGTGTGCGAGAATCACGCACCCAGTCCCGCGCCAGCACTTTCAACCCGAAGGAACTCCATGCACGCCATCACCTCGCTCGGCTCCACCGCCCGTCGGCGTTCTCGTCTCCCGTTCGTCGCCGGCTTGTTCGCTCTCGCGGGCGCGCTCGTCGCGGCGCCCAAACCGGCCGACACCGCGAAAACCTCCGCCACGCTCACGCCCGACGGCGGACGCATCGTGGTCGATGTGCAAGGCGTGCCGCCCGCCGTGCCGTTGTTCTTTTCCGCCGCCGCCGAGCAGACCGTGCGTCTCAGCTCCGCCGAGATCGCCGGCGAGCTGCGCCTGAAACTCCACGTGGTGCAGGGCAAGCCCGAGGTGCTCTCGCTCGGGCTCAACGGCGAGGGCGAGATTGCCGAGGTCGCGGGCGCCGGCCTCGCCTCCTGGGCCGTGCGGCAGGTGCCCGGCGGGAAACGTTTCCTCGATCTGCGTCCAGCGCTCAGCAACGGTGCGCCCGCGCCGACGGATCTCGAGGTCGTCGTACGCACACGTCTCCGCAAACCGGCGATTCCCGGCACAGCCTCCATCCTGCTCGCCGCGCCGGGCGACGCCGTGGGCTTCGCCTCCACGATCACACTCCAGCCCGACCCGCAGCTCGATCTCCGCGTCACCACCGCTTCCGGCCTCGTCGCACTCGGTGAGCCGCGCAGCCCGCGCGACCCGGTGCGCTTCCAGACCACCACCGACGCCTCACTCACCGTGAAGCTCACTCCCCGCGGCGCGGCTCCGGCCGACGCCGAACTCCTCGGCGCGCAGCTTTCCGGCAAGATCAACGAAGCCGCGAAGAGCGCGGAGTTCCGGTTGCGCGGCCAGCTGCGCGCCACCAAGGCCGGCGCGCGCCTGCCGTTGCTCTCCGGCGCCGCCGCGCCGAGCGACAAGACCGTGGGCGACGGCTGGCACCTCGAGCTCGCCCCCGCCGACAGCGCGTTCCGCGGCTATGAACTCGTGACCGAGCGCGAGGGCTCGCTCGCTGTCGAGCTGGCCTTCGCCGCCGCAATCCGCGAGGCGGGCGAATGGCGCGTGCTCGATTTCTCGATGCCAGCTGGTGCGGTCGTGCCGCTCCAGTTCGAAGGCCTGCCCGCGGGCGTGAGCTTCGACCCGGAGCGACCGGTGCTGCCCGTCGCCACCGCTCAGGGGTGGCAGGGCTTCCTCCCGGCCGACGGCACCACGGCGCTCGCGTGGAAGCACGCCGCCAAGGCCGCCGAGGGCGCGTTGTTCTTCACCAGCAGCGAGCAGACCGACTCGCGTCTCGGCGCCGGGCTGCTGCGGCAGGAGGCGACGCTCGCGCTCCGGATTCTCCAGGGGAAACTCACCGCGCTCCGTATCCGGCTCGACGGTCCGGGCGAGATCGTGGGCGTGGAGGGGGCGAACCTCCTGAGCTGGAAGGTCGTACCGGCCGGCGCCGTGCGCTCGCTCGAAGTGCAGTTCAGCCGCCCGCTCGAGCAGGACGGCTCGATCACAGTGCGCAGCCAGACTGAGATCGGGGCGTTCCCCGTCCGCGTGGAGCCGCTGCGCCTCTCACCCGAGGGCGTCGTGCGGCACTCCGGCTTCGTGCGCGTGGCCAACGACGGCGCGGTGCGCCTCGAGGTGGCCGAGACCGCCGGGATGATGCAGCTCGCACCCGAACAGTATCCCGGCGACGGACTCGGCGCCGACGAGGCGCGCCAGATCTTCGTCTATCGTTTCCCGGCCGCGACCTACGACTACCGCCTGCTCGCCTCGCAGATCCAACCGGAGGTCGGCGTGTCCACGATCCTCACCTACGATCTGGGCGAGACCGACCGCACCATCGCGGCCGCCCTGGAACTGGACGTGCGCGAGGCGCCGCTGCGCGACTGGACGCTCCAGATCCCGGCCGACTACACGGTGGTCGGCGTGACCGGCACCGGCGTGGCCGACTTCCTCGCCGAGTCCACGGCGGTCGAGGGCCACCGCGCGTTGAAGGTGCTCTTCGCCGAGCCCGTCGAGGGCCGTCAGCTTCTCCAGCTCCGGCTGGAGAAGAACCAGGCCGCCGCCGCCGGCGAGTGGCGCCTGCCCACGCTGCGTTTCCCCGGGGCGAAGTCGGTCCGCGGCCATATCGGAGTCGTGGCGACACCCGGCTACCGGCTGGTGCCGGCCGGCACCGACAAGCTCGTGGAGGTGCCGCTGAGCTACTTCCCGCAACAGACCACCGGACTCCAGCAGGCGTGGCGGTTGCGCGAAGCCGGCTGGTCCGCCGCGCTGAAGATCGAGGCGCTCGGCCAGAGCGTGCAGGCCGACGTCTTCCACCTCTACACCGTGAAGGAGGGCGTGGTGTACGGCAGCGTGCTGCTGAACTATTTCGTCGTCGGAGCGCCCGCGACCGAGTGGCGGCTCTTCGTGCCGCCGGAGGCGGGCAACATCGACGTGACCGGCCAGAACGTGCGGCGCGATTGGCGCCGCGAGGGCGACCAGCTCGTCGTCTCGCTCCACCAACCCGTGCTCGGCGCGGCCACGTTGCTCGTGACGTTCGATCAGCCGATGAGCGCCCGCGGCGGCGCGATCCAGCCCGGCCAGGTGCGCCCGCTCGGCGTGCAGGCCGAGCGCGGCTACGTGCAGGTCGTCAGCCCGGCACAGGTGAAACACGAGGTCCGCAAGGCCGACGGCGGTCTCCTGAGACTGGAGCCGCTGGAGCTGCCGACCGAGTTCCGCCTGCTCACCAGCGCACCCTCGCTTGCGATCTACCAATACACCGCCCGGCCGTTCGCGCTCGAGGTCGGCATCGAGTGGTACGCCGCGGGCGAGACGGTCGACCAGGTCGTCGATTTCGCGAAGCTCTCCAGCCAGATTTCCCGCGACGGCCAAGTCGTCACGGACGCGCAGTTCTTCGTGAAGACCCGCGGCCGGAAGGCCCTCCGGCTCGAGTTGCCCGCCGGCGCGAAGCTCTGGGAGACCCGCGTCGACAACGAGATCGTCAACGCGCGGGCCGACGGCGGCCAGACGCTCGTGCCGCTGCCGGCCAGGTTGAACCCGAACGACCCGGTGGCCGTCACGCTGCGGCTGGGCCAGGCCGCGAGCGGCGGCTCAACCATCCGCCTCGTCGCCCCGCGGACGGTGGCGCCGAGTGTCATCAACGAGTGGACGCTGCGCGCCGACACCGGCCGCCAGCTCGCCCCGCGCGGCGGCAACGCCGAACTGCTCCGCCCCGCGCTCACCGAGACCGGCTTCGAATGGATCGCCCACCGCGGCGTGGTGCCGGCCGCCGTGCTCCTCGGCTTCACCGCGCTCGGTGCGTTGCTGGCCCGCGGCTCTTCGCGGCAACGGCTCTTCGCCTTGATCATCTTCGCGAATGTCACGATCGCCGCGCTACTGATCGCCGCTGGGGCAACCGTCAACCGCCGGCCGAATCTCCAGGAGCTCACCTATGCCGCCACAATGGTGCCGGCCGAGGAGACGGTGACGATTTCCGTGGCGAACGTGAACCCGTGGCTGGCGATGGTCTCGTGGTGGGGAGTCGTCGCAGTGGTGGCCGGCACTGCGGTGGCGGCGATCGCTCGGCGCCGCAAGTTTGCGGCGGCATTGGCGGCCGGTGTCGCGCTCGTCGCCGCCGGCCTGCTCGCGCAACACGGCGGAGCGATCCTCTTCCACGGCTTCGGCGCGCTCGCCGTGTGGCTGCTGTTGTTCGTGCCGACGCTCGGCCGCTGGAATCGCGAACGCCGCGAGCGTTATCTCGCCGAAGCGACGGAACCTCCGTCATCCCCCACCGACGACACATCGGGCACCGGCCCGGCCACGGTGCTGCCGCTGCTCGCGCTGTTTGGCGCGCTCACCCTCGGCTTCGGCGCCCAACCGGCGCGAGCGCAAGACGCGCCAGACCTCGCCGGCCGACCCGCACAGGCCGCCGTGCAGACTTGGACGATCCGCGACGACCGGCTCTACGGCGAACTGGAGCTCACCGTGCGCGGCGGACCGGGCGACAGCTTCCTGCTCCTGCGGTCGCCCGCAGTCTTGACCGAGTTCAAGGCCGACGGCCTGCGTCTCGGGAAATCCGAGCGCGACGGCCAGACCTCCTACTTTGTCGCTCCCGAGCGCGAGGGCCTGCTCACGGCGCGCGTGCGCTTCGAGCTGCCGGTGCCGAAGGATACGAACCAGATCGCGCTCCCGACCGGCGTCGCGGCGACCCAGCGCGTGACCGTCGCCCTCGACCAGGGCGGCTGGGAGTTCGCCTCCTCTGCGGCGGTGCAGGTGGTGCCGACTCCGAATCTCGGTGACTCCCGCAGCGGCGCGACGCTCGTGCTCGCGCCGCAGGACGCGGCCGTCGTGCAGTTGTTGCCCAAGCGCCGCGACCTCACGGCCGAGGCGACGCAGTTCTTTGCCGAGACCACGCAGCTGTTCATCCCGGGGCCCGGCGTGGTGAACGGCCTGATCTCCGTGTCGGTCCGGCCGGTGCAGGGGCGCGTGTCCGCGCTCGCCATCGACGTGCCCGCCGGCCTCACGGTCGGCGACGTCCGGAGCGACGACACGGAGGTCTCCGCGTGGCGCTTCGATCCGGAGAAGCGTCGGTTGGCGATCACGCTCACCTCGCCGCAGGAGCAGCACTTCCGCCTCGGCATCGAGACCCAGCTCGGGACGGGCGCGCTGCCGTTCGATCTCACGCTCACCCCGTTGCGCGTGGTCGGTGCAGCGGGCGAGGTCGGCATGCTCGCGCTGGCTTTCGGGGGCGACGCCCAACCCGAGAGCGTGCACGCCAGCGGGCTCTCGCCGGTGAACACGGAGGATTTCGACACCACTTTGATCCCGACCGACAAGGACGACGAGCCGACCGCGACGCTCCAGCACGTGTGGCGCTTCGGCCAGGACGGCGGCAGCGTGTCGCTCAAGATCGCGCCGGTCGCGCCCGAGGTGCGGGTGACCGGCCGACAGGTGATCTCGCTCGACGACGACCGCATGGTGATGGCGGTGGACCTCGCGGTGGCGATCACGCGGGTCGGGCTGTTCAAGCTCAGCTTCGCATTGCCCGAGGGTCTCGAGGTCGAAGCCCTCAGCAGCGAAGCCCTCAGTCATTGGACGGAGGCGCCGGAGGGCAGCCAGCGGATCGTGACGATGCACCTCAACGGCCGCACGATCGGCGACGAGAAGTTCGCACTCACCCTGGCCGGCGCCGCCCCGCACGCGCAGGAAGCGTGGCCGATGCCGCATCTCCAAATACGCGAGGCCACCCGGCAGACCGGCGAGGCGCTCGTCGTGCCCGGCAAGGGTCTGCGGCTGCGCGCCGTGGAGCGCGAGAAGGTCACGCAGCTCGACCCGCGGCAGGTCGGCGGCCTGCAGCCCGGCACGTTGGCGTTCCGGCTGTTGCAGGAGGACTGGTCGGTGAAGCTCGGGATCGAGGCGCTGGAGCCGTGGGTGACGGTGCAGGCGCTGCAGGAGACGACAGTGCGCGAGGGCCAGACGCTCGTGCGCCTCGGCCTGCGGTACCGCGTGGAGAATGCCGCGGTGAAGCAATTCCGCGTACGGCTGCCCGGGCTCGGCGACGAACGCGCCCGCACCGTGCGCGCGACCGGAGCGGCCGTGAGCGACCTGGTGCGCGTCGCCGGCGGCGACGACCTCTGGGAGATCCGCCTCCAACGCGGCATCGCCGGCGAGACCGACGTGCAGATCGAGTTCCAGGGCCCGGCCACCGGTGACCAGAAGACGGAGACAGTGGCCACACCCGAGTTTGTCGGCGTGCGGCAGGCGGTGCAGTTCGCCGCCGTGCGGGCCGGCGGGAGGCTCGAGCTCGAGGCCGGCGCGCTGCCGCGCGGCTGGTCGCGGGCCGACTGGAGCGCTGTCCCCGCGTTCCTCCAGAACCGCGCCGACCGCAGCGTGCCGGCCCTGTGTTTCCGCGTGGCCGAGGCCGAGGGGCCACTGCCGGTGGCGGTGCGCCGCCACGAGGTCGCCGAGGCGCTCAAGCTGCGCGTGACGCAGGGCGAGCTCGTGACGCTGTTCTCGCCGAAGGGCGGGAGCCTCACGGCGGTCGACCTGCGCGTCGACGTGCTGGAGAAGAGCACGCTGCGCGTGCGGCTGCCCGAGGGTGCGAGGCTCTTCAACACGCTCGTCAACGGCGAGAGCGTGTCGGTCGTGCGCGAGGGCGACGCGTTCCTCTTCCACGTCACCCCGAACACCGCGGGCGAGCGCTCGGCCGCGGTGCGGCTGGTGTATTCGGCGCCCGGCGGCAAGAGCGGCGATGTCGGTCTCGTCGGCCCGCGGCTCAACGTGCCGCTGGAGAACGTGACATGGCGCGTGGTCGTGCCGCCCGGCTACGAGTTGGCGGGCTACGGCGGCGGCCTGCGGTTGCGCGAGGAGCGCCGCGGCGGCTGGCTCGACGTGGCGGACTACCGGTCCGCGGTCGTCTCGAAGCGGTCCGCCGAGTCGAAGAAGGCCGCGGCGATGCTCCAGGAGGCGAACAAGCTCATGCAGCAGGGCGACCAGCAGAAGGCCGGCGAGGTGCTCGCCCGCGCCTACAACACCCAGGCGCTCGACGAGGCCGCCAACGAGGACGCCCGCGTGCAGCTCCGCAATCTGAAGACGCAGCAGACCGTGCTCGGCCTCAACACCCGCCGCCAGCGCCTCTACCTCGACAACCGCGTCGAGGCCGCGCGCAACGAGCAGCTCGAGCAGGCCGCCAGCCTCAACCCGTTCATGCAGGGCCGGGTGAACTTCGATCCCACGCAGGTCGACCAGCTGCTCATGGGCAACTCTGCCGACGAGAACACCGCGTTGCGCGGCATCGCCGACCGGCTTGTCGACCAGCAGCTCGCCGCCGAGCCGGCCCCGCGCGCCATCGACGTGACGCTCGCCGAGCGCGGCCGCGTATTCACATTTACCCGCAGCCTGCAGGTCGAGGGCGACAAGCCGCTCCAGCTCACGCTCGGCCTCGCCCGCACCGCCCGTCCGCCCTACGCGACCGCCGCGCTGCTCCTGCTCGCCGTCGCCGGCATCGCCGCGATCCCGCTGGCCCGCCGGAAGTGAGCGGCGCTCCGGTGTGTGGCGGCGTCCGGACATGGTCGCCGCCACACGACGGAGCAATCGGCTTGTCCTCGGCGACTCCACTCCGAACGCTCTTCCAGTCCCCCGCCGGCCGGCCGTCCACCGACCGACTGGCGGGCCCCACTGGATGCAAATCTCCGTCACCATCGCGACCCACAACCGGGTCGCACTGCTGCTGCAAACGCTGGAATCGCTGCGCCAGGTCGACTGGCGTCCGCTCGGCAACCCGCCCGAGATCGTCGTCGTCGACAACGCCTGCACCGATGGAACCCCCTCACAGGTGGAAGCTTGGGCTGGAAGACATGGATACGACCGCTCCCGCCCGGTGACAGGCGGAACCGTGGTGCGTTGCGCCGATGGCACGGAGGCCTCGTTCCGGCTGGTGCGAGAGCAGCGGTTGGGACTGGGCTGGGCCCGGCAACGCTGCGTGGAGGAAGCGCGGGGCGATATCGTGGCGTTTCTGGACGACGACGTACTGGTTTCCCGGGGATGGGCGCAGGGCCTGGCGACCGCCTTCACCGTCAGGGACGTGCAGGTCGTCTGCGGGCGGGTGACGGGATCGTGGCATGCCTGCCCGAGGCCCGCGTGGCTGCCGCCCGACCTCGAGTGGGTCGTCTCGGTGTTCGACCTGGGCGAAAAGATGTTCCGCCAACACCGGCCCGACGGCATCGGGGCGAATTTCGCGGTGAGGAAGGAGGTCTTCGGGAAGATCGGCGGCTTCCGCGGCGACTTGGGTCGCAAGGGCCGCAAGTTGACCGGAGGCGAGGAACTTGAGCTTTTCCAGCGCATGCGGCGGGCAGCGGTCCAAGGAGCGTACTGCGGCGAGATGCACGTCGCGCACTGGATCCCTCCCGAACGCCTGCACCGGACGTATTTCTCGCGCATCGGCTACTGCCACGGGCGCTCCCGGATCGCAATCCACGGCCGGGGCCGGGGGCTATCCTATCTGCGCAAAGTCGCGGCCCACACCGCCCTCTTCTGCGGCTACGGCGCGGCGGCGTGTTGGGCCCGCTGTCGACGCGACGAGACGAATTTCCGGCGTTGGCTGGTCCGCGCGCAGACAGGCCGCGGCGGCATCGCCGCTCTCGCGCGGCCGTGAGACAGAGCGGCCGGGAGAGGGCGCAGGACTCGGGCATTCCACTGCCGGGCTAGGACTTGCGGCAGTCTCGCCTTCCGCCAGCGCGGTGACCGTACCGGGCCGGCGCAGGGGCGAATTTGCGCAGCAGAAAGAATTTTCGCACACCCCCTTGAAGAAAAACGGGCTTGTTCCGATCTGATTCAGCGTCCACACATCGCTGGCACACTTCTCGCAATAACGAATTCCATGAACTGCACGCAGCACACCATGTCCGCTCCGGCCTCCCATATGGGTTGCCCGCGAGCCTTCGTGCGCCTGCAGGCCGTCGCCTCCTGGCAGATTACCCAGGTAACTACGACGAAACGCGCCGCCGCCGCGCACGGGAAGTGGAAAAACTGAGGAGCAAGTAGCACCCGCATCCGAAGCCCACTTCCACCCGGAAGTGGGTTTTTGTTTTTCGGAACCCAAGGCCCCTTCCGGGAAAACCGAGCGAGAAGCTCGGGTTCTTTCCCAGAAAACCGCGGTCCGTCAAACGACCGCACCGGCCACCGAAGCCCGCGCCGTCGCGATGACGACGCACTCCCGCCTCGGTACCGCTCCCCGGCCCCATCCTCCGGCCGGTGCTGCTCAGCCATCCTTCCCGGCGCCCTGCGCCGTCTGCGAACGGACGCGGGGCGCCCGGCCCGATCCCTGGGATGGGCCACCGGAACCGCCCGCGGAGCCCGTCCGCCGCCTGAAACCGACCGCCACGCCAAACACGTGGCGGCGGCGGCGGGCTCCCGGCGGACGCGGGATTCCGCTCCCAGCACCACCCGCCCGGCCAGCTCCTCCCGATTCTCCGCCCACTCTCTTCAACACCATTTTCCAAACACAACACATGTCCGCCAAACCCACTTCCTCCACCATGAAAACCAATACGCCGACCGCCTCCGCCCGAGCCTCCACCCGCACCGCTGCCGCCGCTGCCACGCGAGTTACGCGCCGCGCGCCGGGCTGGCCCTACTGCCTTCAGCCGGGTCGGCCCAACTACGCCTTCGGTCCGCTCAACAATTCCGAGCTGCCCTTTTACGTCCACCTTCCGCGCCCTGCCAACCGGGCCTCCTCTTTCTGTAGCGAACAGCGGCTGAACGCCGCACCGCCGTTATGAACGCCGCTCCTGCCGTTCCCGTTCTTTCCAACGTCCTTGATGTTCTCGACGTCGTCGACGCCGCTCTAGCCGGCCTCGACCGCCGCCTGCCGCTCCACGTCTCGCGCGACGATCTCGCCTCCGCCGGCCGTGCCGCCCTGGTCGCTTCGTTTGCCCAGGCTGCCGGCCCGCTCCACGAGGTCCGCGCGTACTGCTTCGCCCGCGTCCGCGGTGCGATGTTCGACGAGCTCCGCCGGCTCGATCCGCTCTCGCGGCGCACCCGCGCCAAGGTGACCGAGGTCCGCCGCGCGGCCGCCGAGCTGGAGCAGGCGCTCGGCCGCGCGCCCAGCGACGACGAACTGGCGACCTTCACCGGCCTCGCCCCGAGCGCCCTGCGCCAAGCGCTGCGCCTCGGGATCGCGGCCGACAGCCACGAGACCGACGGCGAGGTTCTGGCCCAGCTGGCCGACCACGCCGCGGTCTCCCCGGCCGACTTGGCCGAGTCGCTCGATCTGGTCGAGAACGTGCGGGAGGCGCTGACGCGCCTGCCCGAGAGACACGCCTACGTCGTCCAGCGCTACCACCTCGAGGAAGCCACCCTCGAGGAGATCGCCGGCGAGCTGGGCGTCTCGATCGAACGGGTCCGGCAGCTACGCGCCGCCGGCGAGAAGATGCTGCGCGAGGATCTCGAGATTCTCGCTTCGTGAGACAGGGGAAAAGAAAGCCATGAAAGGCGGGCGGAGTCGCTCCAGCGAGCGCCTCCGCCCGTGCAGACCACCAACCGGAAAACGACACCATGAAGAATACCCGTCACTACCATCTGGAACATTCTCCCCGCTCGGCCGCCCCCAATCCGACCCACGGCGCACCGCTCTCAATCAGGGCCACGCCGCCCGTCGCGACCACGCTCTGGCGGAGCGCGGTCGCACTGGTCGACCACCCGAGTGAGGCGCCGCCTCAGTGAGAGGGCGTGAATGCGCCGAAGGCCGCGCCGCCGTGGGGCGGCGCGGCCTTCGTGTTCCGGGGCGGTGCCTGGTGTGGAGTGGCGGGGTGCTTCAGCCCCCGCAGCTGGTCTCCGTGCTCGCCGCAGGTTCGGGAATGGCGTCTGCCCGTGCGTCCTGAAGGACGCGTACCACGCGCAGGCGGCCGGCCCACGCGTGTTCTGCCGCGCGAGCCGCAAGGTGGCGCCGTATCCGCCCGCCCGGGGCGAAGCGCCGGGCCACACGGTGGCGGTTTTTCTTCTTGGGTCGCGCGCGCGCCGCTGGTGCGCTGGACGGCTGTGAGCCCGCAGCCAACACCCACCCAGCTCGCCGCCATCGACCTCGACGGCACGCTCCTCGGCCACGACGGCCTTGTCGGCGACGAGAACGAGCAGGCTCTCGTCCGCCTCATCGAACACGGGTTCGCCATCGTGCTGGCCTCGGGACGCCACGGCCCGAACATGGCCGAGATCGCCCGCGCGCTCCCGGGCGTGTGCGGGCTGGTGTCCTGCCAAGGCTGCGAAGTGAGCAACCCCACACGAAGTCGGATCCATGCGCAGCACTTCCTCCCTGCCGGGGATGTCGCGCTGGTGGCGGAAGTCGGGCAGCGGGCGGGGTTCGGGGTGATCGCCTACACCGACCACGGCGAGTGCACGCCGCGCGAAGGCCCCGATGTCGATCGCTACCGGCGGATCACGGGCACCACGATCGCCGTCGTTCCGGTGGCCACGCTCGTGCAGGAACGGGTATTCAAGGTCATGTGGATCGCCGGGGAAGCGATCCTCGAGGCGTTTCTCGCCGGTGGCGGCGCCCGCGCCTGCCGCCCGGTGGCGGCCGACAGCGTGCGCTCGCACCGGGAAGTGTTCGAGTTTGTCCCACGCGGCATCAGCAAGGCCACCGGCACCGCGGTGCTGGCACGAGAGTTCGGGATCGCCCCGGCCCGCGTCGCGGCGTTCGGCGATGCGGACAACGACGTGCCGCTCTTCGACTGGGCCGGCTTCTCCGTGGCCATGCCACATGCACGCCCCGAGGTACGTTGCCGGGCGAAGGCGACAGCGCCGGCGGGCGATGCCGAGTCGGCCTTCGCACGCGGTGTCGACGTGCTGTTGGCTTCAACGTTCCCGGGATCTTCCCGATGACACTCGTCGATCTGCTCGGCACCGCGGCGACACTCACCACCGGCTGTTTCGTGCCGCAGGTCGTCCGGCTCTGGCGCACACGCAACGCCGAGGGAATCTCGCTGGTCACGTTCGCCGCCTTCGCGGTGGGCGTGGCGTTGTGGCTCGCCTACGGCGTGATCCTGCGCGCGTGGCCGATCATCCTCTCCAACGCGATCACGCTGGTGCTGGCCCTCGCCATCATCGCACTGACCCTGCGTTTCCGCCGGCACTGCTGAGCGCGCGGGTCCGAGCACGGCGGCGCAGCCCTGCGGCCACCCTGATTCTGTGGCGCGCCGCCCGGCGCCGATCTTCTACCGCCAACGCCGCCCGGCAATGCTTTTGACCGGGCGACGGCGGCGCCTTTGCTGGCGAAACTGCCGGTTCGCATTACACCATTCTCTCCACCATGTCCGCGGCACCTACCATCATCTACACCAAGACCGACGAGGCCCCCGCCCTCGCCACGTATTCGCTACTCCCGATCGTCCAGGCGTTCACCCAGCACGCCGGCATCGCGGTCGAGACGCGCGACATCTCCCTCGCCGGTCGCATCCTCGCCGCGTTCGCCGATCTCCTGCCACCGGCCCAGCGCGTGGCCGACCACCTCGCCGAGCTCGCCACGCTCACGCTCCGCCCCGAGGCGAACATCATCAAGCTCCCCAACATCTCCGCCTCCGTCCCGCAACTGAAGGAAGCCATCGCCGAGCTTCAGTCCCACGGATACGCGCTCCCCGACTACCCCGAAGCGCCCAAAACCGACGACGAGAAGGACGCCAAGGCCCGCTACGACAAGGTCAAGGGCTCTGCCGTGAATCCGGTCCTGCGCGAGGGCAACTCGGATCGCCGCGCACCCAAGGCCGTGAAGGACTACGCCCGCGTCCACCCACACTCGATGGGCGCCTGGTCCTCCGCCTCGAAGACCTCCGTCGCCACCATGGGCGCACACGATTTCTTCGCCAACGAGAAATCCGTCTGCATGCCCGCCGCCACCACCGTGCGCATCGAACACGTCGACGGCGCCGGCAAGGTCACCGTGCTCAAGGACACGCTCGCGCTGAAAGCCGGCGAGATCCTCGACGCCACGTTCATGAGCCGCCGTGCGCTCGTCGCCTTCTATGGCGAACAGGTCGCCCGCGCGCGGGCCGAGGGCGTGCTCTTCTCGCTCCACCTGAAGGCCACGATGATGAAGGTCTCCGACCCCGTCCTCTTCGGCCACGCCGTGCGCGTCTTCTTCGCCGGACTCTTCGAGAAACACTCCGCCACCTTCGCCCAGCTCGGCGTCGACCCCAACAACGGACTCGGCGACCTGCTCGCCAAGGTCGCCACCCTGCCCGCCGAGCAGCGGGCGGCGCTCGAGGCCGACTATCAGGCCGCCCTCGCCGCTGGTCCGGCCGTCGCGATGGTCAACTCCGACCAGGGCATCACCAATCTCCACGTCCCCTCCGACGTCATCGTCGACGCCTCCATGCCCGCGATGATCCGCGCCGGCGGCAAGATGTACGACGCGAAGGGGAAACTCCAGGACACGCTCGCCGTCATTCCCGACAGCTCCTACGCCGGCGTCTACCACGCCACCGTCGAGTTCTGCAAAAAGCACGGCGCGCTCGACCCGAAGACGATGGGCTCCGTGCCCAACGTCGGCCTCATGGCCCAGGCCGCCGAGGAGTACGGCTCGCACAACAAGACGTTCGTCGCCCCCGCCGCCGGCACGATCCGCGTGGTCGACACCGCAGGCGCCACGCTCCTCGCGCACACAGTCGAGCAGGGCGACATCTGGCGTGCCTGCCAGACCAAGGACGCCCCGGTGCGGGACTGGGTGAAGCTCGCCGTCACCCGTGCCCGCCTCTCCAACACGCCCGCCGTGTTCTGGCTCGACGAGAAGCGCGCCCACGACGCGCAGCTCATCGCCAAAGTCCAGACCTACCTCCAGCAGCACGACACCGCCGGCCTCGACCTGCGCATCCTCGCTCCCGCCGCCGCCTGCACGTTCAGTCTCGAGCGCATCGTCCAGGGCCTCGATACCATCAGCGTCACCGGCAACGTGCTGCGCGACTACCTCACCGACCTCTTCCCGATCCTCGAGGTCGGCACCAGCGCGAAGATGCTCTCGATCGTCCCACTCATGCAGGGTGGCGGCCTCTTCGAGACCGGCGCCGGCGGTTCCGCCCCGAAGCACGTCGAGCAGTTCCTCCAGGAGAACTACCTGCGCTGGGATAGCCTCGGCGAGTTCTTCGCCCTCGCGGCGTCGTTCGAGCACCTCGCCGTTGTCTTCAAGCACGCGCCCGCCAAGGTCCTCGCCGATACCCTCGACACCGCCACGGGCAAGTTCCTCGAGAACGACCGCTCCCCCGGCCGCAAGCTTGGCACCATCGACAACCGCGGTTCACACTTCTACCTCGCGCTCTACTGGGCGCAGGCCCTCGCCGCGCAGTCGGCCGACGCGAAACTGCAGGCCGTGTTCAAGCCCGTCGCCGCCCAGCTCGCCGCCGCCGAGAAGCAGATCGTGCAGGAGTTGGTGGCCGTACAGGGCAAGCCGGTCGATGTCGGCGGCTACTACGTGCCGGACGAGACCAAGGCCAACGCGGCCCTGCGACCGAGCCCGACGCTCGCCGCTATTCTCGCCACGCTCTGAGCCGAGACAACTCAATCGGCGCGGGCTTCACTCTGTCGCGCCGATTGTTTCGGTTGCAGGGGCTGAGCTTCGGCCGTCGCTCTTTCCGAGCGGTGCGAGCGAGCTCGCACCCTACGCCAAGTGAATAGTTGCGGCTGAGCCACCAAGACGAGGAGAGCGCGCCGCGTGCTCCAGCACATCACATCCGGCGCCGGTAGGTGCAACGGGGCCGCGGGGAGACAATGAAAAAGCGGCAGGTCCGGAGACCTGCCGCTTTTCGCAAACTGAGTTCCGCAACTCGGACGCTCATCCGGTCCGCCTCTCGGTGGGGCCGGAGCCGTTCGCGGATCAGCGCTGCGCGCGCCAGCGACGGAAGCCCACGAGACCGAGCGTCGCCACGCCGAGGATGAGGGCGTAGGTCGAGGGCTCCGGGATCGCGGTGACGCTGAAGTTGTCGAGCGCAAAGCCCGCGTTCTTGGGGTTGGTTCCGGCGGAAAGAACGGAGTCCTCCCAGCGAATCCAAAGGGAATCGCCGTCGTTCCACGTCAGGGGCAAGGACAAGGTCACGTTTCCGCTGAAGGCGTTCAGCGAGGCCAGCGAGTTCCACGTACCCAGCTCAAGGCCGGCGTTGTTGAATCCGAAGGAGGCCGTCAGGACGTCTTCGACCCAAGCCCCGGACCGGTAATTCTCGACCGAGAACGAAAGGCTCACCGCGTCGAGCGCGTGGCCGGTGTTGTTGAGCAACTTCAACCCGTAGAAAATCGAATTGGCGCCATCTGAGCGCGTGTGCGAGCCAAGCGCGAGATCGGTCGATCCAGCCGTCGCCGAATAGACGTACAGATTCGTACCCACCGGAGTTCCGACACCCTCGAAAGAACCGTAGGAGTGGTCGGACACGTACCAGCCGGCAAGGGTCGAATTGTCGGTCCAGGTCAGCTGCGAGCCGGGGCTGAACGGGATCGTATCGAAGTTCTGGCTGTACGTTCCGTTGGCGGTGAAGACAACCTGGGCGGAAAGATCGAGGGCGGCACCGAGGGCCAGAAGGCCGGATGCGAGGCGGGCGAAGCGGAGCGTGTTCATGTTTGCGAGGGCTGAAGGACTCGGGTTTGCAGATAGGGGTAACACCACTGTCGCAATACAGTGGCAAGCCCTAAGATCCCCTAGGGCGTTCTGCCTATCGACAGACGGAAGCGGACCGTCGCCGACCCGGCAGACGCGTTACCCTCTTGATCCGCAACACCTTAGGATGCCAATGGGCGACGGGACGGCACCCGCGGAAACACCAAGTTCCAACCGCGGAGATTTTTTCATACCCGCCCCCGAAGCCTGGGGCGGGCGCGGCCGCAGGTCCCGTATTGCGCCGCGGACCACCGGACCGGGATCACCCGACCGGAGCCAGCAGCGAGCACGGCCACCACGGCAGATTACGCAGCACCCAGAAGGCAGAGACCACGACCAACAAGATCGTGGCGGTGGGCCGGGGGGGCGCGAGCGGGGGCAGGCCGCGGCCCAAACCCCGCCACAACAGCGTCGCAGTCCAGACCAGACCGGGCGGAAGCAGGAGCACGAGCACGGGATTCAACCCCAACGCCCTCCCCCACTCGCCGTGCACCAGCGCGTGAACGGCGCGGCCACTGCCACATCCGGGACAGAACAAGCCCGTCGCCAGACGGAAGGGACAGGGAGGGTACCAGGCCGGCGGACGAGAACCGAGCCACCAGATGCCGAACACGGCAGCCAGGAGCACCAGGAGCAGCAGTCCAGCGAATCGGCGCGGGCCCGATCCACCGGGAGCCGGTGGGGCGGGCCTCATTGCGCCATGCCGCCGACCACCCCGACCGCGCCGAAGAAGACAATCACTCCGAGATAGAGGGCCGCAAAGAGGAGCAGCGACCCGGCCGACAGGATCGACCAGAGTTTTGCACGGCCGGAGGCGACCACAGCCCCGGCATAGTCGCCGGAGGCGTATTTGGAGTCCACCTGTGCCGCGAAGACGATGGCAACGATGCCGAGCGGCACACAGCACAGCAGCGTGGAGAGGATCGCCCAGACCAGATAATTGTCCGGCTTGGGCGGACGTGCCGGGTCCGCAAAGGGCACCGGCGCAGATGGCACCGCAGGGCTGGGCGCACCGACCAGAGGCGGAAGCGCCGCCGGAGCCTCCGCGGCAAACACCTCGCTGGCGGGGCGCCACGCAGGCATGCCCTCACACCAGACAAGATCGGTGGGCCGGATCTCTCCGCTGCGGAAGCGCGCTTGAGCCTCTGGACCGGCGAAAACACCGAACTTCTCGTTGTTGCGGGCGACGTGGTATTCCATGGCGGTAGGTGGGGAAAAATGGAGGAGCCTTCCTCACTTGGAAAGCGCGGAGCGACGGAGTTCAGCAGGATACCACCCGCCCCGCAATCGCGGACCAACCACGGGGGCGGGTGCGACCTGCCGCCGTCATCTTGCTCCGCCGCGGGCGGAAAAGCGAGCGCCCGGGCGGCGAAGCCGTCCGGGCGCGGAAGAGGAGCGGTTGGGCGCGTTGCGCTTACGCCTTCGAGCAGGTGGCTTCCTTGTCCACGAGCTTCATGATCTTGAACAGGAGGGGCTGGGTGTACTCGTTCTCGCCGATCTCCTCGCCCTTTTGCAGGCGCTCGGCGGTCTGGTACGCGTCGATGATGCTCAGGACTCCGATGACCAGGCCCGGGAGAACGCACAGGAAGCTGCCGACGATGCCGGCAATGAGCGTGAACAGCCATTTGCGCTGCTGACCGTTGATCAGGAGATGGCCCAGGCCGAAGATGAACCAGGTGAGCAGGAGGGCGACAACCGGGTTGGCGTCGGGTTTCTTGATGGTTTTCTGTGACATGATACGGGGTGTTTGGTTAGGGATGAGGAACGGAGGAAAACGGGATTCGGCCGGTCAGGCGAACACGGAGGCGAACAGCCGCTGGCAGGCGGCGCCGATCACCGGAAGCGGTTTCTGTTCGCGGTTCACCGCGGCGAGCAGCCCCATGATGGTGAGGATCAGGAGGCCAAGACGGAAGAACCAGGCGAGAAGGTAGACCCCCTTGACGAGCATCCAGCCCGCGACCGGGATCCCGCCCAAGAACGCGCCGAGGAATCCAAGGATCACGAACACGACCGTCCCGAGGATCGCCAGCAGGAGAAGGCCCAACGCCTGGCGCAGGTGGAAGGCGCCCAAGCGGGTCTTCTTGCCGCCGTGGATGACCGCGCCGATGACCAGACCGACACCGAACAAGTAGCCGACAATCGCGGCAGTGTTGTCCTCGCCGACGGACGGCGCGGGAGCAGAATCGGGTGTATCCGCCATGTTGTGTTTGAGTGGAGGTGAGCGAGGCAGGGAGGCCTGCGACGCCGCACACTACAGAACGAACTGTATCGGGCAAACCGGTTTTCACGCGGTCCCCGCGGAGCCGCCCGGCCGGCCGCCCCGGCGGAAAGCCCACCGGCGGCGCGCCCCCGGGAACCGAGACCGGTAGGGGGCGACGGCGCGGTGGTGACGACCCGAACACAGTCCGAAGCCCGGGACCCGGGGAGCCTCAACCGCGGCGCCGGCGCTTCACGTCGAGCTGGGCGTAGGCGAAACGGACCACGCCCTCGAGGCGCTCCGCCTCCTCGGCGGAGAGGTTCTGCTTCTGCGCGAGCGCCGCCTCGGCGCGCCGGCAGGCGTTCTCGACGGCGGCCTCGTCGATCTTGGCGATGTCGATCGCCTGCTCGGCGAGCACGCTGATCCTGTCGCCCGAGATCTCGGCGAAGCCGCGCCCGCAGGCGAGCGACTCGGTCGTGTTGCCCTTCTGGACGCGCAGCTCGCCGTCCTCGATCTGCGTGAGGAGCGGGAGGTGGCCCGGCAGGATGCCGATCTCGCCCTGCAGCGTGGGCAGCACGACGGTGTCGACCGTCTCGGAATAGACGCGGCCTTCGGGAGTGACGATTTCGAGGGTGAGAGGCATGGGCGAAGAAAGTCAGAAGTAGGGAGGCAGGAGGCGGAGGGTCGGATGGCGCTCAGGCGGCCTTCACCTCCTCGGTCCGGATTCCTCGTTCCACCTCAGGCGGCCGTGGGCTTGGCGGAGGTGGCGACGACCTCGTCGATGCCGCCCTTCATGTAGAAGTCGCCCTCGGGCACGGCGTCGAGCTCGCCGTCGAGGATCATCTTGAAGCCGCGGATGGTGTCGCGGACGTTGACGATCTTGCCCGGCGTGCCGGTGAAGACCTCGGCGACGTTGAAGGGTTGGGACAGGAACTTCTGGATTTTGCGGGCGCGGTAGACGGTCTGTTTGTCCTCGGGCGAGAGCTCGTCGAGACCGAGGATAGCGATGATGTCCTGAAGGTCCTTATACCGCTGGAGCACGCGCTGCACGCCGCGGGCGACGGCATAATGCTCCTGCCCGACGATGGCGGGATCGAGCGCCTTCGAGCCCGAGGCGAGCGGATCGACGGCGGGATAGATGCCCAACTCGGCGATCGAGCGCTCGAGCACGATGGTCGAGTCGAGATGCGCGAAGGTGTTGGCGGGCGCCGGATCGGTGAGATCGTCGGCGGGCACGTAGACGGCTTGGAAGGAGGTGATGGAGCCCTTCTTGGTCGAGGTGATGCGTTCCTGCAGGATGCCCATCTCGCTGGAGAGCGTGGGCTGGTAGCCGACGGCGGAGGGCGAGCGTCCGAGCAACGCGGAGACCTCGGAGCCGGCCTGGGAGAAGCGGAAGATGTTGTCGATGAAGAGGAGCACGTCCTGGTTCTTCTCGTCGCGGAAGTACTCGGTCATCGTGAGGGCCGAGAGGCCGACGCGCATGCGGGCGCCCGGCGGCTCGTTCATCTGGCCGTAGACGAGGGCGACCTTGGACTTGGAGAGGTCCTTCTGGTCGATGACGCCGGACTCGCTCATCTCGTGGTAGAGATCGTTGCCCTCGCGGGAACGCTCGCCGACGCCCGCGAAGACGGAGTAGCCGCCGTGGGTCTTCGCGATGTTGTTGATGAGCTCCATGATGACGACGGTCTTGCCGACGCCGGCGCCGCCGAACGCGCCGACCTTGCCGCCCTTGATGAAGGGGCAGATGAGGTCGATGACCTTGATGCCCGTCTCCAGAATCTTGGGCTTCGTTTCCTGGTCGACGAGCGGCGGGGCGG
>JAEWNN010000181.1 GCA_023457035.1 Verrucomicrobiota bacterium
GCTGGGCGAGGCCCTCGACGATGGCGGTCTTGCCCACGCCCGGGTCGCCGATGAGGACGGGGTTGTTCTTGGTCTTGCGGGAAAGGATGCGGATGACGCGGCGGATCTCGGCGTCGCGGCCGATGACCGGGTCGAGCTTGCCCTTGCGCGCCTGGGCGACGAGGTCGGTGCCGAACTTCTCGAGGGCGCGGAAGGTGGACTCGGGCGTCTGGGAGGTGACGCGCTGGTTGCCGCGGATCTCCTTCAGGGCGGCGAGGAACTTCGGCTCGGTGAGTTCGAAGGACTCGAAGAAGCGCTTCGCTTCGGCCGGGAGGGATTTGGCGCGGAGGGCGCCCAGGAAGAGATGCTCGGTGGAGAGGTAGTCGTCGCGGAGTTGTTTCGCGGATTCCTCGGCGGCGGTGAAGGCGTCGTTGACCGGCTGGCTGATGTACATCTGGCCCGCGGCGGTGGCGCCGCCCACGGCGGGCAGGCGGTCGAGCTGGCGCTCAAGGGAGAGCTGCACGGCGCTCGGCTGGATCTTCATCTTGTCGAGCACGGCCGGCACGATGCCGTCCTCCTGGACGACGAGGGCGTGGAGGAGGTGCCAGAGGTCGACCTGCTGCTGGTTGCGGCGGCGCGCCTCGGCCTGGGCGGACTGGACGGCCTCGGCGGCTTTCTCGGTGAAGCGGCTAAAATCGAGGGACATGGCGGAGGGGGGAATTCGGAAGGAAGGAGAATCTGGAACTCAGGAAATCAGGAAGCGGAGGGCGGAGGGCAGACGGCGGAGGGAGATGACTGATGGCAGAAGACGGACGACGGAAGGGAATGAAAGGCGGATTTCGGAACTCGGAAGGGGTGGATGTGGAAATCAGGGAGTCAGGAACGGAAGATTCACCACAGAGAGCACGGAGGGCACAGAGGACGGAAGACGGACGACAGAAGGGAACGAAGAGAAGGAAGGACGGATTCCGGAACTCGGAAGGGGAGAATGTGGAAATCAGGGAATCAGGAACGGAAGATTCACCACAGAGAGCACGGAGGACACAGAGGACGGAAGACGGACGGCAGAAGGGAACGAAGAGAAGGAAGGGCGGCGGAGAGGAGAATCTGGAACTCAGGAGATCAGGAACGGAGTTTCACCACGGAGGGCACAGAGGGGGGAAAGGCGGAGGAGCTGAGTTCTGAACTCTTCCGGCTCTCGGTGTTCTCTGTGGTTCAATTCAGGTGTTCCTACTCGCGCGGGTTGAAGCGGGAGGTTTCGGAGAGTTTCTCCCAGAGGGCGCGCTCGGCGGGGGGCGGGTCCTCGGGGACCTGGACGCGGATGATCACGTGGAGATCGCCGCGGTGGCCGTGCTCGTTGTGGAGGCCGAGGCCGTTGAGGCGGAGCTGCTGGCCGCCCTGCGTGCCGGGCTTGATCTTGAGGTTCACTTTGCCGTCGAGCGTCTGCAGCGGGATTGTGGCGCCGAGGACGGCTTCCCACGGGGCGAGCTCGAGATCGTAGAAGAGATCGTCGCCCTCGCGGCGGAACTCCGGGTGCTGGAGGAAACGGACGTTGAGGTAGAAGTCGCCGCCGTTGCCTTGGCCGGCGAGGCGGATCTTCTGCCCCTCGCGAATGCCGGCGGGGATCTTGATGTTGTAGGTGTGCGGCGCGGATTGGCCGGTCTGCGGATCGGTGCGCTTGTAGGTGATCTGGCGGTGCGAGCCCTTCACGGCCTCCTCGAGCGTGATGCGGAGGTCGGCCTCGACATCGCCGGAGGGACGCTTGGCCTTGCCGCGCGGACCGGCGCCACGGCCGCCGCCGGCGCCGCGGCCGAAGAACTGCTCGAAGAAATCGCTGAAGCCGGCGCCGCCGAAGGCGTCCTCAAAGTCCTGGGGCGAGCCTTGCTGCCACTGGCCGCCGCCGCCGAAGGGATTGCCGCCGCCGAAACCGCCGCGGCCGAACTGCGGCTGGTCCCAGTTGGCGCCGAGCTCGTCGTAGCGTTTGCGTTTCTCGGGATCGCCGAGGACCTCGTAGGCCTCGTTGAGCTCCTTGAACTTCGCCTCCATGTTCGCCTTGCGCGTGGCGGTGGGCGCGCGGTCGGGATGGTATTCGCGCGCGAGCTTGCGGAACGCCTTCTTGATCTCCTCGGGCGTGGCGGTGCGGGCGACGCCGAGGGTCTGGTAGTAGTCTTTGAAGGCGGAGGGCATGGGATGAAGTTTCGGCGCGGGGCGCGCCGAAACTTTAGAGCTGGTTCACGACGACTTGGGCGTAGCGGAGGACCTGGTCGCCCTTGATGTAGCCTTCGCGGTAGACCTGCACGATGGCGTGCTCGGGCTTGCCCTCGACCTTCTGCATCGAGACGGCTTCGTGGCGGTTGGGATCGAAGGGCTGGTCGAGGCTCGGGATCTTCTCGATGCCGTGCTCGCGGAGGAGCTGGTAGAACTTGTCGAGCGTCATGCGCACGCCGGTGGTGAGGTGGTCGACGGTCTCCTTGTCGGCGGGCGTGAGGAGCGCCATCTCGAGGTTGTCGGCGATGGAGAGGGCCTGCTGGATGAACTCGGTCTTCTTGGACTCGGCGGTGCGCTGGGCGTCGCCGGTGATGCGGCGGCGGGTGTTCTCGAAGTCGGCGACCTTGCGGAGAAACTTCTCGCGCTCCTCGGCGAGGGCGGCCTCGGCCTGCTGCACGCGGGCCTCGAGCTCGGCGATGCGCTGCTGCTCGGGCGAGAGCCCTTCGACAGGCTCAGGGCGGGCGGCGGCCGGAGGAGGCGTGGCGGTGGCCTGCTCGGCGGCGGGCGGCGGCGTGGATTCGGGAGCGGGAGGAGTGGCGGAGGCTTCGGGCATGACGGATGATGAAATGTGGAAAGCTGGAAAAGTGGAACGGAAGACGGAGGACAGAAGGAAACGAAGAGAACGAAGGGCGTTCTGCGTTCGGCAGAATCTTCGGCGCGGAGCGCCTACGCGAGGACGGGAAATGTGGAAATCAGGGAATCAGGAGCGGAAGACGGATTTGGGCACAGAGGGCACGGAGGCGGAGGAGGACACAGAGGACGGAGGGCGGACGAGTAGGGCCGGTCTCTGACCGGCCTATCTGGGCGTTGTCTTGTGGCGGACGGTGCTGGTGGTGTCCGGTCGGAGACCGGACCTACTCGTTGGGCGGGTTAGCGATGGATCAACGGAGGATAGGTTTTTGATGCTCTGTGATCTCCTCTGCTCTCTGTGAACTCTGTGACGGGATCGGAATGTTGGAGCGGTTATTTCGCGGCCATCTCGAGGATCTTGTTGAGGCGGGTGACGAAGTTGCGGGGCTCCTCGACGATGCCGGCGGCGAGCAACGCGTTCTCGTAGAGCTGCTCGGCGATGAGCGCGGCGCGGTCGGCGTCGGTCGTGCTGAGTTTGTGGAGGCTCTTGATGAGCGGGTGGCGCGGGTTGATCTCAAGGTCCATCTTCGGCGGCTGCTCGGCCTCGTCGGGCTTCATGGCGCGCATGATGCGGCGCATGGCGGGCGAGAGGAACTTGTCGGAGTTGAGCGCGACGACCGGGCTGTCGACGAGGCGTTTGCCGGCCTCGACCTTGCCGACCTTGGTCTCGCCGAGCTTGTCCTTGAGCCAGGAGCTGAGGGCCTTCACGTCGGCCTCGGGGAGGGCTTCGCCGGTGGCGGCGGGCGCGTCGCCGAGGTCGAGGTCGGCGCTGTCGGCGGAGACGAGGCGCTTGCTCTCGAAGGTGCCGAGGTGGCTCATCACGAACTCGTCGATCGGCTCGTAGACGAAGAGGACCTCGAAGTTGCGGGACTTGAAGGCCTCGAGGTACGGGCCGGACTCGAGCGCGGCGCGGTTGAGGGCGTGGAGGAAATAGATCTCCTTCTGCGCCTCGGGCATGCGCTTCACGTATTCGGTCAGCGTGGTCGTCTTGCCCTTCTCGGTGAGCGAGGACTCGTAGCGCAGGAGCTTCGCGAGCTGTTCGCGGTGCGTGAAGTCGGAGGTGACGCCTTCCTTCAGGAAGATGCCGAACTGCTTGTAGAAGTCGGCGTAGCCGTCGGCGTTCTTCTCGGCCTCCTCCTCGAGGAACTTCAGGTAGCGCTTCGTGATGACGCGGTTGAGCTTCTGGACGAGCGCGGAGTCCTGCATGGACTCGCGGGAGATGTTCAGCGGGAGATCGGCGGAATCGACGACGCCCTTGAGGAAGCGCAGCCACTCGGGGAGCAGGCCCTCGGGCTTGGCGTCGATGAGGACGTTTTTGCAGTAGAGCGAGACGCCCGGCTCCATGCGGCCGAAGCCGAAGCGCTCCTGGTTCTCCTTCGGCGTGAAGAGCAGGGAGTTGATGGTGAGCGGGGCGTCGGCGTTGAAGTGGAGGCGGAAGCGCGGCTCGTCGAAGGCCTTGGCCTGGAACTTGTAGAACTCGGTGTACTCCTCGTCCTTGATTGCCGACTTCGCGCGCAGCCAGAGCGCCTCGACCTTGTTGATCTTCTCGCCGTTGAGGTTGACCGGGAACGTGACGAACGCGGAGTAGTGCTCGAGGATGCGTTTCACCTCGGAGGCCTGGGCGAACTGCTTCTGGTCGTCCTTGAGGGTGATGACGATCTTGCAACCGCGCTTCTGGTCGGCGGTGGTCTCGATCTCGTAGTTGCCGGTGCCGTCGCTGGTCCAGACGAGGTGCTCGTCGGTGGGGCGCCAGGAGTGGGTGTAGACCTTGACCTCCTTGGCCGGCATGAAGGCCGAGTAGAAGCCGACGCCGAACTGGCCGATGAGGCTGGCGTTGGTGTTGTCGCCCTTCTCCTTGAGGGAGTTCAGGAAGGCCTTGGTGCCGGAATGGGCAATGGTGCCGAGGTTCTCGACCAGCTCGGTGCGGCTCATGCCGATGCCGTGGTCCTGGAAGGTGATGGTGCCAGCCTTGTCGTCGGTGGTGATGTTGATCTCGAGCGGGAGATCGGCGTCGAAGATGTCCTTCTCGACGAGCTTGAGGTGGCGGAGCTTCTCGAGGGCGTCGCTCGCGTTGGAGACCAGCTCGCGGATGAAGATCTCGCGGTCGGTGTAGAGCGAGTGGATGACGAGATCGAGGAGCTGCTTAACTTCGGCCTGGAAGACGTGTTTTTCGGCGGGAGCGGTCATGAGCGGAAGGATGGGTTTGTTTGAGAAAGGTTTGGGCGAGCTGCGAAAACGGGAGGCGCGAGCGCGCCGGATCAGGCGGAGGTTTTGCAGAAGGTGTGCCGCGACGAGCGGCGAACGGGTTACCTCTGAAAACGGAGGAAGGCAACGAAGCGCTCGGGCCGGGGGCGTGTCAACGTGGCACGCTGGTTGGCGCAGTGCGGGCGGAGTTGGCGCGATCGGCGGCGGATGCGAGCACGCGACGGCGCGCGGCAGGCGAGCGCACAAGATTCTGTTCCGGTCGGAACAGAAAAGTGTGCGGTCGGGATCTGGGAGCGCTGGGCAGGGCGGAGCGAGCGCACAAAATCATGTTCCGATCGGAACAGATTTTGTGCGTTCGGTGAATCGCGGGAGTACGGGCTCGGCTGCGGCGGGCCGGGGGCGACAACACGCCGAGGGAGTAGGGCGCAAAATTCGGACGCGGTCGGGACAAGAATTTGCGTCGGCGGATGTGCGAATGATGGGTGCGTGGATGATGGGTGCGCGGATGATTCCGGTGGAGGCGAGCGGCGGGAGGAACCGCGTGGCGGTTTGGGCGGGACCGCGTGCTGGGATGCAGCAGGCGGTGGGCCTCGCGGGGCGTTTGGCCGTCGGGGGAAGACGGAGCCTGGGCGACCGGGGCGCTGATGACCGGACGACGAGCTGCCGGAGACTGCGTGTGGCGCTGACGACGGGATCGGCGGCTTGATCCCCTTCAGCCGGTACAGCGTGGGCCGATAGTCGGTTTACCCCAACTCCCTCACCTCATGCAAAAACGCGGCTTTCTTCTCTCTGTTCAGACCAAACTCCAAGGCCATCTGATGTGGTTGGTCTTCTGCTCGATGGCGGTTCCGACCCTGGCCCTCGGAGTCCTGGTCTTGGTGCTGCTGCGGTATCCCTTCGATCTGTTCGCCGGGGGAACGCCGGAGGAAACGCGTGCGCGTGTCCTGCTGGTGCTTTGTATCGCCGCTCCGGTCGTGTTCATCGGGTTGCTCAGTTGGGCGTTCTTCCTGACCAACCGGATTGTCGGCCCAGTCGAGCGCATGATCCGCGAACTCGACGAGCGTCTCCGCGGCACCGCCTCGGGCCCGATCATCCTGCGGCCCAAGGACCTGCTGCGCCCCCTCGCGGAGAAGATCAATCTGGTCATCGCGGATTGGGAGCAGAACAAGAAGAACCGGGGCGTGTAGACTCGGGTCGGTGATCCACGGGCCCGGTTTTCCCGGGTCGAGGGACGAGCGCCGTGCTCCCGGTGGGCCGCTTGCGCTGGATCGCAGACACAAACGTTCGCTCGGCTACCAGGCTCTCGTCGCTCGTTTGTTCGACGCTCGGCCGACTGATCACGCCTTCGGCGGGATCATGGGCGGGGGCGACGGCCGGAGGTACGGGTCGAACCAGTGCTGGACCCCCTCGAGCGACTCGGTGATCGTCTGCTGCACGGCGACGGCGTAGAGATCGAGGAAGACGACGGCGTTGACCATGTAGTCGCTCTCGGTGGCGTGGCGGAGGCGCTCGACCATCGCGGCGTTCACCACCTGCACGTTGCGGTAGATCTCCTGGAGACCGTCGAAACCGAAGTCCGCGGGCTGGTTGTTCCGGGCGCGGAAGTACTGAGCGAGCAGGTACATCGAGGTGGCGCGGTAGATCGTCTCTTCTCGGCTGGCGAGCGGGAGGTGGAAACGCGCCATCGGGCGGAAGAAGGCGAGATGCGGGCAGCCGCTGGCGGCGTTGATCAGCCCGAGGAGCGACCCGATCGCGCGCTGGGCGCTGGTCTGCTGGGAGATGGTCCGCTCGGAGGTCACGACCTCGAGCCGCACCAGGTCCCAGGAGAGCAGATCGCCGAGGCGGTGGACGACTGGCACGAGGCAGGCGGCGAGGGGGCAGCGCTCGTGGGTGGCGGCGTTGAGCGGGCAGTTGGCGCAGCGGTGGTTTTCCAGCGCGGTCCAGGCGGGCAGATAGATCGGGCGCGAAGCCGCCAACTCCAAGGTGACCGCATCAAGCTGGAGCAGAAAAACCTCCCGCGCGCCGTTGGGCAGGGTGAAGATGTACTCGATTTCCTTGGTGGCCATCGGGGGGCGATATGCGGTTGCGAGCAGCGGCGATTCCGCGCCGAAGGTCAATCGTGCGGCGACTGCGGTTCGCGAAAACCGGGCCGCGCGGCGGGGGAGTGCCCGAAAAACATTCTCCTCGCCCCGCACCGGGCCGGTGTGGATTGTCCCGGCGCATGTCCCGCATCGTCGCCATCGTAGGTCGTCCGAACGTCGGCAAAAGCCGCCTGTTCAACCGTCTTGTCCGCCGCCGTGTCTCCATCGTCCATGACGAAGCCGGCATCACGCGCGACATCGTCTCCGGCACGGTCGACAAGGACTACATGCTGCTCGACACCGGCGGCCTCGGTCTCGATCCGCGGACCACGCCCGACAAGCTCATCCCGGCGGTGGAGGCGCAGGCGCGCTTCGCCATCGAGACCGCGTCGCTGATCCTCTTCGTCGTCGACGCCCGCGAGACGGAGAACCCGCTCGACGACAAGGCCGCGAAGCTGCTGCGCAAGAGCGGCAAACCGGTGATCGTCGTGCTCAACAAGAGCGACAACCCCGACGCCCCCGCGCCGCTCAACCCCTTCAAGCGTCTCGGTTTCACCCAGTTCATCCACCTCTCCGCCGAGCACGGGCACGGCGAGGATGCCCTGCGCACCGCGATCGCCCAGAAGCTCGGCCCGGCCCCCGTGGTCGAGCCGACCGCCCCGGTCGGCGAGCGCACCGCGGACAACCCGCTCAAGATCGTCTTCGTCGGCCGGCCCAACGTCGGCAAGTCCTCGCTCGCCAACCACCTGATGTCGCAGCGCCGGCTCATCGTCAGCGACATCCCGGGCACGACGCGCGACTCGGTCGAGCTCGACTTCACCTTCACCACGGCGGAGGGCAAGCAGTGGCCCTTCCGGCTCATGGATACGGCGGGCATCAAGACGAACACCAAGCTCGCCTCGCCGGTGGAGTATTTCTCCCGCGTGCGCTCGATCGACGCGCTGCAGAACGCCGACATCGTCTATCTCGTGCTCGACGCCCTCGACGGCGTGACGAAGCAGGACAAGGCGATCGGCGCCGAGATCGTGAAGGCCAACAAGCCCTGCGTCGTGCTCGTCAACAAGTGGGACCTGGTGCACGACACCTTCCGCGACAAGCCGCTGCGCGGCTACGAGGACGAGGCCGACTACCGCGAGAAGTACTCGGAGGCGGCCGGCCGCGAGCTGTTCTTCACCCCGGGCGCGCCGCTGGTGTACATCTCGGCGCTGAAGGGGTTCGCCGTCGAGCGCATGCTCGCCGCCGCGCGCCGCATCGACCAGTCGCTCGACAAGAAACTGCCCACCGCGAAGCTCAACCAGGTGCTGCTGCGCCTCACCGACCGCGTGCCGCCGCCGGCCGTGGGCGGGAAACGTTTCCGCGCCTACTACGCCGTGCAGACCGGCAATCGCCCGTACCGCATCAAGATCTTCTGCAACAACGGCACGGTCATGTCGGAGTCGTACCGCCGGTATCTGGAAAGCGGAGTCATCGAGGAGTTCCACCTCAACGGCTGCCCGATCCACTTCGATCTCGTCGGCAAGGAGAAAGCGCCGCGGCCCGACTACGTGCCCCGCCGCCACGACGAGGACTGAGGCGCGGCCGAGGTAGGTCCGGTCTCCGACCGGACACCCTTGGCTCCCGCTATCACTGGCAGCTCACGAACGGTGGCGTCCAGTCGGAGACTGGACCTGCGTGTCGTGCGTAGGATCCGGCCTCAGCGCGAGCGGCTACAGCGATTCCGGACACGGCGGCCCGCGCCTGCGCGCTTTCCCGTTGCCCTCGGCGCCGACGGGCTTTCTTGTCCGCGGCTCCTCCACCATGGCGCGAGACAAGCTCGAAGGCATTGCAGACTACTACGACGCAGTCGTGATCGGCAGCGGTTTGGGCGGGCTCACCGCCGCCAACGTGCTGGCCAAGCAGGGCCGGAAGGTGCTCCTGCTCGAGCACCACTACCAGCTCGGCGGACTCGCCACCTGGTTCCGCCGCAAGGGCGGGCACATCTTCGATATCTCCCTGCACGGCTTCCCGATCGGCATGATCAAGTCGTGCCGCAAGTACTGGACGGCCGAGATCGCCGACTCGATCGAGCAGCTCAAGGGCATCCGTTTCGTGAACCCGCAGTTCGACGTCGCCACGACGTTCGACCGCGAGGACTTCACGCGCATCCTCAGCGAGAAGTTCGGTGTGCCGCGCGAGAAGGTGGAGGAGTTCTTCGCCACCCTGCGGGCGATGAACTACTACGACCGCAACACCGAGACCACCGGCGAGTTCTTCAACCGTTTCTTCCCCGGCCGGCCCGATGTGCACCGGCTGCTGATGGAGCCGATCGCGTACGCCAACGGCTCCACGCTCGAGGACCTCGCGATCACCTACGGCATCGTGTTCTCGAACTTCATGAGCAAGGGCGTGTTCACCTTCCGCGGCGGCACCGACGTACTCGTCGAGAAGATGGCCGCCGAGCTCCGGCGCAACGGCGTCGAGATCCGCAAGCAGGTCCTGGTCGAGCGCATCCTCAGCGAGGTCGTCGATGGCCGGCGGCGCGTGTGCGGCGTGGTGGCCAACGGCCGGGAGATCCGCTGCGGCGCGGTGCTCTCCAACGCGAACATCAAGAACACCATCTTCCGGCTCGCCGGCGCCGAGAACTTCGCGCCCGAGTTCGTGGCGGAGGCGGAGGCCGTGCGCATCAGCCCCTCCTCGTGCCAGGTGTACTTCGGCATCCGCAAAGGGGAGACGATCCCGCACATCGGCGACCTCATCTTCACCTCCGAGGCGCCCGCGTTCTCCAGCACCGAGCTCGTGGCCAGGCACACGAGCAGCCGCACGTTCTCGATCTACTATCCCGACACCCGCCCCGGCACCGACCGCTACACCATCGTCGCCTCGCTCAACGCGAGATACGACGACTGGGCGAAGCTCACCGACGCCGAGTACGAGGCGGAGAAGGCGCGGCTCATCGAGGAGTCGCTGGTCGCGCTGGAGCGCTTCCTGCCCGGCGTGCGGGCGAAGATCGATTGGACCGAGGCGGCCACGCCGCGCACGATCGAGCGCTACACCACGCATTGGGCGGGCACGTCGTTCGGCACGAAATTCGAAGGCCTCAAGGTCTCGATGGAGCTGCCCAACCAGATCGCCGGCCTGCACCACGCCGGCTCGGTGGGCATCATCATGTCCGGCTGGCTCGGCACCATCAACTACGGCGTGATCGTCGCCAACAACGTCGACAAGTACCTGCACGCGCTCGGGCAGGGGGCTCCGACGGCCGGCTGAGCACCGGCGGCAGCCGGTGGCGCGCGCACGCCAACCGGCACGCACTGCTTCGCGTCGTAGCGAAAGCCGCCAAGGCTTTCGTCCGGGGAGGGCGGTCGAAGTTCTGGCGGACTTCGCTGCCGCAAGCGTTGGCCGCTCAGGAGCCGGGCACTTTTCCCTCGCGTTGCCGGGCGGCTCGCCTCCATTCGCAGGCATGCCGTTTTCCAAGTTCGGGCTCTATTCCAGCATCCTGCGCGCCGTCGAAGCCAAGGGCTACGCCGAGCCCACGCCGGTGCAGGTCGAGACCATCCCGGCCGTACTCGCCGGGCGCGATGTGATCGCCTCCGCGCAGACCGGCACGGGCAAGACTGCGGCGTTCGCCCTCCCGATCATCAACCGCCTCGGACCCCACCGCGCCGGCGGCGCCCGCGTGCTCGTGCTCGAGCCGACGCGTGAGCTGGCCCAGCAGGTGGCCACCGCCTTCCGCGAGTTCGCGCAGTTCACCGACCTCCACGTCGACCTGATCCAGGGCGGCGTCGGCTACGGCAAACAACGCTCCGCGCTCGTCGACGGCGCCGACATCGTCGTGGCCACCGTGGGCCGCCTGCTCGAGCTGATCGACGACCACGCGGTGAAGCTCGACGCGCTGCAGGTGCTCGTGCTCGACGAGGTCGACCGCATGCTCGACATGGGGTTCATCGACGACGTGCGGGCGATCATCGGCCGCTGCCCGCCCAAGCGGCAGACGCTCTTCTTCTCGGCCACGATTCCCGGGAAGATCGAGGAGGTGGCGCGTTTCGCCGTCCGCGATCCGATCCGCATCAGCATCGGCCGCGTGCGCACCGTGCCGGAGTCGGTGAAGCACGAGCTGTATCCCGTTTCCGGGGCGCTGAAGTTCCCGCTGCTGCTCGCGCTGCTCGGGAAGACCGAGTACCGCAGCGTGATCATCTTCTGCCGCACGAAGGAGGGGGCCGACGGTATCGTGGCGCGCATCAAGCGCGCCGGCCACTCCGCCACCGTGCTGCACGGCGACCGCAGCACCGGCCAGCGCAAGGCCTCGCTCGCCGGCTTCAAGGACGGCACCTACGAGATCCTCGTCGCCACCGACATCGCCGCGCGCGGGCTCGATCTCACCGACGTCTCCCACGTCATCAACTACGACATCCCGATGACCCCCGACGACTACGTGCACCGCGTGGGCCGCACGGGGCGCGCGGAGGCGAAGGGCGACGCCTTCACGCTCTACACGCCGCGCGAGACCGGCGCCGTGCAGGGCATCGAACGGTTCATCCGCGCCGAGATCCCGAAGCGCCGGCTCGAGGGCTTCGACTACAACGCCGCGCCGCCGCGACCCGAGCCGGAGGAGGGCGGTGTGCTCACGACCGCGCCGAAGCCGCAGCCGCAGCACCAGCCCAAGCGCCAGCCGGACGAGGGCTGGCACGAGACGACAGTGGGCGCATGGAAGACCAAGAAGAAACCCGCCGCGGCGCCCGTGCCGGAACAGCCCCGGCCCCAGCCGCGCCCGAAGCAGAAACCGAAGCCGAAGGAAACATCGCGGGGCGGCTTCCTCGCGCCCGCGAAGAGCAAGTCGTTCGGCCATCGCAAGGGCGGCAAACGCCGCTGAGCGCGTCGTTCGCGCCCCCACACCTCACCATCCCCACCACTTTCCATGAAGAAGAACTTTCCGCTCAAGGATCCCCAGAAACCCGATGCGCGCGTGCTCGAGACCGTGAAGAACGAGCTGCGCAAATACGTGCAGCGTGAGCAGCGCAAGAAGCTGCCCGAGGGCTTCGATCGCTGGGAATTCGCCTGCAAGGTCGGCGCCGAGGCCGCGAGCGCGGCGGTGTTGCCGCTGAGCGCCGTGGTGGGCGAGGTGGAGACGTTGGCGCAGGGTGGGGCGGCCGCGGTGTACGTCGAGATCATCGCCGTGCCGGGCAACCGCCCGGTGCGCGACGAGGTGTAACCTGTCGGCGGCGACGGTGCCGCGCCGCGGCGCGGGGGCGGCCGGGCGATGCGTTAACCCCCGGTGCGAGCGGGCGGCGGCCTCGGCCTGCGGTTGAAACCCGGGCGGGGCCGGACTCAATCCGCGTTCACCATGAACACCCCGAAAGCAGACATCCGTGGAAAGACCGCCCTCGTGACCGGCGCCAGCCGGGGCGTGGGCAAGCTCGTGGCCGAAGCGCTCGCCAAGGAAGGGGCGCGGGTGCTCGTGCATGGCCGCACCGAGGCCGCGTGCGCCGAGACGCTCAAGCTCGTGCGTGCGGCGGGCGCCGAGGCCCACGTGATCGCCGGCGAGCTGTCCGATCCGGCCCAGGTCGAGCGGATCGCCGACCGGGCGCTCGCGCTCGGCGGAGTCGACATCCTCTACAACAATGCCGCGGTCATGCACCCGTGGCGCGAGAGGATCGAGCACCACACGGCGGCCGACTGGGCGTGGAGCTTCCAGGTGAATGTCATCGCGATCGTGCGACTGTGCGCGCGGCTCGTGCCGACGATGCGCGAGCGCGGCTGGGGCCGCATCGTCAACGTGACCTCGGGCATCGACAAGACCCCGCAGCTCGCCGGCTACGGCGCGAGCAAGTGGGCGGTCGACAAGTTCACCGACGATCTCAACGCCGAGCTGCAGGGCACCGGCGTCATTGTTTCGCGGATGGACCCGGGCTGGCTCCGCACCGATCTCGGCGGGCCGCAGGCGCCGAACGATCCCGCGACCGTCCTGCCCGGCGCCCTCGTGCCGGTGCTCATCCCGGACGGCACGCCCGGCGGCCAGTTCTACCGCGCGCAGGAGCTGCGCGGCTGAGCGGGATCCTTACGACCGCCAGGTGCGGTGCATCGAAGGTGGGCCGTCCTGTGGGTAGGGACGGCGCTCCGCGCCGTCCGCGGATGCCGGCGGAGCGGCGTCCCTACCAAGGCAACACCGATCGCCTTTGTGAGGATTGAGGCGGCGGAGGCTGCAAAACTCCCGCCTCGACACGTGGGGCGGGCGTCGTAGCGTCGCCGGCAGTCCCACCGCCATGTCCGCCCGCAGCGCCAACGCCATTTCGATTATCGGCTCGATTATTATCGGCTGCCGGCCCGGGCATGGAAACGGCGCGTGACAAGACACGCACTTCCGAGTTTCCAAGACCCCGGGCCGCAAGCCCGGGGTTTTTTGTTACCGAACCCTCTCCCTCCCTCATGAGCACCAACCGCATCCTGATCTACGACACCACCCTCCGCGACGGCACGCAGGGCGAGGGCATCTCGTTTTCCGTGGCCGACAAGCTCCGCATCGCCGAGAAGCTCGACCACTTCGGTGTCGACTACATCGAGGGCGGCTGGCCGGGCTCGAACCCGCGCGACATGGCGTTCTTCCACGAGGTGAAGCACCTGAAGCTCAAGCACGCCAAGATCGCCGCGTTCGGTTCCACCCGCCGCGCCGGTATCCGTGCGGCGGACGACTCCCAGCTCAAGCTTCTGCTCGAGGCCGAGACGCCGGTGGTGACCATCTTCGGCAAGACCTGGCTGCTCCACGTCACCGAGGTCCTGCGGACCACGCCGGAGGAGAACCTCGCGATGATCGAGGAGTCGGTGCGCTTCCTGCGCGAGGCCGGCCGCGAGGTCATCTACGACGCCGAGCATTTCTTCGACGGCTACAAGGACAACCCGGCCTACGCGCTCCAGACGCTCGAAGCGGCGCAACGCGGCGGGGCGGTGAACCTCACGCTCTGCGACACCAATGGCGGCACGATGGTCGACGAGGTGAAGACGATCGTGGCGGCCGTCGTGGCGAAGTTCGGTCCGGGCAAGATCGGCATGCATTGCCACAACGACTGCGGGCTCGGCGTGGCGGTCTCGCTCGCCGGCGTGCAGGCCGGCGCCGTGCTCGTGCAGGGCACGGCCAACGGCTTCGGCGAACGCACGGGCAACGCCAACCTCGTCTCGATCGTGCCGAACCTGCTGCTCAAGCTCGGCTACGAGGCGTATTGCCGGCCGCAGCTGCCGAATCTCCGCCAGCTCTCGCTCTTCGTCGACGAACTCGCCAACCGCAATCCCGACACCCACGCGCCGTTCGTCGGCGCCTCGGCCTTCGCGCACAAGGGCGGCGTGCACGCGAATGCGGCGCACAAGGTCGCGCGCAGCTACGAGCACATCGACCCGACGCTCGTGGGCAACCGCCAGCGGGTGTTGATCTCCGACATGTCCGGCCGCAGCAGCGTGGTGATGAAGGCCCGCGAGCTCGGCGTGGAGCTCGAGGCAAACTCGCCGGCCCTCAAGGAGCTGATCGACGAGATCAAGAAGCTCGAGTACCAAGGCTATGAGTACGAGGCGGCCGATGCCTCCTTCCAGCTGCTCATCGCCAAGGCGCTGGAGAAGCACCGCGAGTTCTTCGGCTTCGAGGGCTACCGCGTGATCGTCGAGCGCCGCGGCCCGAACGAGCCGGTGATCTCCGAGGCGACGGTGAAACTGCGCATCGGCGACGAGGTGCGGCACACCGTGGCGGAATCCGACGGCCCGGTCGGCGCGCTCGACAAGGCGCTGCGCCTCGCGCTCGAACCGGTTTTCCCACAGCTCAAGGAGATCCTGCTGCGCGACTACAAGGTCCGCATCTTGGAGAGCCAGCAGGGCGCCGGCGCGCGGGTGCGCGTGCTGGTCGAGACGGCCAACGGCGACGACGAGCTCTTCGGTACCGTGGGCGCCGGCGAGAACATCATCGAAGCCTCGTGGCAGGCGCTGAAGGACGCGCTCGAGTTCAAGCTCCTGCGCGACGAGCAGCGCAAGGCCAAGGGCTGAGCGAGGACCGCGAGTCGCGCGCCAAGGTCGATGCGCTCACGCGCATCGCTACGGATTGAGGGATGAGCGACTCCTGCCGTGCGTAGCGACGTTCGTGAGAACGTCGATCTTCGTGGCGTGCTCCGCTCGCGAAACAAGAAGGCCCGGACGCTCGGTCCGGGCCATATCGTCTTGTGCCGCAGGTGGCATCACTGCGCGCCGGTGAGCGGCGGTGGCGCGGGCGGCTCGGCAGCCGGCGCGGTGAAACCGGGTTCTTGCGCGGCCATCTCGGCGTCGCTGACTGCGCGGCGCAACGCGAAGGCGCCGCGCACAATGAAGAAGAGCGCGAAGAGGTGGAACCCGAACGGCATCATGTCACCGAAATTCAGATAGATCAGCGCGTCGGCGACATAGACGAGCGCACCGACCACGAACGCCCAGAAGTGGCCGCGCAACGCGAGCCAGCCGATGAGCGCAAAGAAACCGATCGCGAGGGCGTCGAGCGCGAAGGCGACCGGCTTGAGCGCCTGAAAGGCGACGTCGGCGATCAGCGTGAAGCCGAGACCGATGACGAAACTGGTCTCGCTGCCGCTGTGGATGAGGACCGTGTTCACCAGCGAGAGGCCGGCGATCCACCAGAACCAGCGCGCGGCGCTGGCGACGCCGGGCGTGCCGGCGACGATGGCGGCCTTGTTGATCTGGCGGGTGGCGGGGTTGACGAAGGCGTTGTAGTTCATGCTTGGGTTGGGGTGCGGGGAGCCAAGCCGGTGGCCAAATGGAGGACGAGCGTGAAACGTCATGGCTTCGCGATTGCGGGCGTGCCGGCGTGATCCCACGCTGCCGGCATGGAACCGCGCAACGACGAGAACACCACGCTGGGCACACTGAAGAGCGAGGTCCTGGCCTTCGCCCAGGCGCGCGATTGGGAGCAGTTCCACTCGCCCAAGAACCTTTCGATGGCGATCGCGGCCGAGGCCGCCGAGTTGATGGAGCCGTTGCTATGGGTCACGCCCGAGGAGTCGCGGGCCGTGATGGGCCGACCGGAGAAACGCGCTGCGCTTCAGGATGAACTGGCCGACATCGTGGTCTACTGTCTCGAGTTCGCCAACCAGACGAACATCGACCTCGCTTCGGCGATCACCGCGAAGATGGCGCGCAACGCCGCGAAGTATCCGGTCGAGAAGGCCCGCGGCCGCTCCGAGAAGTACAACGAACTGTGAGGCGCCGGGGGCGGGCTCGGTCGGGCAGATGAGGACGAGGGACGAGCGTCGAGTGACGAGGGTCAACCGGTCGCCGGCGTGAGGCGGATCGTTCGCCCAATGAGACTTGCCGAATCGCTTGGCAGGCGCGTTACCGCGGCGTAGCGAAAGCCGCCAAGGCTTTCGTCCGTGGGCGCATTGTCGAAGTTCTGGCGAACTTCGCTACCGCAAGCGTCAGTCGACTGCGCAAGGATCGATCGTCGCGCGCCGCCTCGATTCTCGCCGGTCTGGTGGGCCTCAATGTCCGCAACCGCAGGCGCCGCCGCAGCAGCCGCCGCTGTGCGTGTGACCGGTGGGCTTGGCCGCCGCCGGCGCGCTCTCGCTGCTGCGGCCGGTGTTGGCGCCGATCAGGCCGTACCCGCCGCTGATGATCCGGCGCACGGGCACGCCCGTCTCCGGGTGCTGGGTGAGGGCGTTGTCGCGCATGCTCTGCTGGATCTCAAACTGCACCACGGCGTCGCCGGGCTTCTGCGGGATGGTCTCGTACACGTAGGTGGCCATGATCGAAAGGGCGCGAAATTGCAGGCCGCGCCGGAAGCGTCAAGCCGCCGGCCGGGCTGCGGTGTTCGCCCTCAATCCGCACGGCAGAACGCCGAGCCGCGGCGCACCCGGAGGGTTCGCCCTGCTGCCCACGGACAACTTCACCATTCACGCATCCACACCGGAGCATCGTGATGATCGGGGGGGGGCCAGCCGGCTCCCGCGACCGTTTACCCTCACGGTCGTGAAGGTAAACGGTCGCGGAGAAGTCAGGCCCACGCGAGGCGGAGCTCGGAGGGGGTGCGGCCGGCGGCGCGGAGGGCGCGCAGGCTGAGCGAGTCGTGGCGTTTCGCGAGCCGCTGGCCGGCAGAGTCGAGCAGGAGCGGGCAGTGGTGGTAGGCCGGGGCGGCGCAGCCGAGCGCCTCGAGGAGCAGGAGCTGGCGGAACGTCGAGACGAGCAGGTCCGCACCGCGCACGACCTCGGTGATGCCCATCGCGGCATCGTCGACCACGACCGCCAACTGGTAACTGGGCAGGTCCTCGCGGCGCCAGACGACGAAGTCGCCGAAGGTCTCGCCGGCGACGGCCGACTGCGGCCCGAGCGCGGTGTCGAGAAACTGGAGGCGGCGGCCGTCGGGCACGCGGAAGCGCCAGCTGTGGCCGGCGCGCGGCCAGGCGGCCCGGCGGTTCTGCTCGGCGGCGTCGAGCCGCTCGGGACGGCAGCGGCCGGAATAGAGCGGTTCGTCGCCGCCGCCGACACCGGACTCATGCGGAGCACCGGCGGACTCGGCGATATCGCGACGCGAGCAGGTGCACGGGTAGACGAGGCCGGCGGCGCGCAGCCGGTCGAAGGCGGAACGGTAGAGGTCGAGGCGGGCGCTCTGGTCGTAGGGGGCGTGGGGGCCGCCGCAGTCGGGTCCCTCCTGCCAGGTGAAGCCGAACCAGCGGAGATCCTCGAGCATGGCGGCGACGAACTCCGGCCGGCAGCGTGCGCGGTCGAGGTCCTCGTTGCGCAGGAGCAGCGTGCCGCCGGCGGCACGGGCGCGCTCCTGGGCGGTCCAGAAGGTGCGGGCGTGCCCGAGATGCAGATACCCGGTGGGCGAGGGGGCGAGCCGGCCGCGGTAGACGGGCGGTGGCGGTGGGGCCGACGGGGGGCTCATTTCGCGAGCGTGCCGCAGTGCGGCATGCTTCTGCCCCAGTACGGATTGGAAAGATCCTCGGTGGTCTGCACCCAGTCGGCTCCGCCGGGAAACATCGAGCAATGGGCGACGAAATATCCGGACTGTCCGCGCGCGAGGGCGACGGCCTCGGCGCTGAGCCGCTTGAACGCCTTGCGGGCGCTGGTGAGGTCGGTGGCGGTGGCGACGGGCCGGGCGGATGGCTGGGCGGCGGCCGCGGCCCGGGCGGCCGGCAGGTCGTCGGCGGCAAGGGCGGCGCGGATGCGCTCGTAGTCGGCGAGGAAGGCGCGCGCCTCGGCGCCGAGGGGCGCGGGCTCGCCGGCGGCGATGAGGCTGCCGAGGAGGAGGGAAACGAGGAGGAGGCAGAGCGGTTTCATCGGCGGAGAGGGCGAGGGTGGGCAGCGCGGACGCGTTGGCAAACCGGAGCTTGGCGGCCCCGGTTTTGGATTCAAGTTGGGTGCAAAGGTGTCGTTTAGATTGACCGACGGGAGCGTTTGGGCCCATGACGGAGCTTCCGCCGGCAGGACTATCCTCACGGGCGATCTCACCAACACATCATGGAAGACTGGCTGTTCTCAGCATTGGCCGAAAAGCGCAAGGCTCGCGCGTTGACGGAAACCGCCCGGCAAGTGGGCATCGAGCCGACGCGGCTGAGCCGCATCGCCAACCAATATGTGGAGCCCACGGCGAAGGAAATCGAGGTGCTCACCGCGTTCCTGAAACC
>JAEWNN010000182.1 GCA_023457035.1 Verrucomicrobiota bacterium
ACCCGCCGCAGATCTTCCACGTGAACTGGTTCCGCAAGACCGCGGAAGGCAAGTGGATGTGGCCGGGCTACGGAGACAACACCCGCGTGCTCAAGTGGATCGTCGACCGCGTCAACGGCAAGGTCGCTGCCAAGGAGTCCCCGATCGGCTGGGTGCCCTTCGCCAAGGACATCGACATCTCCGGCATGAAGGACTTCGACGCCGCCAAGCTCGAGGCCGCGCTCGCGATCAACATCGACGAGTGGAAGAAGGAGATGGTCGGCGTCGAGGAGCACTTCGTGAAGCTCTACACCTCGCTCCCGAAGGAGCTGGTGTACCAGAAGGAGCTGCTCATCTCCCGCCTCTGATCGTCCCCGCGATCTGAAGACTTCGAAGCCCGGTGCGCCTTTCGCGCCCCGGGCTTTTTCGTGCCCGCCTCCCCGCACCCCGAAACGGCCGCCCCTCGTCGCCATTCTGCGGATTTGACCTCGCGCCCGCCTCCGCCCCAAGCTGGGGCGATTCGCGATGCCGAACCCTGCGCCTCGCCCCCGCCCTTTCGAACTTGCCCGGCTCCTCGTGCTCGCAGCCTGCGTGTGCCTCGGCCGCGTCGGCGCGACGGAGCCGGCCACCGCCCCGCCGCCCCCGGTCGGCAGCATCCAGCAGTATTGGGACCTTCCCTATGTCGAGCGCCAGCTCGGCCTTCCCTACTCGTTCGAGGGGGACGTCACCTACCATGATCCTGCCTGGGGCCATTTCTGGCTCCAGGACCCCACCAAGGGGGCCTATTTCCAGTCCGGTGCGGGGTCGCCGGCCATCCGCGCCGGGCGCCACATCCGGCTCTCGGGGCAACTGCCGCCCGGCAGCAAACTCACCGACGTCGGGGCGACCGCCATCGACCTCGGCCCCGCGCAGATCGCCCCGCTTCCGCTCCCCGCCGAGGGCTGGTACGAGCAACCGGAGCCCTACAACAACGTCCTCGTCGAGCTCGACGCGTTCGTCGACCGCCAGGTCCTCGACGACCCCGAGCACCTGCATCTTTTCCTCTCCGCCGCCGGCCGGCCGATCTTCGCCTGGATGCTGCTCCCGCCGGGCGAACCCGAGCCCCAGCTCGAGCAGACCACCGTCCGTCTCCGCGGCGTCTTCACGACCGTCCATACCACCGACGGTCGCGTCGGTGCGATCGAACTCAAGATCCAGCACCCCGGCGCCGCCACCGTGCTGCACCGGCTCGGCGACGATCCCCGCTTCGCCCTTCCCGTATCCACGCTTTCCAGCCTGCGCCAGCGCCCGCGCGACGCACTCGTCCATGTCATCGGCACCGTGCGCAGCCAGCAGCCGGGCAGCACCCTCACCCTGCGAGACGACACCGCGCAGATCGAGGTGCTCAGCGGCCAGTCGCTGCCCTGCCGCATCGGCGACCTGGTCGAGGCCGTCGGATTCCCGGAGATCAACGGCACCGAGTGGCAGCTCCGCGCCGCCCTCTACCGTCCCTATCATCCCAAGCCGGGCGAAGAGTCGCCCGAGCCCACCGCCGGGCTGCCCATCCTACGGGTCGCCAGCCGCATCCTCGAACTCACCGCCGAGGAGAGTGCCCGCCACTATCCGGTCTCGCTGTCCGGCACCGTCACCTGGTCACATCCGGAGGCGCCGTTTCTCTTCATCCAGGACTCGAGCGGCGGTCTTTGCGTCGAACTCGGCGACGGCGCGGCCCGCAACTTCCAGCCCGGACGGAGCATCCTCGTGCGCGGGGTCACCACCATGGGCCCCTTCGCCCCCTCCGTCATCGCCGAGACGATCCAGAGGACCGGCGACATGCCGCTCCCCTGCGCCGAGACCGTCTCCCTCGAGCACGCGCTCACCGGCCGGGCCGAGGCGCAGTGGATCGAGTTGCGCGGCCTCGTGCGCCAGATCCACCGGGAGACCCCCTGGAACCGGCTCGAGCTCACCACCGCCGCCGGCGACTTCTTCGCCCTGCTTCCCGCCGCCGAGGAGCTTCCCGCCGTCACCGGTGCCGTCGTGCGCGTGCGCGGTGTCTGCGCCGCCGACACCGACGAGCAACGCCGCATCCGCGGGGTCCGCCTGTGGCTGCGCTCGCCCGCGGATATCCAGATCGAGGAGGCGGCCCCGGCCGATCTCTTCGCCCTGCCCGCGCAGTCCCTCGCCGAACTGGGCCGCTTCGGCGCGCCCCAGAGCTCCGACCGGCGCGTCCGCCTCTCCGGCGTCGTGCTCGCCCAATCCCCCGGCCGCTGGATCCAGATCCAGGACGGCGATGTGAGCCTGCGCATCCTCACCCGCGACCCGGCGCCGTTGCGCCCGGGCCAACGCGTCGACGCGGTCGGCTACTTGAACCGCCGGGGCGGCCGCATGGTGCTGCGCGAGGCGGCGTACCGTGTCGCCGGCGACGGAGGACAACCCCATCCCCGGCCCTTCAGCGGCGCGGCTAGGGAGGCCTTCGCCCTCGACGGCCGCTTGGTCGCGGCCGAGGGCGTCCTGCTCAACGTGGCCGACCAGGGCGACGAGACGCGCCTGACCATCGAGGCCGGCAGCGGCCTGTTCGCCATCTTCTCCGAGAAACCCTTGGCCGGGGGCGTGCCGTTGCTGAGTCGCATCGCCGTCACCGGCTTGATGGAGGTCGTTCACGACGAGCAGGCCCAACCCGCGGGCTTCCGCGTACGCCCGCGCATTCCCGCCGACATCGTCGTCCTCGCCACCCCTTCCTGGCTCACTCCGCGCCGGGTCCTCGGCGTGGCCGCAGCCCTCGCGCTGGGCGTCGGGCTCTCGCTGCTCTGGGTCGCCGCGCTGCGCCGCCGCGTGCAACAGCAGACCGATCAGCTCCGCGAGCAAATGCAACGGGAGACCCGGCTGGAGGCCGAACTGCAGCGCGCCACCCGCCTCGAGTCGATCGGGTTGCTGGCCGGCGGCATCGCCCACGACTTCAACAACCTGCTCACCGTCGTCATCGGCAACCTCTCGCTTGCCACACTCGGCCCGAGCATCGACCGGGAAACGCGGCAACAGGTCCTCGCCGCCAGTCGCGCCACGTTGCGCGCCCGCGACCTCACCCAGCAACTACTCACCTTCGCCAAGGGCGGTTCGCCCGTGCGGACCGCGCTCGCCCTCCCCGACCTGATCCGCGAGATCGCGGAGTTCGTGCTGCGCGGCACCGCGGTCGACTGCCGGTTCGATTTCGCCCCCGACCTCTGGCCGGCCCATGTGGACAAGGGACAGATCAGCCAAGTCGTGCAGAACATCATCATCAACGCGGTGCAGGCCATGCCCGACGGCGGCCACCTCCGCATCGCCCTCGCCAACGAGGAACTCGCCGCCGGCCAGAGCCGCCTGCTCGCCCCGGGCCGCTACCTGCGCCTCTCCATCGCCGACACCGGCAAGGGCATCGCCCCCGAAGTGCTCCCCCGCATCTTCGACCCCTACTTCACGACCAAACCGACCGGGACCGGCATCGGCCTCGCCACCGTCTACTCGATCGTGCGCAAACACGGCGGGCACATCACCGTCGACTCGACCGTCGGCACCGGCACCACCTTCCACCTCCGGCTCCCGGCCAGCAGCACGCCCGCCTCCGCACCGACCGCGGTCCTCACCCCCGACTCCGGTTCGCTTTCCGGCCGTATCCTGCTGATGGATGACGAGCCCGAGATCCGCTCCCTGGCCACCCAGATGATGCAGCACCTCGGGCTCGAGGCCCATTGCGTCGCCGACGGCGCCGCCGCCGCCGAGGAGTACGGGCGCGCGCTGCGCGACGGCCGGCCCTACGATCTGGTGATCCTCGACCTCACGGTCCCCGGCGGCATGGGCGGCCTCCAGGCGTTCCGGCGCCTGCGCGAGATCGACGCCGGCGTGCGCGCCATCGTCTCCAGCGGCTACAGCGAGGACGAGGTGCTGGCCACCTACCGCGACCACGGCTTCGTCGCGATGGTGCCCAAGCCCTACGGCATCGAGCAGCTCGCCCGCGCGCTCCGCCCCCTGTTGCGCGAGCCCGATCCGGCGCGGTGAGCCGGAGCGCCAGCGCGCCCCCGGAACCGCGGGCGTTCAGCCCGTGCTGTTGCCGAACTTCGCCTTGTGCGTCGCGGCGACCGTCACGTACTTCTCGGCGAACGCCCGGCCCTTGCCGAGTTCCTCCGGTTTGAGCGGCCGCACCACCTTCGCCGGCGAGCCCATCACCAGCGAGCCGGGCGGGATCTTCGTCCCGCCGGTCACCAGCGAATTGGCGCCCACGATCGAGCCCTCGCCGATCTCCGCGCCGTCGAGGATCGTCGCCTGCATGCCGATCAGGCAGCCGTCGCCGATCGTGCAGGCGTGGATCATCGCCGCGTGTCCGATGGTCACATACTTGCCGACCTTCACGCCGAAGTGGTCCGCCAGGTGCACGATGGTGCCGTCTTGGACGTTGCTTCCCTCGCCGATCTCGATCGAATTGATGTCGCCGCGCAGCACGCAGTTGTGCCACACGCTCGCCCGCTCGCCGATCCGGACATCGCCGATCAGGATCGCCCCCCGGGCCACGTAGGCCGACGGGGCGATCTGCGGCTCTTTGCTCAGGTGTTTGCTCAAACGCTCTTCGACGGTCATGGTCCTGCCACGCTAGAGCCCCCCTTCGCCCGCTCGCAAACCACATTCTGCCCTTCGCTTTTCCATGAAACCCGCTCCGGTCGTTTTCAACAACACGGTGCTGCGCGACGGCCACCAGTCGCTCGCCGCCACCCGCATGACCACCGCCCAGATGTTGCCCGCCTGCGCCGACCTCGACGCACTCGGCTTCGGCGCCCTCGAGACTTGGGGCGGAGCCACCATCGACTCCTGCCTGCGCTTCCTCGGCGAGAATCCCTTCGAGCGCCTCGGCACGCTGAAGAAGGCCGCGCCGAAAACCCCGCACATGATGCTCCTGCGCGGGCAGAACCTCGTCCAATACGCCTCGTTTCCCGACGACGTGGTCGAGGCCTTCGTCGCCGCCACCGCCGCCCGCGGGCTCGACCTCTTCCGCGTCTTCGACGCCCTCAACGACGTCCGCAACCTGCGCACCGCCATCAAGGCCGTGAAGAAGGCCGGCAAGCACGCCCAGGGCACGATCTGCTACACGCTCAGCCCTGTCCACACCGTCGCCAGTTTCCTCTCGCTCGCCGAGGAGATCGCCGCGCTCGGCTGCGACTCCATCTGCCTCAAGGACATGGCCGGGCTCATCCAGCCCGAGATCGCCCGCGCCCTCGTCGCCGGCATCAAGGAGCGCACGAAGCTGCCCGTCGTCCTCCACAGCCACGACACCGCCGGCCTCGCCGCCGCCGCCTACCACGCCGCCGTGCAGGCCGGTGTCGACTGGATCGACACCTCCATCGCCCCCTTCGCCAACGGCACCGGCCAACCCGACACCCTGCGCATGCTCGCCGTGCTCGAAGGCCTCGACCGCTGCCCGACCTACGACCGCGCCAAGCTCGTCGCCCTCGGCAAACACTTCGAGAAGGTCTACGCCGAGCTCGGCAAGTTCACCAGCCCGGCCAACGAGCGGACCGACACCGCCACCCTCGTGTACCAGGTTCCCGGAGGCATGCTCTCGAATTTCCGCAACCAGCTCAAGGAGCAGAAGATGGACGGCCAGCTCGAGCAGGTGCTCGCCGAGATCCCCTACGTGCGCGAGTGCCTCGGCTGGATCCCGCTGGTCACGCCCACCTCCCAGATCGTCGGCACCCAGGCCATGCTCAACGTGAAGTTCGGCCGCTGGAAGAACATCGCCGGTCCCACCGCCGATGTGCTCCTGGGCAAGTACGGCCGCACCCCCGGCCCGGTCTACGCCGATCTCCTGCACCACGTCGAGAAGCAGTCCGGCCATAAACGCTCCGACGAACGCCAGGCCGATCTGCTCCCGCCGCGCATGTCCAAGCTCAAGGAGGAGCTCCGCGCCAAGGGCTTCCCGGATACCGACGAGATGGCGGTGCTCCATGCCATGTTCCCGCAGGAACTCGCGAAACTCCTCGCGCCCGCCTCGCCGCCAAGCCCCGTGCCGACCGCGCCGCGGCCGGCCGCCCTCGCGCCGGTCGCGCCCCCGCCCGGCGAGGGTCGCCACTACCAGCTCACCGTCGAGGGACGCAGCTACAGCGTCGACGTGGAGGAGCGCGCCGGCTGATCGCTCACTCGCGGCCCGCGGCGGCGTCCTCGGCCGCGCGGTACTGCTGGCGGAAGTGTTCCGTCAGTTCCCGGGTCAGGTGCATCTCCTCGGCCCGGTCCCGCGCAGCCAGTCGCCGACGGATCTCGCCGCGCACCCGGTCGTAATCCACCGCCGACAGGTCTCCGAGCAGGGCCAACGCCACCGGTGGCCGGCCCGCGGCGACGATCTCCCGCCACGCGGCCTGCAATTCGGGATGAAGATCCTGCCCCAGTATCCGAACGACGAACGCGAGTTCGCGCAACATCCCGCCGGTCCACTCCGGTCGATACACGAGCACCCCGTCCGGGTCGTAGGGATTCACCGCCGGGTCCGAGCGCCATTGGCGTAGCTCCTCCACCGCATAGTAGTCGCGCCGCACCGGCAGGCGCCGCAGCGCAAACCGTTCCGGCCCGCCCGGCGTGCCCACCCGCTGGTTCCAGAGCCGCTGCCCATCCCACGACAGGGTGAACTCGATGAAGTCCCTGGCGAGTTCGGGGTGCGGGGCGCCGCGCAGCAGAGCCACCGGATCGGTCGTGTACGCGGACCCTCCGCGCGGAGTCACGAACCGCACCCGCGCCGCCCCTTGCCGCCGCGCCAGGGCCTCCTCCTGGTAGCGCCCGTAGAAATCGATGCAGATGCCCGCCGCCGCATCCCCTTGCGCCACGTCGATCGGCGGCTTCTGCGAGCTGTCCGTGAAATACCGGGCGTTGGCCGCGGCGAGTTGGAGCAATCGCAGCCCCTCGATCCAGCCTTCGCGCACAGCGCGCGCCTCGCGTTTCGCGAGGTCCGGCTCCGTCGCGCCGAGCGCCTCGTAGCGGAACTGCATCTGCTCCTGCACGAGCATCTCCAACGCCGCCGCCACCGCCGCGCTGCGCGTCGGGTCCGCCATCGCCACCGAGCCCAACAACTCCGGTCGCGCGAGGTCGCGCCACGTCGCGACCTCCGGCACCCCGAGCCGCGCCAACGAATCGCGGTTGCTCAACACCCCGAAGGCGGAAAGCACCGTGCCATACCAGCGCCCCTGCGGGTCCTGCAGCTCCTCGCCCGCCCACGTCTGCGGCAGCACCGCGTCGCTGAACCACTCCGGATGGCGCTGGCGCATCCCGGCGTCGACCAGCCACCCCGCGTACGCCGCGCGCACATGCTCATAACTTCCGCCGCCGAAAAACACATCCAGACCAACCCCGACGTTCGCCTCCAGAAACGCCCGTCGCGCCGCCTGCTCCGGCGTGTCGTCGGCCGGCGTCGCGCCCGTCGCGATCCCCCCGTCCAGCGCCGCCGTCGCCCACCGCGCGTCCCATTCCCGCTTCAACCCAGTGCGCCAGTGCTGCTCGAAGGCCGCCGCGTAGCCGGCCCGCAGGTACCGCACCGTCTCGCTCGCGCCCCCGATCACCCGCCAGTCGACGCGCACAGTCCGGCCGGTGCGCGCGCGGTACCAGCTAGCGAACCCCGCCCCGAACTCCTGCCGGATCGCCTCGTTGTGCGGGGTCACCACCACCAGCGTGAGCTCCGCCTCGGCCGCCCGCGTCCGCGGCCGCAACGTGAACGGGAGCACGACTAGCGCCGCCAGTGCGGCAAGGAGAAGATGGCGGGCCCACATGGCGTTTGCTCCGGTGCGCAGCGCCACGCCCTACGGCTTCAGCACGACCACGTCTTCCGGGTCGACGGCAGCCCACAGTTCCCCCTGCGCCGCCGCGCCCACGAAACGCGGATTCAGCTCGAAGAGCTTCAACTCGCTCTCGCCCGAAACGAGACGATGCTGGGCCATCTCGCCGAGATACGCCGTCTCCGTTATCCGGCCACGCACCGCGTTCATCGCCGGCTGCTGCCGGGACAGCCGCCAGCATTCCGGCCTCACCGAGACGAGCACCTCGGCGCCGCGCCGGTGCACTTCGTTCGGATCGCCGGCCAGGCCGTGGAAACGGCACACCGGCGTGTCCACCAGCAGGCGACCGTTCTCGCCGCCGACGATGCGCCCCGCGATGAGGTTGGTCTCGCCGATGAACCGCGCCACCGCCGCCGTTGCCGGCCGCGCATAGACCTCCCGCGGCGTCCCCAGCTGGAGGATGCGGCCGGCGTCCATCACGGCCATCCGGTCGGCGATTGCCAGCGCCTCCTTCTGGTCGTGGGTGACGTAGACGGTGGTGAGCTGGTGCTGCTTGCACACCCGGCGGATCTCGCTGCGCATCTCGGAGCGCAGGCGCGCATCGAGATTGGAAAGCGGTTCATCGAGCAACAGGCAGCGCGGCCGCACCACGAGCGCCCGCGCCAGCGCCACCCGCTGCTGCTGGCCGCCGGAAAGCTGGTGGGGCTTGCGCGCGCCGAGGGCGCCGAGTTGCACCGCCTCCAGCGCCTGGGCGGTCCGCCGCTCGAGTTCGGCCGCGGGCACGCGGCGCTCCTCCAGCCCGAAAGCGACGTTCTCCGCCACCGTCAGGTGCGGCCACAACGCGTAGCTCTGGAAGACCATGCCGGCGTTGCGTTCGTGCGGCGGAAGCCGCGTCACATCCTGCTCGCCGAAACGGATGGTGCCCGTATCCGGCCGTTCGAACCCGGCCAGGCAACGCAATAGCGTCGTCTTCCCGCACCCGCTCGGGCCCAACAGGAAGAATAGTTCGCCCGGCTGGATCGCGAGATCGAGCGCCTCGAGCGCCACCGTCGCGCCGAAACGTTTTCTGACCTTCTGGATGCCGATGGGAATCATGGCGGGTCGCTGGTTGGCAGCGAACCCCCGCCCGCCGCCCGAGTCAAGGCGCGCGCCGACCCCGCCCGGCACCGCGATTTCACCGGAAAGCCGTTTGCCAGCGCTCCGGCCGACGCCTTACCGTCCGCCTCCCGCCATGCCTGCGCGCACCACCAGGAAGATTCCCGCCCACAAGGATCTCGCCGAGATCCTCGTCTCCGAAGCCCAGATCAAGCGACGCCTGGCCGCCCTCGCCGCCGAGATCGACCGCGTCTACGCCGGTCAGGAGATCACCGCGATCGCCATCATCAACGGCGCCCTCCTCTTCACCGCCGACCTGCTCCGCCTCATCAACCGGCCCGTCCGTCTCGATTGCGTGCGCGTCTCCAGCTACCGCAACGCCACCGCCGCCGTCACCGAGCCCCAACTGCGCAGCAGCCTCACCATCGACATCGAGAACCGCCACGTGCTGCTCATCGACGACATCCTCGACACCGGCAAGACCCTCGCGATGGTCGTCGACCTCATCTCGGCGATGAAGCCCGCCTCCGTGCGCACCTGCGTGCTGCTCGACAAACGCGGCCGCCGCGAGGTGCCCTTCGAGGCCGACTTCACCGGGTTCGAGATCCCGGATCGTTTCGTCGTCGGCTACGGCCTGGATTTCGCCGAGCGCTACCGCAACCTCCCCTGCATCGGCGTGCTCAAGCCCGCCCTGCAGAACCCGCCCGAGTGGGCGTAGCCGGCGCGGACGCGCCGGCTCATTCGCCGCTTCGCGGCGTCTTGGTGCGCCCCCTACCAAGCGTTACCCCCGAGCTCGACCGGCGCGACCACCACTGGAGGGCGGGCTTTCCTCCCCGACTTCCCCGCGCAACCGCTGCCAATTCCCGCCCAACACCGCGGCCAACTCGTCCGCCCCCAGCCCGCAGCCACGGATCTCCGCGAGGAAACGCGCGAACTCCGGTTCCGCCTGATGCTTCGGATACAACCGCAGCGGGTAGTCCGAGCCGTACAGGATCCGCCCCGCGCCGACCGCCTCCGCCACCAGCCGGAAAACCTCCGGTCGGTACAGCAGCGGCGAGGCCGCGGTGTCGTACCACACGTTCGCCAGCGGCTTCGCCACCGCGCGGTTCAGCTCGAAGAACGGCAGCAGCCCGCCCCAGTGCGCGAACACGAACCGCACCGCCGGATGACGCGCCGCCAACGCGAGCAGCTCCAGAAACGGAGTCTCCACGCGCCCGGGATACGCGCGCCCGGCGGGCTCGGTCACATGCAGGTTCACCGGCCAGCGCCACTGCGCCGCCAGCTCCAGCGCCGCCGCCAACACCAGATCGTCGTACCCGAAACCCTGCGCCGGCGGACACAACTCGCCGAGCCCGGAGAGGCCCTCGTCGCGGCAACGCACCAGCTCTGTACGCACGCCCTCGATACCCACCTCCGCATGCAACGTCGCGAATGCCTCCAGCCGGTCCGGATGCCGGCGCACCACCTCCGCGAGAAACCGATTCTGCTCCGCGCAGGTGGCCGCATTCTCCCAGTACCACCCCAGCAGCACCGCGCGATCCACGCCGGCGGCATCCATGTCACGGAGCAGTCGCTCCTCGTTCGCCCAGCCCTGGAGGCTCGCGCCGCCATCGGCGCGCGGTCCGACCATCGCCGCCCACCGCGCTTCGCCCCGCGCCGCCGCCCAGCCCGCCGGGTCGGCGATCGCGGCGTCCGGATACAGATGCACGTGGCAGTCGATGATCATGCGCGATGCGCAGCGTTGCCACTCCTGACCCACGCCGCAAGCGCGCGCCTCCGCGCCCCCGGATCAAGCGACGAGCCGCGTCCGTTCTTGCCGGCGCCCGTGCCGCACCGTTTGGCTTCCGTCATGCCCCACTGGTTCCGCTCCGCGCTGCTCGGCCTGCTTCTCCTCGCCGGCCCGCACGCGCCCGCCGGCGCCACGAACGACTTCGACCTCGCCGCCGAGGTCCCGCCACCCGCCCGCCTGCGCTCCGGCCGCCTTCCCAACGGCGTGCGTTTCGCGATCCTCCCGCACCAAGGCCGCGCCGGCGCCGCGAGCCTGCGCCTGCTGGTCGAGGTCGGCTCGCTCCACGAACGCGACGACGAACGGGGCTACGCCCATTTCGTCGAGCACCTGGCCTTCGCCGGCACCCGGCGTTTCCCCGCGGGCGAACTGGTGGAGCGTCTCCAACTCGAGGGCGTGAAGTTCGGTCCCCATCTCAACGCCGAAACCGCCTACGACCGCACGCTCTACCGCCTTGATCTCGCTACCGTAAGCCCCGCCCGGCTGGAGACCGCGCTCGCCCTCCTCCGCGACTTCGCCGACGGACTCCCGTTCGACACCGCCGCGGTCCAGCGCGAGCGCGCCGTCATCTTGGCCGAGGACTTCGTGCGCCGCACCCCGCTCGCCGCCCAACGCTCCACCCAGACCGAGCTCCTCTTCGCCGGCACCCGCCTCCCCGCGCGCCCCCCCATTGGCACGGAGCCCACGATCCGCGCCGCCACCGCACCGAGGCTGCGCGAGTTTCACGAAGCCTGGTATCGCCCCGAGAACCTCACCGTCATCGTGGTCGGCGACGTCGATCCGGCCGCCACCGCAGCCCGGGTTTCCGAACACTTCGCCTCCCTCGTCGCCCGCGCCCCCGTCCGCCCCGCCCCGGTGACCGGCTCGCCGCACCGCCCCACTGCGCCCGCCGTCGCTCTTCACCCCAACCCTTCGCTTGGAGCCCTCCGTATTCAACTCGGCGCAATCCTGCCCGAACCGGTCGGGCCCGCCCGCTGGAGCGACCTCGCCCGCGAGACCTCGTTGCATGCCGCGATCCAGATGCTGGCGCGCCGCCTCGACCGCCTCGAGAGGCGTGCTGCCGCCCCTTTCGCCAACGCGAGCGCCGCCACCGGCACGCCGTGCCGCGGGTTCCGCGCCCTGAACTTCGCCTTCACCGCCGGCCCCTCCGGCTGGGCCACCGGCCTCGCCGCGCTCGAACAGGAAATCCGCCGGGTGGAGACGCATGGCTTCACCGCCGAGGAAGTTGCCCTCCACCGCCGCCTCGCCCACGACGACCTCGCGCACGCGGTCGAGACCGAAGGCACCGGTGACCCGGCAGGCATTGCCGAAGCACTCGCCACCGCCCTCGGCCGCGGCACACCGTTCTTCGCGGCGACCGAGCAGCGCGCCTCCCGCACCCAACTTCTTGATTCGCTCACCCCCGAATCCTGCACCGCCGCCTTCCGCGAGGCGCGCGCCCACGGTCCGCTCTCGGTCTTCGTTTCCGGCCCGGCACCGCTCCTGCCCTCCCGCGCCGACCTCATCAAGACCCTGCGCGATAGCCGCCGGATCGCCGTCGCCGCCCCGATTCCGGAACCGATCGTGGAGTTCGCCTACGACGACTTCGGTCCGCCCGGCGCAATCGTCCGCCGCGAACATGTGCCCGACCTCGATCTCTGGCTCGTGGAGTTCGCCAACGGTGTGCGCCTCAGCCTGAAACGCACCAGCTTCGAGCCCGGCCAGGTGCGCTGCCGCGTCCGCCTGGGCCACGGCCGCGCCGAGGAGCCGCCGGAGCATCCGGGCCTGAGCATGTGGACCTCCGCGTGGTTCGCCGGCGGGCTCGGCCGCCACGACTGGGCCGCGGTCACCGCGCTCGCCGACCACCACCATCTCGCGCTCACCTGCACCCGGGAAACGGATGCGTTTCTCCTCGGCGGAAGCGCCCGCCCCGCGCAGCTCGATCTCCTCCTGCGCATCCTCACCGCCTACGTCGCCAATCCCGCCTTCCGGCCCGAAGGCTTCGCCGCCACCACCGCCGCGGTCGACCGCACCGCCCGCCCGCGCTATGCCGAGCCCGACGGCGCCGTCCAGGTGCACATCCTCCCCCGCCTTGCCGGCGGCGATCCCCGGATCGGCACACCGCCCGCCGAGGTGCTTTTCGCCAACCAGCCCGAGCACCTCCGCGCCTGGCTGGCTCCGATCGTCGCCCAAGCCCGGCCGGAGATCGCGCTCGTCGGCGACCTCGACCCGGAGCGCGCCATCGCCGCCGCGGCGCGCGCCTTCGGCGCGCTCCCGCCTCGCGACCCGCCGCCCTTTGATCCCGCCCGCCGCACGCTCCACTTCCTCGCCCCGCCCGTGACGGAGACCTGCACCGTGAACGCCGCCGCGCCCCGCCCCGCGCGCCTCGAACTGTTCTGGAGAACCGGTGACGCACTCTCCGTCCGCCAGCGTTGGCACCTCGCGCTGCTCGCCGCGGTGCTGGAGGAGCGGATTCGCACGCGCGTGCGCACGCAGGACGGCGCCACCTACGCGCCCCGCGCGACCTTCAGCCGCACGGCCGCCTACACCGGCTTCGCGACGCTGCGTTGCTCCCTCGATGTTGCGCCCGAGCAGGCAGCTCACTACCTCGACGCCGTGCGCGATCTCGCCGCCGACCTCGCCCGCGACGGCATCGCGCGCGAGGAACTCGCCCGCGCCCAAGCGCCCCTGCTCGCCAACGCCCGCGCCGGCCGCACCGACAACGGCTACTGGCTCGACGAGGTCCTCGCCGAAGCCCAGTCCGACCCCGAGCGTCTCCCCGCCGCGCGCTCCCTCGAGCACGACATCGCCTCCGCCACACCGGAGGATCTCGCCACCCTCGCCGCGCGATACCTCCGCTCCGAGCAGTCGTTCCGCTTCATCATCCGGACCGTCGTCGCCGCATCCCCTGCTACCGGCCGATAGGCAACAGCGCGGCGCGCCACGCTATTGCCGCATTAGGAACGGAATATCGATCTGCATCCGGGCCGCCACCGGCGTCCCGTCCTTGATCCGGGGCCGAAACCGCCACCGCGCCAGCGCTTCCAGCGCTGCCGCAGAGAACGCCGGATGATCCGACGCGATCACCGTGAGATCCCCCACTGTTCCGTCTTCATTAACCACATACTGGATAGTCACCATACCGTTCACTTGGGCAGCACGGAGTTCAGCGGGATAGGTCGGCGAGACCACCTCAACCAAGACAGCTGCGGAATCCAGCTCGGTGTTTCCTGCCCGCTTCGCTTTCTGATGTTCCGTAACCCTTCGATAGACCTCCGCATCGCCCATCGTACGCACCTCAAAGAATGCTTCGCGCGGTTTGGCTCCTGCTTCGATGAGATCCGCCACCAAGCTCGACCTATAGGCATTCAGCGCGCCCGCCTCCCGCAAGAGTTTGAGCATCTCCGACCTAACGTCGGTGGTCTGGGGCTGTGTGGCCAAAAGGAAAGCGAGCAGGTGGCGAGCGGACACCGATTCCGGCGCCCCGGCTTCGATCTGAGCCCGGAGGTGGTTCATCGCACCCACCTGGACGCTCTGGTCGCCGACCCCATACGAAGCAAGAGCAAGAGCCGATTGTGCCGACCCCTCCGCCGCCGCACGCCGGAACCACTCGATCGCGGCATCATGCTCACCAGCCGTCCTCAGATGGCGCGCCCACAGCTCCATCCCCTCGAGATCGCCGGTCTTGGCCAGCTCCTCGGACCAGCGCGCCACCTGCTCGGGTGTCGCATCCTCAAGATCACCCTCCGCCTCGGCTCGCATGAACAGTCGCCGCGCGGCGGCATTGCCCAGCTCCGCGGCGGCCAGCATCAGCTCGTTCGGCACCTCGCCCTCCGCCGGCTCCACCATTCCGAGACGCTGCGCGCTCGCGAGCAGGAAGGCCCCCTCGCTCTCGCCGGCCGCCCACGCCTTCCGCAACCACGCGTCCGCCTGCGCCGGTCCGTCCGCGCGGCCTTCGTCGGCGAGCAGCAGCCGACCCAATTCCGCCATCGCCCGTGCGTTGCCGGTCTCTGCCGCGGCCGCGATGAACTTCTCTCCCGCGGCCTTGTCGCCCGCCCCGTCGCCATAGCATAGCACTAGACCGAGCGTGAGCGCCGCCTCGGCATCGCCACCAGCCGCGCGTCGCTCCAACTCCGCCCGCAGTGCCGCCTCGTCGAGCGTCGCCGCCAGCGCCAGCTTGCGTCTGAGCGCCTCGGTCACCGGACCGAAATCCGTCGGGCGAACCAACCACGCCCGCGCCCCCGTGTTCGCTGCGGCGAGCGACGTTTTCTTGCGCTCGGCGTCCGACTTCGAATCAGCCCCATTGCCGGGTACCCGCACGGTCGCATGAGCGTCCGCGCCTGCCCTCGTTCCGCCCGCGGGGACCTCCTTCTCTGGCGCGAGGGCAGCCTGCACCGGAACGGCCGTATTCACGGTCTGCACTTCCGCCGCTGCCGCCTCGGCGTCCGCGGCCAGCGCGGTCTTCTCGCCCCGCCCCACCGGTCGACAACCCGGAGCCAGGCCAGCAATCACGGCCAAACTCGCGCCGACGATTAGTAGGGACTTGCCTCGCATCGGAGCCGAAGTTGCACACTCCGCCGGCGCCGGGCAATCCCGGCATTCAACCTTCCGGCACAGCGTTGTCCCCGGCACCACAGGGGGGGCCGGCGCTTCAGCCCGGGCCGGCCGCCTCCGACTGGCCTCGCCACCCGCCGCACGCCGATCGCGACGATGGAGGTGCGGGTTTCGCCCCCCGCTCCGCGGGGGCTAAAGCACCCCGCCACGCCCGGTCCGCCCCGGGGATGGGCTGTCGGTCCCGCACCATCGCCGTCGGTCGTTGCCCCGCCGCCGCCCACGCCGTTCGCCGCGCAGCCTTCCCGAAAATAAACGCACCTCCCGCGGAAAAAGCGCTTGTTGACCGCCCTCCGACTGGCATACACGTCGACGTTCGCGAACTTCTTTTCCCTATGATCGTTACGACCGCCAAACTGTTCAAGGTGGCCTATGGCAAGTTCGCCATCGGCGCCTACAACATCAACAACGCCGAGCAAGCGATGGGCCTCTTCCGGGGCTGTATCGACTCCAAGGCTCCGTTCATCATCCAGATCTCCAAGGGCGCGCGCAAATATACCGACAAGCGCATGCTCGAGGCGATCATCCGCTCCGCCGAGCAGATCTTCCCGGACGCCATCTTCGCCGTCCACCTCGACCACGGTGACGAGGAGACCTGCTACGACTGCATCAACTCGGGCTTCTTCAGCTCCGTGATGATCGACGCCTCGCACGATCCGTTCGAGAAGAACGTCGAGATCACCAAGCGCGTCGTCGATGCCGCCCACAAGAAGGGCATCTCCGTCGAAGCCGAACTCGGTATGCTCGGCGGCGTCGAGGAGGACATCAAGGTCGAGGACGGCCACGCCACCCTCACCAACCCCGAGGAAGCCCTCAAGTTCGTCCAGCTCACCGGCTGCGACTCGCTGGCCTGCGCCATCGGCACCAGCCACGGCGCCTTCAAGTTCAAGGGCAAGCAGTCCCTGCACTTCGATGTGCTCGAGAAGATCAAGACCCTCCTCCCGAACTTCCCGCTCGTCATGCACGGCAGCTCCAGCGTGCCGAAGGAAGAGGTCGACCGCATCAACGCCGCCGGCGGCAAGATCAAGGACTCGGCCGGTGTCGACATCAACGAGTACTTCCCCGCCGCCAAGCTCGGCGTCACCAAGATCAACATCGACACCGACGGCCGCCTCGTCTGGACCCGCGTCCACCGCGAGTTCTTCCGCGACAAGCCCCAGGAGTTCGACTTCCGCCCGCCGGGCAAGATCTTCATCGACGAATACGCGAAGTTCATCGCGAGCCGCAACGACAAGCTCGGCTCCAGTGGCAAGATCGACGAAGTCCGCGCCTACCTGGCCGGCCACTAAGTCGTAACCGCCTTTTCGACGCGCCGCCCCTTCGAGGGCGGCGCCTCTTTTTCCCTTCCTCCGCCAAATTTCAGCACCTTTCCCTATGTCCACCACCATCACCAACGTCATCGCCCGCGAGATCATCGACTCCCGCGGCAACCCGACCGTTGAGGTCGACGTCAAGCTCTCCTGCGGCGCCCTCGGCCGCGCGGCCGTCCCGTCCGGCGCCAGCACCGGCGAGAACGAGGCCATCGAACTGCGCGACTCCTCCGCGCCCGCCAAGTCGCTGCCCAAGGGCATCGACGGCAAGAAGCGCTTCCTGGGCAAGGGCGTCCAGGCCGCCGTCAACAACGTCAAGACCGTCATCGCCCCGGCCATCATCGGCATGGATTCGATCGATCAGATCGGCATCGACCGCACGATGATCAAGCTCGATGGCACCAAGACCAAGGCCAAGCTCGGCGCCAACGCCATTCTCGCCGTCTCCATGGCCGTGGCCAAGGCCTCCGCCTCCGCCCTCGACATCCCGCTCTACAAGTACCTCGGCGGGCCGAACGCCAAGGTCCTCCCCGTTCCGATGATGAACATCATGAACGGCGGCGCGCACTCCGATGCCCCGATCGACTTCCAGGAATTCATGATCATGCCCTTCGGCGCCCCGACCTTCTCCGAAGGCCTGCGCATGGGCTGCGAAGTCTTCCACTCCCTCAAGAAGGTCCTGAAGGAAAAGGGCCTCGCCACCGCCGTCGGTGACGAAGGCGGCTTCGCCCCGAAGCTCGAGTCCACCGAGGCGGCCCTCGACGCCATCGCCCTCGCCGTCAAGAACGCCGGCTACAAGCTCGGCAAGGACATCTACCTCGCCCTCGACGTCGCCTCCTCCGAGTTCTACGTGAAGGAGAAGAAGCACTACGTCTTCAAGAAGTCCTCCGGCAAGATCTACACCGGCGACGAGATGGTC
>JAEWNN010000183.1 GCA_023457035.1 Verrucomicrobiota bacterium
CGAGCAGGCGGTGGACGAGCTCGTCGCTGAGCTCGGCGCAGATCTGCCCGAGAAACGCCGCGGAGACGCCGGCGCCGAGGTAGCTGCGGGCGATCTCCTCGATCTCGTTGCAGAGTTCGCGGAACCGCGCCGGGGTGCGGGCGGCGCGGATCTCGCGCAACAGGCCGGCGGGGTGGTGGCCGCTCTGGGCGAGCAGGTCCTTGTGCGAGCACACGTCGAGCGCGGGGGTGTCGGCCGTGCCGTCCTCCGTGATACAGACCTGCCCGATGCGCTGGCGCAGCATGACGAGCAGCGCGGCGGTGGCGCTGGAGTGCGGCGCCACGGTCACCACCGGCGAGGACATGATGCGCGAGACGGGCTCGGATTTCGCGATGCCCTCCACCACCACGGTCTGCATGAGCATGTTGGCGGTCACGATGCCGACCGGCCGCTGCGCGTCGTCGACGACGAGGATGGAGGGCACGCGGCTCGCCGTCATGCGTTCGGCGGCGTGTTGCAGCGTCTCGGCGGGCGGGCAGGTGAGCAGCCGGCCGGCGGGGCGGGGCTCGATGCGGCGGGCGCCGTCGAGGTGGGCCTGGAGGATGTTCTTGGCGCGGCCGGCCACCCGCGACTCGGTGGGCTCGGGCAGGGAGATGGAGTCGCCGACGCGTGTCGCCCAGAAGAGGTGACGCCGGGCGTAGTCGCGGGCCTCGTCGTGCGTCTCGAGCAACTCGCGCATCGCCGGCCACGGCAGCGCATAGAAGAGGCTGTCCTCGACCACCTGCGCGGTGACGCGGAACGGCTCGTTCTTGAGTAGCGCGGTGAGGCCGAGCACGTCGCCGACGTCGCGCACGTCGACCAGTTCGCTGCGGTCCTCGACCTTCCAGATGTACTCCACGCGGCCGCGGGCGAGGAACAGAAGCTCGTCGCCGGGCTTGTCGCCCTGCGTCCAGACCTTCTCGCCGGCGGCGAGCACGCGGACCACGGAGTCGGCCGCGAGCGCGGCGACGGCCGAATCCGGCAGCATCGAGAACGGCGGGAAGCGGCGCAGCGCCTCGGTGATGCGGGTGGGGATGACGTTGTTGGCGCCCATGTTGAGGTTGCGGTATGGCGTGGGGTTTGCGGGAAGTGGCGAGGCGTTCAAGTCAAGAGAACAGGCGGCGCAGCGGCGGTACTTGGCGGACGGCCCACGCGACGAGAAACGAGCCGGCGAGCGCGAGCGTGGAGACGAGGGCGAACTTCGGGATGGCGGGGAGCGTCAGCGGCTTGAGCGCGAGCGAGACGGCCACGAGGACGACGGCGTGGAAGACGTACACGCCGAAGGTGTTGTCGGCCAGGAAGCGCATCCAGGGTTTCTGGAAGTCGAGCTTCGCTCGGGCGATGCCGAGGAGGGCGATGATGAAGGCGACGCAGAAGAAGGACTCCCAGAGCGCATAGAGGAAGGCCCCGAGGTTCGGACCGCCGTCGATACCATTCCGACCTTCAAGCGCACCGCCGGCGACGACTGCGCAGAGCCAGAGCGGCAGGCCGAGGCCGAAGGCGGCGAGCAACCAGCGCTTCGCCGCGCGGAAGGAGATGCGTTCGAACCAGCCGCGCGCGCCGGCCAGCACGCCCACGGCGAACGCCGCGATGTAGGCGGCGAAGTAGCAGAACTGTAGGTTGGCGAAGGAGGTGCCGATGGGGAAGACGAGGCGGATCGAGAAGGCGGCGGCGGCGACGAGCGCGATCAGTGTCCAGATTGCGGTGGCGGGCAGGCCGGCGGCGGACGACGTCGGCGGGCGGCGGAGGCGGCCGAGAAACGGGAGTGCGGCGACGGTGAAGACCAGAAGCGCTTCGACAAACCAGAGCGGGCCGGTCCACGAGAAGATTTCGCGCGTGCGCAGGCCGTCCAGGAGGTAGTCGGCGACATCGAGATTTGGTTGCAGGATCTTCACGAGCAGCGGGTGCAGGACGAGGACGTAGATGAGCAACGGCACGCCGAGGCGATAGAAACGGTCGACGAGGAAGCCGCGCGGGCCCTTGCGTGCGAACGAGGCGGGTACGAAGTAGCCGGCGAGCAGGAAGAACAGCGACATGAAGAACGCCTGCGCGTGCGTCTGCCAGAGCCCGAAGAAGAGAAACTCGATCTGCCCGAGCGGGGCGCTCTCCTTGTAGTACCAGCTTCCGAGGCCGCTGTAGGTGACGGCGGCGTGCTGGAGGACGACGAGCGCGATGGTGAGGACGCGCAGGTTGTCGACGTAGAGGAGGCGGGCGGGTTTGGAGGGAAGACGCATGGGGCGATGGGCGTCCAGCATCGCATGGGATGTGCCAAGGCCGACGATCCACCGTGTTGCCGCAGTGGCAGTGGCTTACGGTGCTGGGGCCCGGTCGGGGCGGTTGTCTCGTCGGCGATTCCGGGACTGGCTGATCCTGCATCTGGGACGACGCGGATCGTGTTTGCCCGGCGGTGGGGCTACGGCTGGGCCGGCGGGGGTGGGGTGTGGTGGAGGAGCCGATTCGCCCAGGCGAGGAAGAAGCTCATGTTGGAGCGGTCCTCGTGGCCGCCGTCGTGCTGGCGCCAGGCGAGTTCGCCGTCGAGCAGGCCGGTGTTGTGGGGCGGCATCTGGGCGGTGCGGTAGTCGGCCGGGTCGCCGAGGTCGCGGGCGCCGAGCAGGCGGAAGACCGGCCCGGCGGCGACCGTGGCCATGTAGCTGCCCTGCTGGTCGAGCCAAGGGGCGTCGCCCTTCTCGGGGATGCCGTAGCTGACGAAGGTCGGGCGCGGGGCGCAGAGCGCGAGGAGCATCGGCGACTCGACCGGGATGTCGCCGGCGTCCTTGCGGCCAAACGAAGACTCCTCGGCGCCGTACTTCAGAAAGTTGCCGGCCATCCAGTGGTATTGGCCGGAGCCGGTGAGGTTCTCCACGGCCTCGCCGAAATCGCGGCGGTGCGGTTTCACGCCGCCCTCGCCGGAGGAACCGATCAACGCCACCGCGAAGCGCGGCTCGAGCGCCATCGCGACGAGCGCGGCCTTCCCGTAGCGGGAGACGCCCTCGATGCCGACGCGCTTGGCATCCACGGCGGGCAACGTCTCCAGATAATCGAGGGCGCGGGCGGCGCCCCAGGCCCAGGCGCGCAGCGCGCCCCATTGCTCGGGCGTGCGGCGTTGTCCCCGGTTGGTCAGGCCGATGATGCCCGCGGTCAGGCCGGCGGCATTGTCCGGTTGGATACTCGTGGGGACGAGCGAGACGTAGCCCCAGCCGGCGGCGATGAGCTGCTCGTGCGAGGGCGGGGCGGCGGGCTCGGGCCCGAAGCGCGGCGCCGGTTCGTCGGGCAGGTTGCCCCAGCCGAACATGATCAGCGTCGGCACCGGGCCGGCGGCGTCGGCCGGCACGACCACCACCATCTTGATCCCGACGGCGATCGCGGGGCAGGCCAAGTTGTCGACGCGGCCGGCGACGCGGCGGGCGACGACGGGCCGGCCGGCCACGGTGGTGGGGACGGTTTCGACGACTTCCCAAGTGATGCCGGGGACTCCGGCCGGGATGCGCCCGACGACCTCGCGCTCGAAGTCCTCGACGATCTCGGGGCGGCGCTGCTCCCACCACTGTGCGGCGGTGGCGACCTTGCGGCCGTCCTTGAGCGTGAGCGCATCCGGCCAGTCGGGATACGGGTTGACCTTGGCGGAATCGTAGTTGGGGAGATTGGTCGAGCCGGGGTTGGGGTTGCGGCCGGGGCGCAGCTTGGTGATGCCGAGCTGGCGCAGCATGTCGGCCTGGTCCTCGACTCCGAGTTTGTAGAGCCGAGCCTGCTCCTCAGGGCTGAGCAGGAACGGATTCGCGGGCGCGGCCTTCGCGGCCGGCTTCGCTTCCGGGGTCGTGGCCGAGGCGGACGACTGGGCGGCGAGCGAAGTGGCCGAGAGCAGCAGGAGGCCGGCGAGAGCCGGAAGACGCAGGGGCGTATTCATGGGATAAGGGAGCGGGCGTCAGCCTGCGGGCCGAAGCATGAAATCGCGACCGGCGACGTTCTGGCCGTTGACCAACAGATCGATCCGGTGCGCGCCGGGGTAGAGGCGGCGCGTCGTGACGGGACGGAGGCTGTGCTGGAGGGCGAGCGAGCGCTTCTCGCCCGGGGCGAGCACGAGTTTCCAGCCCTTGAACACCTTCGGCGTGCGCTCGCCGCTGGCGCGCATGTGGTGCACGGCGTAGTCGATCACGAGCGACTGCGGCTCCGCGGCGGTGGAGGTCAGCCGGACCGTGAGGCCAAGGCTCCCGCCGATGGCGACGGCGCGGGCGGAGAGGGTGAGCGTGGCCTTGCCGTGCAGGCAACGGTCGAGGCTCCACGCCTCCAGCGTGGCGGGATGGCCGGCCTTGATCAGCGTGCGGCAGGCATGGCGCAGGAGGGCGACGCGGGTGGGCGGGGCGCCGACGAGGTGTTCGCGAACCCAGGCGGCGACGAGGTCGGGGTGGTCCTTGGCGATGTCGTTGAGGTGGTTGGCTACGCTGCGGCGCACGTAGGCCGAAGGATCGTCCTGCAAGGTGCGCAGCAGTGGTAGTGTGGGGGCGGGATCGGCGACGAGTGACTGGAGGCGCAGGCCCCAGGGCAGACGCGGCCGGCTGCCTTCGCTGACGAGCCGGCGGACGTGTGCGCTGGGATCGCGGACCCACTTGGCGAGGGTGCGGAAGACGACCGCGGGATCACGTTGGATGTAGGGTCGGATCGCGAACTCGGCGGTCGAGCGCTGCGTGAGCGCGTGCAGGCAGGCGAGCGCCCGCGCCGTGTGGTCGAGCCCGCGTGCGGCGACGAACTCGCCCAGCGCCCAGATGATGATGCCGGAAAGCCCCGAGGCACGCGCGGCGGCGTCTTGCTCGGCCGGCTCGCCGTCGGCGTCGAGCGGGAGCGGCGGCGCGAGTGCGGCCTCGATCACGGCGCAGGCTTGGGCGAAGTCGGCGGGCAGGGTCTGCGCGAGCGCGGCGGCGAGGTGGAGCACGCGGGCCTTGAGCTCCAGCTTCTCGAGACCAACGCCGGCGAGCGTTTCGAAGCGCGCGCGGTCGAAGCGGGGCCAGGCGCGGGACAGGTGGCCCGCGGCCTCGGCGACGGTCTCGCGGTTGACCAGGTTCTTGAAGGGTTCGGCCATGGGGGGGGCAAGTCAGGACCGAACGCGCTGCGGCGGCAAGCCGCGCGGGGGCGTGCCGACTCAGCCGGTGGGCGGCGGTGGTTCCTCGCGCGGGAACCCGTAGATGACGCGCGCGCCGCGGCGGAACGTCAGGTACGAGTACGTCCAGGAAAGCAGGACGGAGAGTTTGTTGCGGAAGCCGACGAGGAACACGAGGTGGATGAACAGCCACGCCAACCACGCGGTGAGACCGCTGAACTGGAGCTTGCCGACCTTCGCCACGGCGCGCGAGCGGCCGATCGTCGCCATCGAGCCCTTGTCGAAGTAGACGAACGGCGCCCGGCGTGCCGGTTCGGCCGCGGCACCGGCGCGGATCTCCCGAGCGAGGGTTTTTGCAGCGTAAGTTCCCGCCTGCATGGCTGCCGGGGATACGCCGGGCACCACCTGGCCCTTCGGGTCGGTCAGCGCAATCATGTCGCCCAGGACGCACACCTCCGGATGGCCGGGGAGGCTGAGGTCGGGCAGGACCTTGACGCGGCCGGCGCGGTCGGTCTCGGCGCCGAGCTGCGGGCCGAGCGGCGAGCCAGCGACGCCGGCGGCCCAGATGATGTTGGCGGCGCGCAGGGTCTCGTTGGGTAGCACCACTTCGCCGTCGCGAATCTCGCGCACCTGCACACCGAGCCACACGGCCACGCCGAGGCTCTCGAGTTGTGCGCGCGCCCGGTCGGAAAGTTCGGGCGGGTAGGCGTTGAGCAGGCGCGGGCTGCCTTCGACGAGAATGACGCGCGCCATGCGCAGGTTGAGGCGGCGGAAATCCCGCGCGAGCACATGGCGCTGGAGCTCCGCAAACGTGCCGGCGAGTTCGACGCCCGTGGGGCCGCCGCCGATCACGACGATCGTCATCAGGCGTTGGCGTTCGGCGGGATCATCGGTCATCTCGGCGCGTTCGAAGGCGTGCAGCACGTTGCGGCGGATCCGGAGTGCGTCGTCGATGGTTTTCAACCCGGGCGCGTGCTGCTCCCATTCCGGGTGGCCGAAGTAGCCGGTGCGCCCGCCGAGGGCGACGACGAGGTGGTCGTAGCGCAGCACGCTCTGCCGGAGCCGCACGGTGCGGGCCGCGAGGTCGAAGCCGGTGACTTCGTCCATCAGCACGGTGACATCGCGTTTGCGGGCGAGGATGGAGCGCACCGGTTGCGCGATGTCGGGCACGGCCAGCCCGGCGGTGGCGACCTGGTAGAGCAGGGGCTGGAAAAGATGGTGGTTGGTGCGGTCGACGAGCGTGAGGCGCGCGAGTCCCGCGGGGAACTTCTGCGCGAAGGTCAGGCCGGCGAAACCGGCTCCGAGAACGACCACGTGCGGGCGGGTGTCGGCGCTGGTGCTCATGTTGGGGGAGAACGGATCATCGGGAGCGGCGAATAGGCAAATCGCGCTGCGTGCGGGAGCGGTTCGCGCAGGAAGCAGGGAGGGAGGTGTTGCGACCCCGGTGGAATGCCATGCCCGGGCGGCGACTGCCGACTGGCGAAAACGCCGGCCTTCGGCATGGTGCCGGGCATGAAGTTCGGTGTGCTGCTGTTCGTGTGGGGCGGCGCTGCGGCGCTGGTGCTGTTCTCGGGCTGTGCGACGGTTCCGGAGACCGGGCGGCGCCAGCTGATGCTGATCGATGCCTCGCAGGAGGCGCAGATGGGGCTGTCGGCCTTCGCCGACCTCAAGACCCAGCAGCCGATCTGCCAGGACCCGGTCGCGACCGAGCGGGTGCGCCGGATCGGGTTGCGCATCGCCCCGGCGGTCGGCCGCGACCTGCCCAACGCCGACTGGGAGTTCGTGGTGTTCGAGTCCGCGCAGGTGAACGCGTTCGCGCTGCCGGGCGGCAAGGTCGGCGTCTATACGGGGTTGTTGAATTTCGCGGACAGCGACGACGAACTGGCCGCGGTGATGGGGCACGAGATCGCGCACGTGAGCGCGCGGCACGGGGCCGAGCGGGCGTCGCAGTCGCTCGGGGTGGCGGTGTTGGGCGCGGGGGTGGCGGTGGCGACGGAGGACTCGAAATACCGCGATGCGATCAATGCGGCCTTCGGGCTCGCGGCGACCGGCACCGTGCTGAAGTACTCCCGCGACCACGAGAGCGAGGCCGACCGCATCGGGCTGCTCTACATGGCCCGCGCCGGCTACGACCCGGCGGCGGCGATCCGTTTCTGGCGCAAGATGGCGGCCCGCGAGCAGTCCGGCGTGCGGATGCCCGAGTGGCTTTCCACCCACCCCGCCGACGAGACGCGCATCGCGCGGCTCGAACGTTGGTTGCCCGAGATGGTGCCGGTCTACGAGGCGAGCCGCTGAATGAAGTGGGCCGCGGGCGTGCGGCGCGGGTGGAGGCCTTGGGGTGGCGCGTGCTTGTGCCGTTGAGGATCGTCGTGAACGCCGAAGCCACGACCCCGACCATCTCCCCGATCACGCGCCTGACCGAGGCCGAGCTCCCCGTCGCCTTGGCTTTCCGCTACCGGATGATGGAGGAGTGCGGCATGGCGCCGCTGTTGGCCGCCGACTGGCGCGAGCTCACGCACACGCTCTACGCCGAGGGCTACCGCGCCGATACCATCGCGCACTTCGGCTGGCTCGCCGACGGCGCGATCGTCGCCACCGCCGGCGTGATGATCCGCGACGACTTCCCCGCCAACACCCTCAAACCGCGCCGCTACGGCTGGATCATGGATGTGTACGTGCTGCCCGAGCACCGGCGGCACGGGCACGCCCGGCGACTGACCGCGGAGACGCTCGCGTGGCTGCGCGCAAAGGGCGTGGTCTTCGCGCGGCTGGTCGCCTCCGAGCAGGCCAAGCGGGCCGGCCTGTACGAGAAACTCGGTTTCACCTTCGCCAACGAGATGCGGCTCAATCTCGCGGCGCCGGCGGGGTGAGGTGCAAAGCGGCAACTCGCCCGGTTGGCTTCTTGGGAAACGATATTGCGAATCAAGCGCGGTGTGGCCGCGTTCCGGTGTTTTGAGATTCGTCTGGGACCAACGGAAGCAGGAGACCAACGTCGCCAAGCATGGCGTGGCCTTCACCGAAGCGCAGGAGGCGTTCGACGCACCGCATGCCGTGGTCGCATTCGACCCGCAGCTCAGCGGGCCGCGGGAGCTGCGCTGGTGGCTCCTCGGCAAGATCGGGTCGCGGGTGATGCTCGTCCGCTGCACGCATCGGCCGGGGCGGTGCGGTGCGGATCATCGGTGCCGGTTACTGGAAGATCGGAAAGGAACTCTGTGAAGAAGCACAAAGAAAAGTCTGAGAAGCCCGTGTTCGACGCCGAGGGCTACGGCGCCAGGGGCAGCGTGAGCCGGAACGTGGTGCCGGCCGGGCCGGTGGCGAGCAGCTCGATGTCGCCGTGGTGGCTTTGCAGAATGCGTTTCACGATGGCCAGCCCCAGGCCGGTGCCGTCGGTGCGGCCCATGAGCACGGAGGCGAAGAGCTTCGGTTGCAGCTCGGCGGGGATGCCGCGCCCGGTATCGGAGAAGTCGAGCACCAGGCCGGGGGCGCCGTCGGCGCGGGGGCCGCGGGCGGCCCGCAGGGTGATGCAGCCCCCGGCGGGCATCGCGTGGGTGGAGTTGAGGATGAGGTTGAGGAGCACCTGCTGGATCTGGCCCTTGTTGACCTCGACGAAGAGCGTCTCCGGGGCGGGCTCGTAGCGCACGGCGATCATGCCCTGGTGGAGCTTGAGGCGGACGAGCAGGAGGGTGTCGGTGATGATCTCGTCGAGCGGCCAGCGCGAGTGGAGGGCGCCGGGGGCCTTGGCGAGGTTGAGCACGCGCGTGACGGTGGCCTCGAGCTGGTTGAGCTTCTCGCCGATGATCCGCATGTCCTTGATCCGTGGATCGCCGGCGGCGAACTCGATGCGCAGCGAGCTGTAGAGCAGCTTGATGACCGTGAGGGGGTTGCGGACCTCGTGGGCGATCTCGGCGGCGAGCAGGCCGAGGGTGGTGAGGGTCTCGTTCTTGCGCAACGTGTCCTCGCTCTGGAAGACGCGCGCGTAGAGCCGGGCGTTGGCGATGGCGACGGCGCCGAGGTTGGCCAGCGCACCGAGCAGGCGCTTCTCCTCGTCGTTGTGGCGGTGCGGGCGCTCGCTGTAGCTGGCGAGCACGCCGATCACGGCGCCCTCGACGACGATGGGCGCGAGCAGCGCGGCCTGCACGGCGGGCGCGCGGGGCACGTCGCGCAGCTCCAGCACCTCGGCGGCGTGGAGATGCGGGTACTCGATGAGCCGCTCGGTGCGCACTCCGGCTGTGGCCAGGCAATCGTCGGCGGGCCAGTCCTCCTTGGGCGGGGGCACGAAGCCCTCGGGCCCGGCCCAGGACTCGGCCCGGAGGGTGTCGGCCTCGGGCTGGTGGAGCAGGAGGGCGCCGATGCAACTGCCGAAGATCGCGCGGGTCTCGCGCGTGATGGTGTCGAGCAGCTCCTGCAACTGCAGCTTGGAGACGAGCGACTGGCCGACGCTGGTGAGCGTCTCGAGCTGCCGCGCCTTCTCCTGGAGCTGGCGGAGCAGCCAGATGCGCTGGAGGGTGCGGGCGGCCTCGGCGGCGAGCTGGGCGAACGCGGCGAGGTCGGTGGCGGTCCAGGCGGCGACGGTGTCGGAGTTGAGGGTGAGTGCGCCGAGGATGTGGCCGTCGCATTCCAGGGGGGCGGCCATCGCGCAGCGGGCCTGGCTGCGCAGGCGGATGTAGCGCGGGTCGGCGGCGACGTCGGCCACGAGGGCGGGCTTGCCGTGGAGCGCGACCCAGCCGGTGAGGCCTTGGTCGAGACGGAGCGTGTGTTCGCCGGTGCCGGGCGGGAGCCCGTGGTGGACCTCGATGCGGAGGAGGTTGACGTCGGGGTCGAGGATGGCGATGCCGCCGGCGTCGGCGTGGAAGAGTCCCACGCATTCGCGCAGGATCGACTCCTTGGCGACACGGGGATCGCCGGTGCGGCCGACGAGTGCGGCGATGGCGTAGAGGGCGGCGGGGAGGCGATCCATGCGGCGGAGTGTGGGCGGCGGTGCGCTCGGGACCAATCCGAAAGGCGGCGGCGGTGCGCGGGCGACGTCATTTTCCACCCACGGTTGCGGCGGCGCCGCCGGCGGATGAAACCGCCTCATGCGGCTCCGCCCGCGGGCGCGGTGTCGGCCCCAGAAAGCGCGACCGGAACCGACAGTAGGGCCAAGCCCCAGGTCGGGCTGGGCGATTTCGGGAAGAAACGCCCCGGCTCATTCCTCCGAATCCGAAGGCGGGATAACCCACGGCTTGCCCAGTGCGACCGCTCCGCGACCAGGCAGGTTGAACCGCTCTGCCGTACGGCAGAGCACGCTGATAAACGCTGATCCGGAAGAGGCCGGAGAGGCGGCGAGCCGACCGGAGACGGAATTGGCTCACGCGGAGGCGCGGAGACCGCGGAGGGTTCGGACAGGCGGAAGCGGGCGTATTCTCCGCGCCCTCCGCGTGCCACCACTCTGGAGTCGGTTCAGTCGCGCTTCGCCTTGCGGGGATAGAGCGGCTGGAGGCTTTCGCCGCGGGTCCAGCCGGTCTGGCCGTTGGCGAAGAGGAGCTGGTCCCAGCCGAGGAAGGATTTCTGCCAGAGGGCGATGGTGCCGGCGGCGAGCAGCTCGGGCTTCTGCTCGCCGGCCTCGGTCGGGACGCTGCGCAACTCGGCGGCCTTCCAGACCAGCACGGCGTCGGGATGGGCGAGCGGGCCGTATTCGCGGAGTGCGGTGAGGCCGGTGGCGAGCGCGAGCACGCCGGCGAGCGCGAGCAGGGCGGCGGCACCATCGAGCCAGCCGCGCCGCCGCGGGAAATGGCGGGCGAGCAGCACGGCGGCGAGGGCGAGCCCGAGGAGCGCGCTGCCCGTCACGACGATCCGCTGCCACCCGGCCGGCGGGGCGAGGCGGGCCAGCCCGGAGAGGCCGGTGCCGGCTGAGAGCGCGGCGAACTCGGGTTGGGTGAACTCGGCGCGCTCGAGGCCGAGCGCGAGGTGCCAGCGCACGGACGGGTCGCGCGGCGCGGCGAGGAAGGCGACGCTCCACTGGGCGGCGGCTTCGGACCAGCGGTCCTGCTGGGCGAGGGCGAGGCCGAGGTTGTGGCGGAGCTTCCAGTCGTCGGGCGCCACGGCGAGGCTGGCGCGCCAGGTCTGTTCGGCGTTGGCGAACTCGGCGCGCTGATACGACTCCTCGGCGGCGCCGATGGCCTCGGCGCGGGGCGGGGCCGCGAGGAGCAGCAGCGCCACGAGGGGGAGCGGCCAGAGGTTGGAGGGGTGCAGGGGCGCGAAGACGGAGCGGCGGCGCAGGCGCGTGGCGTTTTGCGCGGCGTGGGCGCGCATGGCCCAGTCGGTGGGCAGGGCGGTCTGGCGACCGTAAAGGGTGGCGTCGGCCTCGCGCCACAGACGTTCCCAGGTGGCGACGTGGTCGGCGGTGGCGCCGACGAGTTCGCGCCGGATGGCGGCGGCGAAGGCTTCGGGCGCCGGGGCGGCGTGGTCGGCGGCGCAGGCGGCGGCGGCGAGCTGTTGCCACTCGCGCAGCGCGGCGG
>JAEWNN010000184.1 GCA_023457035.1 Verrucomicrobiota bacterium
GCAGCCGGGTGTTGTTGTTGCGCAGGGCGCCGAGGTGCAGCTGCTTGGTCCAGCCGCGTTTGGCGTCCCAGCGGCCGAACTCGAGCATCATGAACGAGGTGAACTGCGCGAGCTGGGCCTTGGTGGCGGCGCGGCCGGCGCGCGCGGCGTCGAAGATCGCCTTGGCCTCGGCGGCGGTGCAGGGCTCGGCGAGGCACTGCTCCATGCCGTGGTCGGAGACGCGGGCGCCGACGGCGTGGAAGTCGGCGTGGCGCCGGTCGAGCGCGGCGAGGAAGTTCTCGAAGGACGCGACGGTGGTCTTCGCCGCGCCGGCGAGCTTCTCGATCCAGGCGTTGAAGGCGGCGGGCTGGTCGACGAGCAGCGCCTTGTCGGGCCGGAAAGACGGATACACGCGGGTCTTGATCCCGAGTTTGCCGATCGCGATGTGCTGGTCGAGCGGGTCGGCGGGATCGTCGGTCGTGCCGACGACGGCCACCTTGTCGGCGGCGAGGATGTCGTGCACGCGCAGGGTGGCGAGGCGTTCGTTGGCGACGGTCCAGATCCGGTCGGCGGTGGCGGGGGAGATGAGGCAGTCGAGGCCGAAGTAGCGCTTCAGCTCAAGGTGGGACCAGTGGTAGAGCGGGTTGCGCAGGGTGTTGGGCACGGTGGCGCACCAGGCGTCGAACTTCTCGCGCGGGGTGGCGTTGCCGGTGATGAAGCGCTCGTCGATGCCGTTGGCGCGCATGGCGCGCCACTTGTAGTGGTCGCCGCCGAGCCAGACCTCCGCGAGGTCGGCGAAACGGTGGTTTTCGAGGATGAGCTTCTGCGGCAGGTGGCAGTGGTAGTCGAGGATCGGCTCGTCCTTGGCGAAGGAATGGTAGAGGTCGCGGGCGGCCTCGTTGTGGAGGAGGAAGTTCTCGTGGATGAACGGTTTCATCAGGCGATGTCGTTGAGCAGTTCGTCGTAGCTGGTGAGGGATGCGAGCTTGGCGCGCGCGGCGGCGCAACGGTCGGTCGGGGCGAGGCCGGTGTTTTCGGCGAGGAACACGAGGTAACTCGCGATGCCCTTGGCGAAGAGCAGCTGCGCCTCGGGGCTGATCGCATAGAAACGCGCACGCTGGTTGTATCCGGCGGGAGTGTGGTCGCCGAGGGCGGCCTTCTCGGCGCGGCCGCCGCCGGCGAGCACATAGAGGAAGTTGTATTCGAAGAAGAACATGTGCTCGGGACTCGGCGGCAGCGCCTCGAGGGCGGCGCGCGTCGCGGCGGAGTCGGCGAAGACGTCGGTCGGTTTCCCGCACGCGGCGAGCGCGGTGGTGATGAAGGTGCGCGCCATCTTCTGCTCGGTGGCGTCGGTGCTGAAGGCGCCGAGCAGGGCGAGCTCCAGGGTGAAGCGGTACCAGTCGGCCCAGAGCCGCTGGTCGGCGGGATTCGGCGACGCGGCGACGGCGAGGCCCATCTCGTAGGTGTAGCGGCCGCTGGTCTTGATCTCGAGGCGGCTGCCGGTGACCTCGCCCATGATCCGGTAGTTCTCGGCGGATTTGCCGGAGCCGGAGTGGAAGCCGATGCTGACCCCGAACTTCTCGCACACGGCCCACTGCCTGGCGATGAGGGCACGCAGGGCGGTGTTGTCCGGATACGGGCAGTTCTTCTGGAAGCCGAAGGCGGGGGCGATGAAGTTGACGGGCATGCCGAGCGCCTCGCAGAAGGCGAGCATCACGGCGGTGGTCTCCGGGGTGGTGAGACCGGGGAGTTCGTCGATGGAGAGCTCGCGCAGGTAGCCGCGGCCGACCGGCGTGGTGAACGCCGCGTCGCGGGCGGCGGCGTACTTCTCGTCGCGGCGCTTCATCTTCTGCAGCGCGGGCCAGACGGTGCCGACGAGCGCGGCGAGCGTGGCCTCGTCGAGCGTGAGGCCGGCGGCGGCGACCCGGGCGAGGACCTTGGCGAGGAGCGCGGCGGGGACGTCGGCCGCGGATGCGGGCTGGTTGAGCGCGAGTTCGGGCGAGAGGTCGAAGGTGATGTAGCTGGCGAGCAGGCAGCCGCGCACGAGCGCGTCCTCGCGGCGGTCGAACTTGCCGCCGATGGGCTGGTGGTCGGCGTTGAAGCTCCAGGCGATGCGCCGGCGGTGGAAGCCGGTCTTGAGCTTGGAGAGCACGCAACCGTGGCTCATGCCCTCGACGCTCTGGCCCTGGTGGCCCTCGGGGACGGCGGCGCCGATGAAGGGGAACGGCACGGTATCCAGTTTCCCGGCCAGCATGGCGTCGACGTCGTAGACCAGCTCGCGCGGGATCGAGTTCTGGTTGGCCGTCATGCCGATCTCGAGGGCGCTCATGGCCCATTCGACGGCGGGCCAGTGGAGCGTGGTGAAGCGCGCGCCGACGCCGAGGGTGCTGCGGCCGAGCTGTGCGGAGGCGGTGGGAAAAATGGTGGTCCCGGCGTCGTGTTCCTGGACGAGGTTCTTGAGGAGGAGGAGGTTCTCCCAGGTGGCGGGGAAGACGGCGCGGCCGGGCTTGAGCAGGACGCCGTCGTCGAGCACTTCGGACGGATCGGCGATGCGCGGGGCTTCGAGGCGCCACGCGCAGTCGCCGGTGGCGAGGTCCTCGACGAGCGTCCATGTGCCGGCCGCGGTCTCGAAGCCGGACTTGTCGTGGAACTTCAGGCCTTGGGCGGAGCGGTCGGCGAACTTCTGCTGCAGTGTCGGCCAGTCGAGACAGAAGTCAGGGCTGATGCAGGGGTTTTGCGCAAGGCGCAGGTTGTGCGAAAGCAGGAAGGCGTTGATGGGCTTCATGGGAGGAAACCGGAGAGGCGAGGTTTGGAGCGAAGAAGGAGGGGGATGAGCCGGAAATGTGCCGCCGGAACCGGCAGCAGGTAACGAAGAGAACGAAGGATGGACGACTTGAATGATCTCGTTTGGTGGCGCGGCCCTCACCTGGGACGTGCAAGGAGTATTCCCTGACAGGTGGGCACCGATTTCCCTTTGGGCGGAGTATCTTTGTTTCCTGCGTTCCCTGCTGTCGTCTGCCGAATTTCGGAGGAGAGGGATGGGCCGGATAGGCGAAAATGGGCGGCGGCGGGGCGCCGCCCCTGCCCTCAGATCGTCATGGCGTGGTAGCCGCCGTCGACGATGAGCTCCTCGCCGGTGATGAAGGAGCCGGCGGCGTCGCTGGCGAGCAGGAGGGTGGCCCCGATGAGTTCGCGGGCCTCGCCGAAGCGTTTCGCGGGGGTGTGCCCCATGATGCTGGTGACGCGGTCGGGGGTGAGGACCTTGCGGTTCTGCTCGGCCGGGAAGAAGCCGGGGACGAGGACGTTGACGCGGACCTTCGCCGGCGCCCACTCGCGGGCGAGGTTGAGCGAGAGGTTGTGCACGGCGCCCTTGGTGGCGGAGTAGGTGAAGACGCGCGAGAGCGGGACGACGCCGGACATCGAGCCGAGGTTGATGATCGAGCCGCCCTGGCCGCGCTCGACGAGGTGCTTGCCGAAGACCTGGCAGCCGAGGAACACGCCCTTGAGGTTCACGCGCACGATGCGATCGAACTCCTCGTCCGTGATGTCGAAGAACGGCGTGGCGGAGTTCACGCCCGCGCCGTTGACGACGATGTCGATGCGGCCGGAGCGTTTCAGGACGGCGTCGCGCAGGCCTTCGAGCTCGGCCTTGCTGGTGGCCTCGGCGGCGTGGAACCACGCCTTGCCGCCGGCGGCCGCGATTTTGTCGAGGCGGGCCTGCGCCTTCTCGGCGTTGCGGCCGACGAGGACGACTTCGGCTCCCGCGCCGGCGAGGCCTTCGGCCATGGCGCCGCAGAGTTCGCCCGTGCCGCCGATGACGACGGCGACGCGGCCGGAGAGACCAAACACGTTGTTGAGGTAGGATTCTGGATTCATGGAAACGGGAGAACGGTGGGCGGTGGACGGTGGGCGGAGGACTAGTGCTCGAGGGCTGACGCGGGGGCCGCCCCAGCCTCCGGAGGTTCAACGAGCGAACCGGCGCAGGGCAGGCCAAGGCGGAGCATCTCGGCGGCGGCGAGGGCGGCCACGCGGCGCGCCCCTTCCTCGGTGAAATGGGTGTGGTCGGTCTTGCCGCCGGCCGCCTTGGCGGCGTCGCCAACAAAGAGGCCGAGCGATGCGTCCGGCCCGAGCCCGACAAGGAGCTGCCGCGTGCGCGCCTCCAGCTCCATCAG
>JAEWNN010000185.1 GCA_023457035.1 Verrucomicrobiota bacterium
CTTCTATAATCCGACGAGGCGCCACAGCTCGCTGGATTACCTTTCCCCTGTGGCGTTCGAAAAACTACGACCGAAAAACATCAACAGAGCCGCCTAACCCTCTGTCCACTTTTTCGAGGCAAGCCCACTTCCGGTCGGCACCCGGAAGGTGAAACCACCGCCGTGCCCTGCGTAGCCTTTGGCGAAGGAGGGATGAACGCCGATACACGCAGATCGCCCGTTCCGTCGCAGCGAAGCCCGTGAGGGCTTCGACTCCGCCCCGATCATGCCTTCTCCGCAGCGAAAGCCGCCCAGGCTTTCACTGCCCGCGAGTCACCAAGCTTCTGTATCTTGTTTCCTCAGCCGGATCCTCCTTGGTTGCCTTCGTCACCTTCTGTCGTCTCCGGAACTCCGGATAATCACCGCCCCCGGCCACAGCACGCCGCTTCCGCCATCGGCGTTCATCTGCGCCGCTCTGCGGTTCCGTCTCGCCGTTCCGGGGTGCGTGAATTCCGGCTCCGCTCGTTCGGCCGGGCTGAACGACTTCGTCGTCCAGCTACGGCGGAGCACTGCGGATCGCTGCGCTCACGCGCAGCGCTACCGGAGGAGCGCGCCCCAACACCCATGACCTCTCACCACTCACCCGCGCAGCGGCTTCGCCGCCGCGCCGTCACAGCAGCGGTGCGGGCTCGTAGGCGGCGGCCTTGGCGTTGCGGCGCAGCAGCGGCTTCACCTGCGCCACGAAGGCGTCGACCTGGTTCGGAGCCGCGCCCACGAAGCGCTCGTTCTCGGAGAGGATCGTGCGTAGGGCCTTCTTGGAGAGTCCGAGGCGCTTGTCGCCGGCGAGCCGGTCGAGCATGGCACCGTCGCCATTGCCGGAGCCGCCCTCGCGGATGGCCTTCGCGGCGGCGAGCGCATGCTCCTTGATGGCCTCGTGCGCGGTCTCACGACCGGCGCCGGCCTTCACGGCCTCCATGAGGATCGTGGTGGTGGCGAGGAACGGCAGGTTGCGCTCGTTCTCGGCGGCGATGGCGGCCGGGAACACATCCATGCGCGCGAGCACGGTGAGGAAGGTTTCGAGCAGCCCGTCGATCGCGAAGAAGGCGTCGGGCAGCGCCACGCGGCGCACGACCGAGCAGGAGACATCGCCCTCGTTCCACTGGTGGCCGGCGAGCCCGCCGGTCATGACGGCGAGGCCGGAGAGGATGGTATGGAAACCGCAGATGCGCTCGCAGTTGCGGGCGTTGACCTTGTGCGGCATCGCCGAGGAGCCCACCTGCCCCTTCTGGAAACCCTCGGTGAGCAGGCCCTGGCCGGCCATCAGGCGCAGCGTGGTGGCGAAGCTGGCGGCGGCGGCGGAGATCTGACCGAGCGCGGTGACGACCTCGTGGTCGAGGCTGCGCGGATAGACCTGGCCCACGCAGGTGAACGCGGCCTTGAACCCGAGGTGCTTGATGATGCGCGCCTCGAGCTCCTGCACGCGGTCGGCGCGGCCGCCGAGCAGCGTGAGCTGGTCGAGCTGGGTGCCGACGGCGCCCTTGAGCCCGCGGACCGGATACCGTTCGAGGAGGTTCTCGAGGCGGTCGAAGGCGATGAGGAGCTCCTCGCCGAACATGGCGAGACGTTTGCCGAGGGTCGTGGGCTGCGCCGGCACGTTGTGCGTGCGGCCGGTGATCATCACGTCGCGGTACTGCTCGGCGCGGGCCGAGAGGCCGGCGAGGGCGGCGATCACCTTGTCGCGCACGATGCGCAGGCTGCGCTGCACCTGGAGCTGCTCGACGTTCTCGGTGAGGTCGCGGCTGGTGAGGCCGAGGTGGATGAACTGGCGCGCGGCCAGGTCGGAGAATTCTTCGATGCGCGCCTTCACGTCGTGGAGCGTGGTGCGCTCGCGGGCGGCGATGGAGGCGAGGTCGATGGTGCCCTTCACGCGCTCGTAGTCCTTGATCGCCTCGGCCGGGATCGGCACGCCGAGGTCGCGCTGCGCCTTCATCACCGCGATCCAGAAGTCGCGCTCGAGCAGGATGCGGCCCTCGCCCGACCAGATCGCGCGCAACGCCGCGGAAGCGTAGCGCTCGGCCAAGACGTTCGGGATCGAATCGGCCTCCTTCGCCAAGGCTGCGGAGGTCGAAGCGGGCGCGGCAGCGGCCGGGGCTTTCACAGGGGCGGGAGCGGCGGCCGGCGCGGGAGCGGCGGCGGAAGTCTTGGCGGTGGGTTTGGCAGGCACGGCGAGGAGCCAAAACGAATCGCCCCCGGCCTGACAATCCCGCAAGCGCCCCAGCATCGAGGTAGGGCGGTTTCTCCGAAACCGCCGCAACGATTATCCGCGGCAGGTGCGAGGCGACCGGAGTGCAGAAGGAGGAGCCACTAGTTCACATTCTGCCGTGCGGCAGAACCTTCGGCTCATTGGCACCAACGGTCGGAGGTAGGGCGGACTGTCCCCGGTGAGTCGAAACGGCGTGAGCGGCCGGAAGACGGGCGAGATAACCACTGATGCACACTGATTATCACTGATGACGGATACTGAGCGGAAAGTCGGGTGCCTGCCATCCCTGCGGCTGGAGAGCACTGTTTGTCCTCACCGTAGACCACAGCACGGCGGCGACGAAGCGCCGCCCTCCAACGAAAAAGAACCCTCGCCCGCGATCAGCAGGCGCCGGGCCCCACGCCCCGGAGGCGATCAGCCGGAGGACACTTCCAAAGTTCCGCCCATTGGCGGAGACGATCAGTGGTTCACAACCCTCCGCACTCCGGCGCGAGAAGCGGTGCGACCAAGGTCGCCCCCTATCCCGCGAGATGCGGCGCGCCCGGCGGTCGCGCCCTACCTCAGCTCAGGCAACGCACGGCCATCTCGCGCAGGACTTCCTCCTGCTCGCTCGGGCGGTCGAGCAGGCGCTGGAACGTCGCATAGAACTCCTGCTGGTTGTCGATCATGCGCTTGAGCGACGGCATCTTCGACGACGACGCCAGCTTGCCGAGGTACCAGAGATTCTGGGTGAAGATGTTGCAGGCCGTCTTCTCGGTGAGGTCGCCGTAGGCTTTTCCATACGCCTGCTGCGCGCGGCCGAAGCCGGCCTTGTCGAGCCCGCCGGGACCGAGCCGCACCTCGCCGGCGTCGATGAGCATCTTCACCTGGATGAGCAGGCGGTTGCGGTTCTGCAGCGAGGAGAGGATCGGGCGCGCATCGCCGCCCGCGAAGAAATGCCGGTGCAGCGCCTCGAGCGTCCACTGCAGGTTGCCCGAGAAGAACGCCTCCGCCGCCTCGAAGAAATCGCCCTCCGCCGTGCTCACGACGATCTCGGCCACGTCGGCCTCGGTGATCTTCGCCGTGTCGCCGACGTAGGCGGCGAGCTTGCGCACCTCCTCGACGATGAGCCGCGTATTCGCGCCAACCTTCGCAATGAGCACCGGCAGCGCCTCGCCCTCGAACGTCACCCCTTGCGCCTTCGCCTCGCCGAGCGCGACCTGCTGCAGCGTGGCCTCGTCGCCCGCCTCGCCGCCGAGAAGCGTGAAGTCCGAGTTGCCCTCGACCCACTTGGGGAACGACCGCCGCCGATCCACCGGCGCCGCGGTGACGAGCACGCCCACCTGCTCCGGATCGAGGCCGGCGAGGATCGTCTTGAGCTCCTCGACCTGCTTGAGCGTGCTCTCGGCGCGGCCGGTCACGGAGTCGGCGAGGAAGTTCACGTCCTTGAGCCACACGTACCGGCGGCCGCCGAACAGCCCGAGCGTCTGCACGGCCTCGCGGAACTTGTTCACGGCCGCCTCGACCTCGGCCACGTTGTTGGCGAAGCCGTTCACGATCTCGCGCGAGAACTCGTCCGCGGCGTCGGCCGCGAGGGTGGCGAAGCGTTCCTTGCCGAGCCGGCCCACGACGAAGTCGTCGGAACCGCAGATGAAGCTGAAGCGCGCGCCGCTCATGAGGTGCGCGATGGGAAAACGAAACGCCGCCGATGTCGAGAGCGCGGCGCGGAAGAAACAGCCGAGCCGGAACGGACTACAGAAGGCCACGAAGGGAACCAAGAAACGCGGCAGACCGCTGCCACTACCACACCCATCATCGCCGGCCCGAATCGAGTGGCCCCGGCACGCGGACCCCTCGGCCCGCCGCCTCTCGTCACTCGTCTCGCGCCGCTCGCCGCTCGTCTCTCGTCGCTCGATTGATTGATCGCCTCAGATCGCCAGATGCTCGCCGAGCTTCTTGAGCAGCACCGCGAAGGGCTTGGGCAGCGGCGCCTCGACGCTCACCGGCTGGCCGTCGGCGCCGGGGAACCGGATCTGCGACAGGTGCAGGCAGAGCTCGCCGTAGAGCGGCAACTCCACCCGCGTGCCATCGCCGGCGGGGCGGTAGTCGCGCTTGATCTCGGAGAGATAGATCGGGGTCGTCTTCGCGTAGCGCGACTCGCCCACGATCGGCAGGCCGCTCTCGGCGGCGTGCACGCGGATCTGGTGCAGCCGGTCGTAGGTCGAGGTGGCCGTCCACACGGCGTAACCGCGAAAACGTTTCTCCAGCCGGAAGGTCGTGGCCGTCTTCTTGCCCGTGGTGTGCGAGACAAGCATGCGCGGCTCGGTGGCGTGCGGCGCCAGCGGCAGCTCGCAGATGATCTCCTCCTGCGCCGGGCGCCCCATCGTGACGAAACGATAGGTCAGCTCGACCTGGGAGGAACCGAGCGCGTTGGCGAGCCGGGCGCCCTCGGCGTCGGTCGTCGCGCACAACACGGCGCCGGAGGCGACCAGGTCGGGGCCGACGATGCCGTGGAAGGCGCCGATGCCCAAGCGGGCGAGCTGCGGCTTGCCGTCGCGCAGTTGGCGGCGCACCTCGCGCACAAGGTCGGTCGGCCGCGGTATCCAGGGATCGGGCGCCCACGGCACGCCGACCGGTTTGTTCAGCACCAGCCAGCCTTCGCCACGCGCGAGGAAGGGCAGCCGGAGCGGGTCACGCACGAGCGTGTCGGGCGGGAAGCTGAGAAAGTCGTCGGCGGGCATGGCGGAGGTGGTGGCGGCGGTTGGTGCGGCGGACGGCGCAACTGCCGGAAACTAGTCCCGGCGGGCGCACGGCCCAGAAAAAACGAAACCCCCACGCAGGGCGCGTGAGGGTGAGGTCGGCGAAAACCGCCAGCGCTCAGGCCTTGGCCAGGACCAGCTTGCTCAGCTGGGACTTGTGGCGGGCCACGGCGTTCTTGTGGACGACGTTGCTCTTGGCGGCCTTGTCGAGCGCGGAGATGAACTCCACGGCGACGGCGCGGGCCTCGTCGGTCTTGTTCTCGGCGGTGAGCTTCGCGAGCTTGCGCGAGAGGGTCTTCAGGCGCGACTTTGCGGTCTTGTTGCGGGCCTGACGGCGGAGGGCCTGACGGGCGGCCTTGATGGCAGATTTGGTGTTGGCCATGACGTAAATTGGTCGAAAGAAGGGTCGAGAACTCAAAATCGCCGGGCGGTGTCAAGCGTGCAGTCCGCCGCGACCCGCGCGCCACCGGGCGCCCGCCGCCGCGAACGCCACGCCGCACCGGCATCGGAACTTGCCGTCGGGGCCCGGCCGGCACTGTCTGGCACCTCCAGCAAACGACCCCCGCATGCCCGCCGACCGCAAGCGCCCCGATCGCCCCGCCACCCTCGCCGATGTCGGCCGCGAGGCCGGCGTGTCCGCGATGGCCGCCTCGGCGGTGCTCAACGGAGCGCGCACCTCCACACGCATCTCCCGCGAGACCCGCGCACGTATCCTCGCGGCCGCGATCAAGCTGAGCTATCGCCCCAACGCCGCCGCCCGCGCCCTCGCCCAGCGCCGCATGAACACCCTGGGCATCGCCGCCATCGTTAACGACGGCGGCGAGTTCGACCACTATTTCCTCGAGGCCTTCAACGGCATCATCACCAACGCCGCCGTCCACAGCCAGACCACCACCGTCTTCGCCCTCCACGACTGGGACCGCGACTCGCACCGCATCCCCGGTTTCTGCGACGGGCGCATCGACGGCCTCATCCTCATCGCCCCGGTCTTCCACGGCGCCTCCGCGCGCTTCCTGCCCACCCACACGCCCTTCGTGGCCATGCACCCCGACCAGCCCCTCCCCGGCGTGGTCAACATCGAGGCCGACGAGGAACCCGGCGCCCGGGCGATCGTGCGCGATCTGCTCGCGGCCGGCCACCGCCGCATCCTCCACATCACCGGTCCCCGCGGCCGCGGCGGCCCCGAGCGACGTATCCACGGTTACCAGAACGCCCTGCGCGCCCACGGCGTCGCCTTCGACCCCGACCTCATGGTCGACGGCCGCTTCTCGACCGAGAGCGGGCGCGAGGTCCTGGGCGCCTGGCTCGAGCGTCACGTCGGCCAGTCGCTGCCCGACGCGATCTTCGCGGCCAGCGACGCCATCGCCCTCGGTTGCCTGGAGGTGCTTGCCCGCGCCGGCTACAACGTGCCGCACGACATCTCCGTGGTCGGCTTCGACGACACGTTGGCCGCCCGCACCACCGCCCCCCAGCTCACCACCGTCCGCCAACCCCTGCGCGCCATGGGCATGCGGGCCGTCGAACTCCTGCTCGAGCGCATCCGCCGCAACCTCGGCGAACCCGTGGCCGACGCCCCCGGCACCATCGTCTTCCCCGTCGAGATCGTCCATCGGGCCTCGGTGCGCTCCCCCCGGCACCCCCGCCCGCGGATCGTGGCCCCCGTGTAGTGGAAGAGTCCGGTCGCCGTAGGGTGCGAGCTCGCTCGCACCGCTCGGCCAGAGCGACCGCAACCGGGCTGAGCTCGCTCAGCCCCTACGACTGCAACGGAGAGAATCGGCGCGACAGAGTGAAGTCCGCGCCGATTGCATCGTGACTCACTCCAGCAGGAGCGTGACGGCCAGCAGGCCCAGGGTCGTCGGCACGGCCGGGTTGGAGCGCACGCGGATCTCCTCGAGCACGGCGTCGGGCTGCGGATTCACCCACTCCAGGGAGTAGAGATACCGCTCGTAGGCGAAGGGGTCGCCGTTCTCCGAGACCACGACATGGCGCACGCCGTCGGCGTTGAACTGGGGGAACTCCGGCCACCAGTCCTGGATGTTGGCCGGCGGCGTATCCGGACTGTGGGCCGGGCCCACGCCGCGCGCCACCAGCGGCACCACCGCGGCGGGCCGCCCCGCCTGATGGAACTCGTACCAGGCGAACGGCACACGTTCCCCCGCGTAACCGCAGCCGTGGAGGAAGTAGACGCCGCGGACCCGGCGGCCGACCGGCAGCACGAGCGCGTCGGGCAGCGAGCGGCGCGAGGTCGGCGGGAAACGGCTGGAGCGCAGCACCACCACGCTGCGCCCGCGGTTCGCGCGCTCGTCGAGCAGCGAGAAATCCACGCCATGGATGCGCAGCAGCCCGGAGCCGAGGTGCAGCAGCGGCAGGTGCCCCAGCCAGCCGTGTGGTCGGCGCAGCGACCGGTTGGCCTGCGCCGCCAGGTCCAGCGGCACGAATGCGCCCGGCGCGCCGTGCTCGACGAGCCGGTGCGGCCAGTGCCACGTCTCCGCCGCCTCGCGCAGGCGCGGCTCGACCGCGTGCGGCCACACGCGCGCCAGCCGGTTGGCCCCGTGGGCGGCCTCCTCGGGCCGGACCCCCGGCAAAGTCGCCAGCACGCCCACCGAGCCGCGCTCGCGCAGCGTACCCTCCACGCGGATGCGCTGGCGCGGCGGCACCCGCCCGAGGCGGCGCACCTCCAGCACCTGCTGGCAGGCCAGGTCGAGGGCGAGGTGGGCCATGCAGCGCGCGTCGAAGGCCACGCAGGTCACCGGCGGCTCCGCGGTGCGGGCCTCCGCCGAGTCGCCCACGGCGACCACCGAGAGGTCCCGCGGCACCCGCAGCCCCTCCTTGCGCGTCGCGGCGAGGAAGCTCTTGAGGATATCGACATCGAACAGCACGACGGCGCTCGCGCGCGGGCACGTGCGCCGCATGCGCTGGAACTCCGTGCGCACCGCCTCCGGGGTGTGCGAATTGATCTCGAAGACGTTGCGTGCGGCCGAGGTGAGGCCGAGCCGCAGGCACGCCTCCTCGAAGCCCAGCCGCACCGCGCCGGAGCGTTGCAGGCGGCGCAGGGAGCCCACGCACACGATCTCGCGGTGGCCGTGGGCGAAGAGGTGCCCGACCAGCTGCGCGGCGGCGTTGCGCAGATCCTCGGCGGCGAGGTTGTGGCCGGGCGGGGCCTCCTCGGCCACCACATACGGGATACGCAGGCGGTCGAGCTCGGCCGTCTCGTTGTCCCACTCCCAGCCGCTGTCGGTGATGCGCGTGATCACGCCGTCGAACCGGTGCTGGAGCACCTTCTGCAGCGCGTTGCGCAACGTGTCGCGGCCGATGAAATAGAACTCCTCCACGCGCACGCCGCGCCGCGCGGCCTCCTCGGCGATGCCCGGGAAGCGCATCGCCCGGTGCGAGAGCACGGCCAGCCGCGCGCCCACCAGCGAGACCGTCGTGGCGGCGACGGGCAGCAGCTTGTACCCCTCGCGGCGCAGCCGCCCGGCGGCGATGAGGCGCAACGCGGCGCGGTTGACGGCCGCCTGGCTCACGCCCCATTGCGCGGCGAGCACCTTCTCGGTGGGGAACGGCTGGGCACGCCGCCCCTCCGCTTGGCGGATCAGGGTTTCGTAGCCGGCCAGGGCTTTGTCGACAGGGCGCAGAACCGCGTTGGTTTTCACGGGAATCGGGGTGCCGAGACTCGGCCGGCGCTCCCGCCGGATCAATCCGATTGTCGGCGCCTCGCCCCCGCCCGGCGCCGCCCCACCCCGGTTCCGACTTCACTTCGGCCCAACGATGACGCTTCATCTGCGGCGATGAATCCCGCCCCGGAGGCCCCCGGCTGCCAGAAGGACGAGCCCGCTGCGCTGCGCCGGCAGCTCATCCTCGCCCAGGTTCAACGCATGGAGCTGGAGGACGCCCGCGCCGACCACCGCGCCCGGCTGGCCGAGTCCCAGTCCCTCCTCGCCCACGCCCAAGCCGCCGCCGACCGCGCCCTCCTCCGCCAGGACCAGCTCGAGGCCGACCGCCGCCGGATGAAGAACTCCCGCAGTTGGCGCTGGACTGCCCCGCTGCGCGCGCTCGAACGCACATTCCTACGCCGGGGGAGCGCGGCCCCGGTATTCCAGCACGCACTCGACACTCCGGCCCCCTTCCAGGCACCCGCCAACGCGTGGCGGCTTCAGGGCTGGTGCGCCGCCGCCGGCGCCTCCCGGCCGCCCGCGGTGCGGCTTGTGTGCGGCGAGCACCTCTTCACCGGCAAGACCGAAGAACCGGGGCAAAACGTATCGCTCGCGCCGAACGCGCCCCCGGCGCCTGCCGCAGCCTGCCGTTTCACCCTGTCCGGAGCCCTCCCGGTTGGCATCCACGAACTCCGGCTCGAGGCATCGGCCGACGGTTCTTCCTGGAGCCTGCTCCGCCGGCTCCATTTCGTCGCCCTCCCGCCCGCCACCGCCAGCCTCCCCGACCAAGCCCCCGTCGCCACGCTCCTGGGGGGCCGGCGACCGCCGGACCGCCCCCGCGCGCCGCACCCGCGCCGCATCCTCTTCGCGCTCTACGGCGACATCACGTCCAACAGCGCCCTCCACGTCGCCGCCCTCGCCAACGAGCTCGTCGCCCGCGGCCACGAATGCATCGTCGCCGTCCCCCACGGCGCCGAGCTGGTGGGCACCCATCGCGACCCCAGGTTCCGCTGCGTCACCTACGCCGACTGCGGCAAGCGCGCCGCCCTCTTCGCCGGCGGCGCCGGCCCCGACCTCGTCCACGCCTGGACCACGGCCGAGCGTGTCCGCCATTTCACCACAACGGTCGCCGCGGAGGCGCACGCGAGGCTCCTCGTCCACCTCGAGGACAACGAGGGGGACATCCTCGCCGCCGAACTCCGCCGGCCCGAGGCCGAGCTCGCCGCGCTCCCGGCCGCCGAGCTCGAGCGGCTCGTCGGCCTCGACCGATCGCACCCGCACCGCCGCCGCGAGTTCCTCGCCCGCGCCGACGCCTGCACGGTGATCGTCGACCGGCTTGCGGAACTGGTTCCCCCGGGCAAGCCCGTCCGGATCATCCCGCCCGGCGTCGCCCCCGAGTTCTTCCCCCGTCCCCGCCCCACCGCCCTCCGCGCTGCTCTCGGCCTGGGGGACGACCACACCGTCCTGTTCTACCACGGCAATCTCCACGCGACCAACCGCGCCGACATGGCCGAGCTGCACGAGGCGCTCGTCGCCCTCAACGCCGCCGGCACGCCCACCACCCTCATCCGCGCCGGCCACGACTGCTGCTCCCTGCCCGGCGACCTCGCGCAGCGCGCCGCGCCGCATCTCATCCCGCTCGGCCGCATCGCCCGGCACGACCACCTCGCGCCGCTGCTGGCGCTGGCCGACATCTTCGTGCAGCCCGGCGCTCCGGACTCGTTCAACAACTACCGTTTTCCCTCGAAGCTCCCGGAGTTCTTCGCCTCCGGCCGGCCGGTGATTCTCCCGCGCAGCAACCTCGGCACCGTCGTCCGCCACGGCGTCGACGCCTTCGTGCTCGACCGGGCCGATGCCGCCGGCATCGCGGCCGCCATCCGCACGCTCCGCGCGGACTCCGCGCTGGCCTCGCGGCTCGCCTCCGGCGCCGCCGCCTTCGCCCGGGAGCACTTCAGCTGGGATCGCTCCGCCGAGTCGCTCGCCGCCTTCTACGAGACGATCCTGGCCGTCCCGCGCTGAAGGGCGCAGCTCCGGCACCCTTGGCCGGACCGGCGCGTGTCCCGGCAGCCCGACCCGGGCTTGCACCACGCCCCTCACGCGCCAGCGAGGAAGCGAAGCCGAGGAGCGGCGGCGGATCGCCGCCCCTCCGAACACCGGGAACGCGCTGCGCCCGTGCTCACCCGCGCGGCCGGGATCGTCGACGCGCGGCGCAGCATATCCGAATCTTTAACCCCGAGCGGCGCCGGTTCCGGCGCCCCTGGCCGTCCCACCTGAGCCGCGCCCGCAGGCCAATCCGCCGCTTGCCCTGCGCCTCCGCCGTCCGCATACCTTCCGGCCTCATGGCGAAGCGACTCCTCGTCACCGGCTCCTCCGGCCTGATCGGCTCGGAGGTTTGCGTCTATTTCTCGCAACAGGGCTACGCCGTCCACGGCGTGGACAACAACCAGCGCGCGGTCTTCTTCGGCCCGCAGGGCGACACCCGCTGGAACCAGCAGCGCCTCCTGCGCGAGCTCCCCGGCTTCCAGCACCACGAGCTGGATATCCGCGATCGCGCCGGCGTGCTCGCCCTGGTCAAGGAGGTGAAGCCCGACGTGATCGTGCACACCGCCGCCCAACCCTCGCACGACCGCGCCGCCGCCATCCCCTTCGACGATTTCGACACCAACGCCGGCGGCACGCTCAATCTCCTCGAGGCCAACCGCCAGGTGAACCCCGAGGTGCCCTTCGTGCACATGTCGACCAACAAGGTCTACGGCGACGCGCCCAACCGCATCGCCCTCGTCGAGCAGTCGACGCGCTGGGACTACGCCGACCCCGCCTACGAGCACGGCATCGCGGAAACCTTCACCATCGACCAGTCGAAGCATTCGCTGTTCGGCGCCTCCAAGGTCGCCGCCGACGTGATGGTCCAGGAGTACGGCCGCTACTTCAACATGCCGACCTGCTGCCTGCGCGGCGGCTGCCTCACCGGGCCCAACCACACCGGCGTCGAGCTCCACGGCTTCCTCTCGTACCTCGTGAAGTGCAACCTCGAGGGTCGCGAGTACCGTGTCTTCGGTTACAAGGGCAAGCAGGTGCGCGACAACATCCACTCGCTCGATGTCGCGCGTTTCATGCACGCCTTCGTCTCCGCCCCGCGCGTGGGCGAGGTCTACAACCTCGGCGGCGGCAAGGCCAACTCCTGCTCCATCCTCGAGGCGTTCGCCATCGCCGAGCGGTTCTCCGGCAAGAAACAGGTCTACACCTACGTCGAGCAGAACCGCATCGGCGACCACATCTGCTACTACTCCGACCTGCGCAAGATGCGCGCCCACTACCCGAGCTGGGACATCTCCGTGGGCCTCGAGGAGACCATCCGCCAGATCGTCGAAGCCTGGCAGAGGCGCGACCACGCCTGAACAGGCGTCGGCCGGCGAGCGGCACAGGCGCGTGCGTCCACCACCACCCACCCGGCCGACCGACTGCGCCGGCCTCGAGCGCCGGATCGTGGCTCTCGACAAGTCCGACTACGGCGCCTACCTCAGGCGCCTGCTGGAGAACGCCGACGGAGCGCCCGCCTGCCGCGGCCCCCGTCCAGGCACGGCACGATAGCCCGGCTCAGCCGCGACAGGACTCCGTGCTCGACGGCCCGCTGCCCTGTCCAGCAACGTCGCTGGCGAACGCACATTTTCTTGTTCCGATCGGAACAAGAAAATGTGCGGTGTGATCCCGCCACCGAACCCGGCGCGCCTGCACTGCGCCGGCCCCACCTCCGGGCTCGCCCTGCGACCCCCTCGGCCGTTTCCTAGCGCTGCACACCCTCCGCTGCGTGAAGGTCTCGTTCATCATCCCGCTCTACAACCGGCTCGACCTCACGCAGCCGTGCCTCGCCTCGCTGCAGGCGACCCTCCCGAGCGGGCTCGACCACGAGATCCTCCTCGTCGACGACGGCAGCACCGACGGCACCCGCGTGTGGATCCAGACTCTCGGCACGCCGTACCGCGTCCTCCTCAACGACCGCAACCTCGGCTACGCCGCCACCAACAACCGCGGCGCCGCGGCCGCCACCGGCGACATCCTCGTCCTGCTCAACAGCGACCTCGTCCTCACACCGCGCTGGCTCGAGCCGATGCTCGCCGTGCTCCGGCGCCACCGCCGCACGGGCATCGTCGGCAACGTCCAGTTCCGCGCCGCCACCGGCGAACTCGACCACATCGGCTTCGATGTCGGTCTCACCGGCAAACCCCACCACGACGAGTCCCTCCACTGGCTCTGGGCTCCTTGGGCCAGCCGCCAGACCGCCGCCGTCACCGCCGCCTGCCTGCTCGTGCCGCGCGAACTTTTTCTCCGGTTACGCGGTTTCGACGAGGGCTTCCGCAACGGCGGCGAGGATGTCGACCTCTGCTTCCGCGCCCGCGCGCTCGGTCGCACCTGCCACGTCGCGCTGCACAGCCGCATCCTGCACCACGTCAGCGCCTCGCCGGGCCGCAAGCTGCGCGACGAGGAGAACTCCCGCCGCCTCGCCCACCGCTGGCGGGAGGAATTCCTCCGCCTCAACCGCCGCCTCAGCGGCCTCCCGTGGTGTCACGAGTATCTCGAGCGCCATTGGGACGACCCGCGCGACTTCGATCGGCTCCAGATTCTGGCCATCGCCCTATTCCGGCTCGGACTGCGCACCACGCCGCACCCCGAAGTCGTCGAACGACAAGCCGAGGCCTTCCAGCGCGAGATCGACCACTGGGACCGCACGCTCGGCCCGCTGCCGCCGCTGGAGTTCGTCTCTTCGCTGCCGGCTTTGGCTGTCGACTAGGTCGGGGGCCCCCGGCCAGCCCGCTTTTCTCTGGCCGCGCCCCGCGCCCCCGCTACGGTCCGCCGCATGAAGGTCATCGTGCTTTGCAGCGGCGGCATGGACTCCGTCGCCGCCCTCCACTGGGCCGCGCGGCACCACAACGTCGCGGCGGCGGTGAGTTTCGACTACGGCTCGAAGCACAACGCCCGCGAGCTTCCCTTCGCCGCCGAGCACGCCCGCGCCCTCGGCGTCCCGCACACCATCATCCCGCTCGATTTTATCGCCCGCCACTTCACCTCCGACCTCCTGAAAACCGGCGGCGCCGTCCCGGAGGGCCACTACGAGGACAGGACGATGCGGCAGACCGTCGTGCCCTTCCGCAACGGCATCATGCTCGCCGCCGCCGGCGGGCTGGCCGAGAGCGTCGGCGCCGAGGGGCTCGTCATCGCCGCGCACTCCGGCGACCACGCGATCTACCCCGACTGCCGCGAGGACTTCATGCGCGCCATGGGCGACGCGCTGCGCCTCGGCACCTACGCCGAGGTGCAACTGCTCCGGCCCTTCATCGCGCTGACCAAGGGCCAGATCGTGCTCGAGGGCGCGAAGCTCGGCGTCGACTTCGCCCGCACCTGGTCGTGTTACGTCGGCGGCGAGATCCACTGCGGCAAATGCGGCACCTGCGTCGAGCGCCGCGAAGCCTTCCTCGTCGCCGGCCTCCCCGACCCTACCCGCTACGCCGATACCGGCCCGCTCCCACCCAAACCCGAAACGGGTTGAACCGCTAATCCACGCTAATGGACGCTAATCCGTACCAATCCTCAGCAGCGCTCAGCCTCCGGCATCAGCGCCGATTAGCGTCCATTAGCGGTTCCCCCTCCGATTTCTCCCGCCTTCTGCGTCTCCCATGCTGATCTCCGAAATCTTCCACTCCCTCCAGGGCGAGGGCGAGCTGGCGGGCGTGCCGTCGGTCTTCGTCCGCACCGCCGGCTGCAACCTCCGCTGCACCTGGTGCGACACGCCCTACGCCTCATGGGTGCCGGAGGGGCAACAGATGTCCGTGGCCGAGATCGTCGCCGAAGTTTCACGCCACCCGTCACACCACGTCGTCCTCACCGGTGGCGAGCCGATGCTCGCAGCCGAGTTGCCCGCGCTCGCCGCCGCGCTCCGCGCCGCCGGCCGGCACATCACCATCGAGACCGCCGCCACGGTCGCGCCCGGCAGCATCGCGTGCGATCTCGCCTCGCTCAGCCCGAAGCTGCGCAACTCCACCCCGCCGCCCGGGCAGTTCGGCGCCGCTTGGAGCGAGCGCCACGAAGCGCTCCGCCGGCAACCCGCCGTGGTCGCCGCGTGGCTCGCCACCTACGACTTCCAGTTGAAGTTTGTCGTCGCGAGCGAAGCTGACGTTGCCGAGGTCGAAGCGTTGCTCGCGCAACTCCCCGTGCCGCCGCCGCGACACAAGGTCCTGCTCATGCCCGAAGGCACCACACGTGAGACGCTCGCCGCCCGCACGGCCTGGCTCACCGCGCTCTGTCGCGACCGCGGCTACCGCTTCGCCCCGCGCCTGCACATCGACTGGTTCGGCAACAAGCGTGGCGTGTAAGGGAGGCCCGTTTCTCTCGCCGATTCCGCCAACCGGCAGAACGAAACGCCGGCCACGGTTGCAGCGAAGCCGCCCTACCGCCCTGCCACCCTTCCCCGCTCGACCGCGCCGCGCGAACTTCGCAGGCTGCGCGCGGTCACACCGGCTCCATGTCCGATTCCGCCCGCACCTCCTCGTCCGCCGCCCCCGCCACCCGCACCGGCGAGCGCTGGCTCGCGGGGGCGCTGCTCGCGCTCACCGCCCTCGCCTTCTGGCCGGTGGCGCGCTGGCTGGCCGCGCAGACCTTCGCCCGCGAGCAGCTCAAGCAGTCGTTCTTCATCCTCGTGCTCGCCGGCCTCTGGATCGCCTGGGAGCATCGCCGGTCGCTGCACCTCCGGCTCCACCTCGACAACACCGGACTCGCGTGCCTGCTCGGTTCCTACGCCTGCGTGGCCGGCGCCTTCTTCCTGAAGACACCGCTGCTGGTGCTGGCCGGGCTGGTCGCCGCCTCGGCCGGTGCGCTCCAGGTCGTCTTCGGCCAACGCGCCTTGCGGCGGACGCTGCCGCTGCTCGCCGCCTTCGCGCTGCTGATCCTCTTCGTCCTGCTCTTCCCGGTGCTCGACTGGCCGCTGCGCAAGATGGCCGGGATCGAGTCGGTGCGGCTGCTCCAGTCGTTCGATCTGGTCTCGCAACTGCGCATCATCGCCAACCCCGACGCGCAGCTCCAGCTGGTCAGTCCGCACGGCACCTTCACCGTCGCCACCGAGTGCAACGGCTTCGGGCTCCTCTCCTCCGCGCTGCTGCTCGGCACCATCGGCCTGCTCTACCGGCGCGCCCGCTGGTGGAAGTTTCCCGGGCTGCTCGCGCTGAGCCTGCTGCTCGCGTTCACCACCAATCTTCTCCGCATCGCGGCCATCGTCCTGCTCGCCCCCAGTTTCCCGCGACACTACCACGCGCTCCACGAGACCGCCGGCATCATCGCGCTCTACACCGGCCTCGGCGCCGTGTGGCTGCTCACCGGCTGGCAGCCGAAACCGCGCCCGCAGCAGGGCTGAACCGGAATCACGCGGACGACAGAAGATAACGAAGGAAACCAGGGATACCCGGGCACAGAAAACAGAGTCCGCGCCACTCCAGATCTTTGTGTTCTCCCGGCGAACGCCGTTGTTCAGCTCAACTCTTCCGTCCTTTGTTCTCTCCGTTGCCTCGGTTCCCTCTGCGCTTTCGGGCATGAAGAAGCCGGCGTCCGCGGACGCCGGCTCGTGAGCTCACTCGGGTTGCGCGCCTCGCGCCTTACTTCGCCTCCAGCGCCTGCGCGAGGTCGGCGAGGATGTCGTCGCTGTCCTCGACGCCGATCGAGAGGCGGATGAAGTCGGGCGTGACGCCGGAAGCGGTCAGCTCCGCGGGCGTGAGCTGCGAGTGCGTGGTGCTCGCCGGATGGATCGCGAGCGACTTGGCGTCGCCGATGTTGGCGAGGTGGCTGAGGAGCTTGAGCCGGCCGATGAACGCGAGGCCAGCCTCGTAGCCGCCCTTCACGCCGAAGCCGACCAAACCGCCGAACCCGCCGGAGAGATACTTCTGCGCGAGCGCGTGCGCCGGGCTGCTCTTCAGTCCGGGATAGTTCACCCACGCCACGCGGTCGTGCGCCTCGAGGAATTGGGCGACCTTGAGCGCGTTGGCGCAGGTGCGCTCCATGCGCAGGTGCAGCGTCTCCAAGCCCTGGAGCATCATGAACGAATTGAACGGGCTGATGCAGGCGCCGACGTCGCGCAGGAGCTGCAGCCGCATCTTCATGATGTAGGCGATGTTCGCGCCGCCGGCGGGCGGGAAGGCCTTGAAGGCGTCCCAATGCACGATGCCGTGGTAGCTCGGGTCGGGCTGGCTCAGGCCGGGGAACTTGCCGTTGCCCCAGTCGAAGTTTCCGCCGTCGACGACGATGCCGCCGAGCGAGGTGCCGTGGCCGCCGATGTACTTGGTGGCCGAATGCACGACGACGTTGCAGCCCCACTCGATCGGGCGGTTGAGGATCGGGGAGAGGCAGGTGTTGTCGACGATCACCGGGATGCCGGCCTCGCGCGCGATGGCGGCGACCTCGGCGAACGGGAAGATGTTGAGCCGCGGATTGCCGAGGCCCTCGCCGTAGAACGCCTTGGTGTTCGGGCGGAGCGCCTTGCGGAAATTCTCCGGGTCCTCGCCGTCGACGAACGTCACGTCGATGCCGAGCTTGCGCAGCGTGTACTGGAAAAGGTTGTAGGTGCCGCCGTAGAGCTGCGCGACCGAGACGATGTGGTCGCCGGCGCCGGCGATGTTGAGGATCGCGTCGGTGATCGCGGCCTGACCGGAGCTGTGCGCCAGCGCGCCGCTGCCGCCCTCGAGCGCCGCGAGGCGTTTCTCGAAGACGTCGGTCGTCGGGTTCATCAGGCGCGTGTAGATGTTCCCAAGCTCCTTCAGCGCGAAGAGATTCGCGGCGTGCTCGGCGTCGCGGAAGACGTAGCTGGTCGTCTGGTGGATCGGAACGGCGCGCGAGCCGGTGACGGGATCGGGAACTTGGCCGGCGTGCAGCGCGAGCGTGCCGAGGCCGGGTTTGCGAGTGGTGCTCATGGTGTGGTGATGTCGCGGGTAGCGGAGACGGTTACGGTGAGAGGGAGATTGGGAAGGAAGCGGAGCGGATTCCGGAGGGGACGACAGAAGGTAACGAAGGAAACGAAGAGAACAGTCGATCCATTCAGGGCGGTGTACTCATCATCGGGGACACCTCGGGTTGGCTAGGCGCCTTTTTGAAGAGGACCGTTTCAGGCTGAAACTCTTCGAGCTCGGCTGAAAGCTGCCACCAGCCATTCGGTTCCTTGGTGGCGCGAAGTGAAATGCCGTGATCGAAATTGTGCGCAAGATCCAGCCACGCGGAGCCTTCTCTCAGCTGCAAACGGTACGGCTTTAGCAACGAGAGGGGTGGCGGAATCTGCGCTGCTTGCAGTTCAGTCGTGCCATCCACGCCTTTGCGCTCGGTTGTGGCCAAAAGGCGGATGAGTTCATCGAGAATGAACGCCTTCTCAGCTTCGGAGAGCGCCAGGATCTTCTCGCGTTGAACCTGCACCTCTCGCGCAGGCTGGCAGGAGAACAGCAATCCGCCTGCGATCAGCCCGAGAAAAAGCAGGCCGTAGATCCCGAAGATGATTTTGCGAGCGGTGCCCATTCTCTGGAGCGACTATGCGCTTCGTTCTCTTCGTTACCTTGTGTGAAATTCCGACGGTTCGTTCCGAGTACGGCACAGGGCCGTTGGAGTGTAGGAGCCTGCTTGCAGACGACTGGCGAGCAGCCGGCCTGCGAACTCGGAATCGCCTGCAAGCAGGCTCCTACCTCGGAAAACTTGGCCGCCGCTCAGGGCAGCTTCGCCTCGAGGACCTTCCTGGTCTGGGCGGCGCGGTAATCGTCGAGCGCCTGGCGGATGCGGTCGTCGCCCTGCGCGAGGATCGCCACGGCGAAGAGCGCGGCGTTGATCGCGCCGGGCTTGCCGATCGCGAACGTCGCGACGGGGATGCCGCCGGGCATCTGCACCATCGAGAGCAGCGAATCGAGCCCCTTGAGCGACGCCGATTCCATCGGCACGCCGAGCACGGGCAGCGGGGTGACGGCGGCCATCACGCCCGCGAGGTGCGCGGCACCGCCCGCCGCAGCAATGATGACCTTGAGCCCGCGTTGACCGGAGCCGCGGCCCCAGTCGAGGGCGGCGTCGGGCGTGCGGTGCGCGGAGAGCGCGCGGCGTTCGGTGGCGATGCCGAACTCGTCGAGCAGGCGGGCGGCAGCTTCCATGACGGGCCAGTCGGAAGTGCTGCCCATGACAATGCCGACGAGCGGCTTGCCGGTGGCGGTGAAAGGAGCGGAGGATTTTTCGGTCACGGCGCCAAGCAGTACGAGGTCGCCGGCCGGCTTCAACCTGAAGTTTCCACGCCGAGCGGCACTACTGAGGCATGATCATGCGGTTGCCGCAAATCCACGAGCGAACCTCCGGCCACCGTTGGTGAAACCACCGACCGGCATGCTCGCCCCGTGGGTCCGGTCTCCGACCGGACACCTCCGACTCCAGCCGTGACCGCCGGCTCACGTACTCCGGCGTCCAGTCAGAGACTGGACCTATTCGCAGACTGCATGACCACTGCTGAGACGCAGGGGCTGTCCTCGCCCCCCCGCTTCATCGGCGCACCCAGTGAAAGCGACGATTCCTCCGGGGGACCGTGCGGCGGATCATCGGGCCGATCATCCGGCAGCAGAACCGGCCGGCTCTTCCAGTTTGCCTCACCTATCCGAAACTCCACGATCGCCGTCATGCTTACCCTGCGCACGCTCCTCGCCTCGATCACCCTCGTCGCCGGCCTGCTGGTCGTCGGTTGCAGCCACGCCCCCAAGGCCCAGCGGCCGACCGGCCCCGGTATCGGCGGAACGGTGATCTACATCACCAACACCAAGCTGCCCGACGATGCCACGATCGAGGTTCGCCTGAGCAGCCTCGACCGCGAGGGACGGGGAGAACGCGAGGTCGCCAACGCCGCCTTCCCCAAGCCCGTGTCCATGCCGCTGGAGTTCTGGCTGCCCTACCAGCCCGGGCTGATCAGCCAGCGCGAGGCCTACGGCATCGAGGCGAAGATCGTCTCCAAAGGTAGGGTACTCTTCGCCTCCGGGCGGCCGGTTCCGGTCCTGACGCGGGGCAACCCCAAGCAGGTCGAGGTCGTGGTCGTCCCGGCGCGCTAGGCCCGGGCTCTGTCGCCGTTTCTTAGCGACACGGCGCGGTCTCCCGCCGGGCGAACCGCCGCCCGCGCGGCGCCCCGGCTTCCGTCGTCTATTTCAGGAAGGACGGCAGCTTCTCGTTGGCGATCGTCTGCTCGAAGCTTTCGCGGGCGTTGACCAGCTCGAAGCTCGAGCCCTGCACCATCACCTCGGCGGCGAGCGGACGCGAGTTGTAGCGGCTGGCCATCGCGAAGCCGTAGGCCCCCGCGCTCATGAACGCCAGCAGCTCGCCCTCGCCCACCTGCTGGAGCGTGCGGTCCTTGGCGAAGGTGTCGCCGCTCTCGCAGATCGGCCCGACGATGTCGGCGGTGAGCGCGGGCCGCGCGGCGTCGCGCGCGAGCGGCACGATCTCGTGGTACGCCTCGTACATCGCCGGGCGCACGAGGTCGTTGAAGCCGGCGTCGACGACGAGGAAGTTCCGCCCGTGCCCACGTTTCAGGTACTCGACGCGGGTGAGCAGCACGCCGGCGTTGCCCACGAGGAAGCGGCCGGGCTCGAGCAGGATCTTCAGGCCGAGGCCGCGCAGGGCCGGCGCGAGGGTGGCGCCGTAGAGCTCCGGCGTGAGCGGGCGCTCGGCGGCCGGCCGGTCCTCCCACCAGGGCTGCGCGCCGCTGGCGAGCGCGTCCTGGTAGACCACGCCGATGCCGCCCCCGAGACTGAAATACTGGATACCGTGGCGGTCGCGCAACTGGGCCGCGAAGGGCACGAGCCGCTCCACCGCGGCGGCGAACGGCCCCACGCTGGTGATCTGCGAGCCGATGTGGATCTGCACGCCGCGGAGCTCGACGTTCTTGAAACGCGCGGCGGCCTCGTAGACCTGCGCGGCCGCTGGCAGGGGCACGCCGAATTTGTTCTCGCTGCGGCCGGTGGTGATCTTGGCGTGCGTGCCGGCGTCGACGTCGGGGTTCACGCGGAGCGCGATGGGCGCCTTGCAGCCCAGCAGGCCGGCGATGTGGTTGATGCGCGCCAGCTCCGGCTCGCTCTCGACGTGGAAACCGTAGACGCCCGCCTCCAGCGCGAGGCGGATCTCCGCCTCGGTTTTGCCCACGCCGGCGAACACGCTGCGGCCCGCGTCGCCGCCGGCCGCGAGTACCCGGCGCAACTCGCCGCCGCTCACCAGATCGAAACCCGCGCCGAGCCGCGCGAACTGCCGCAGGACCGCGAGACTCGAGTTGGCCTTCATCGCGTAGCACAGGCGCACATCGAGCCCGGGCAGCGCGGCGAGCAGGCGGCGGTAGTTGGCCTCCATCGTCCCGGCGCTGTAGACGTACGTCGGCGTGCCGTGGAGCCGAGCGACCGCCGCGAGATCGACGGACTCGCAGTGGAGGGCATTGCCGACGTAGTGGAACAGGTGCATCGCGATTAACAAAAGCGGGTTAAAGCGGGTTTCGCCGCCAAGTTTTACCTTGAGAAACGGCCCAAAAGGACGAAAGCAGAAGGGCAATGATTCATTGGCTGTCAACCGTGCTGCGTCGCCCCGCCTTCCGGGCGGACCCGCGTCTGCACGGTCGTCGTGGCGTCACCCGCACGCAGAACAGCCAGTTTCTCAGCTTCCTCCACGACAGCGGCTTCCGCCGCGTCAACCCCGACCACTACGAGCGGGCGCTGCGGCGCCGGCGCACGGCGATGGCCGTGTTCACGTGGGCCGCGGTGGCCGGGTTCGCCTGGGTCGTGATCGAGAGCGCGCAGGCGCTGTCGATGTTCTGAGCGAGCAGTCGGCGCGTGCCCCTGCTCGCCTCCTTTTGGGGCGGAGGCCCCTCACTTGGCCGTTGCTCGCCCGATGGAACCGCCCGACCGTCACTCGGTCGCACCTACAGCCAGCCTTGGCCGTTCGGCACACACTGGTTGCACCGACGTCCCCCTCATCCAACCATCCACCCCTGATGAAGCGCCTCCTCCTGCTCCCGGTCCTGTTTGCGGCCGAGCTCACCGTCTTCGCCGACCCTTCCCCGAGCGAAGTGGTGCGGGAGAAGCTCCCCGCCTACTCGCCCGAGGAACACGCCCGCGCCGTGGCGGAAGAGGAAGCGCGCGAGCGAGCCCGGGCCGCCGCCCGCGCCGCGGCCGAGGCCGACCCCGACCTCGTCGTACTGCCCGACATGACGGTGCTTGAGAAGACGGAGCGCCGCATGGCGGAGGAGTCTCTCTATCGAAAAGGCGCCTACGACAAGGAGCTCGTGAAACGCGAACTCTCGGCGTTCGACCGCTACTTCCTCAACCGTTTCACCGTCCCCTTTCTCGGTATAAGCAAGGAGGCCCGCGCCCGGCAGGCCTACCTCGACCGCAAGAACGCCGAACTGCAGGACCGCATGGCGCGACTCAACCGCCTCGTCTCCCGGCTCGATTCCGCCGAGGCCCGCGAGTTCCGCGAGGTCCTGCGCGACGCCAACCTCGACAACTCCAACTCCAACAAGGAAGCCGCCCGCGCCACCAGCGCCCGCGGCGGCGCGGGCGGCAAGAACGGGCAGTAGCCGCCGCAACCCACGAGCCGGAGCGTGCGTATCCACGCACCGTCCACCACCCGGAGCCGACCGCATCCGCTCCAAGCCGGAGGATCCCCGCCCCGCCGCCGCTTCCGATCTGCGCGGCCGAAGCCGCCGGCCAGCAACGGGCTTGACCGGCCCGCAACGGGCTTGACCCTCCCGGCAAACGCCGCTGCCCTTCCCTCGCCGTCACCGGTCTCCGCGGGCGTAGTTCAGTGGTAGAACGCCAGCCTTCCAAGCTGGCTGCGAGGGTTCGATTCCCTCCGCCCGCACCATCTCGATTCCGGAGCCGCGCCCCTCCCAGGCGCGGATGCGCCCGCCCCCGACCGCGAAACTCGGCATCCCTCGCCGTCGGCCTCGCCTCACCAGGCCACCGTCAACGAGGCGCTGCCGCGACACCCGCGCTCGCCGTCCAGCACCCGACCGATGGCGCCTTGCAGGGAGCAGCGTCCGGCCCAGCCAAGCCGCAGCCCGGTGTCGACTTGGTACGCCGGCCCGAGTCGCCGCCCCGTGGCCGTCTCCCCCGCAACATCGACCGCGGGCCCGCCGGAGAACTCCCGCACCGCGACGCCGCTCAGCCACCAGGCAAGACGACGGTCGCCGCGCTGGAGGAGCACCCGCTCGACCTGCGCCCCGAGCTCCGCCCAGCCCGAGTGCCCACGTTTCACCGACACCGCCGCGCCCAGCTCATCGCGGAAGGCGGTCCGGCCGATCCGGCTCGCCGCGAGCTGCGCGCGCGGGGCCACCGTCCAGCCCGTCCCGAACGACAGCGGCACGCCGACCTCCAGCGCGCCGGCCACCACCATGCCCCGGTGGCGTTGCTCCAGTCCGCGTCCGAGGTAGCCGGGCACGGTGTTGTCGAACCACAGCCGGCCGTGGAGCACGGAGCCGCCGACATACCAGGGGAAATGGTCGGAGGACGGCCGGCGATAGATCGCGTAGAGCCCGCCGAAGTTGCCGTCGATGCGGCCGGCGACACCGCTGCGCTCGTCGCGCTGGCGCAGCGTGGAGCGTCCCACCACCGCGCCGGCCCACACCCGCGCCGTCGCCGCGGAGCCGGCCAGCGTCCATCCGCAGCCGAGCAGAACGCTCTCCCCGCGGGCGGCGATCTCGCCATCCGGAAGCGGGCGGTAATCGGTATCTACCGTCGAAACACGCACCCAGCTCTCGACTCCGTTGTCGACGCCGGCCGCGCCGGAGTCGTCGCGGAGGGCGGTGTCGCGCAGTTGGGTTCCCAGCCCGCCGATGAGCTCACGGTTGAGCTTCTGCGCGCCGGTCATCGCCACGACATAGCTGCCGAGGTAGTCCGGTGCGTGGAGCGCGTGGACGAGCCAGTCGTTCTCCCGCGAATTGAGCCAATACTGCACCGCCCCACCCGCGCGGAATTCGGCGTCCGCCTGCATGGGCGAGGTGAGGCCGGCGAGCATCCGCGTACCGGCAGGTACGGAGACCACATAGATACCGGTGAGCGGACTACCCCACGCCGCGAGCACCGCGAGTTGGTCGCGCGTCGCTTCGGGCGAGAGGTAGCCGTCCCCCCACCAGGCGCCGAGTCGGCGCGAGGGTTCGTTGGGATAGCCGCGCCGGAACAGCAGGGTCGCCGCCGTCGTCTCGACGATGCGCAACTGTGTATCCGTCTGCCCCGCCGCTCCGGTGAACGAGAAGAAGTTGCCGTAGTCGTAACCACCGACCGCGCCCGCCGGCGCGAACCAGTTGAATCCGGCCTCGACGAGGATGACGCGCTTCTGCTCCAACCGCGCTTCGATGACACCGGGCAGCACATTCACCGCGTTGCCCTGCTGATACGTGGGTCCGGTCGCGGCGCGGATCTGCGCATCGATCGCCGCCAACGCGCCGTTCCAGTCGGCCGGGGTGGGAACCGACAGCGCCGGAAGGGGAGAGACGAGGCACAGCCATCCGGCCACACGGGAAAGCCGGGAGAGGCACAGGGAGAGGTTCATCGTGGACGTTGGCAGGTTTCGACGCGCGGGATCGGCGATGAGGCTTCGCCTCGCGTCATCCATCGGCCAGCGGACGCCCAACTCCAGTAGTTCCATGGGGCAGCCGCCGCACCGAACCCCAGCCCCGGAACCGGGCAAACACCCCAGTTCCGACCTGCGCCGCACCGCGCGCGGTCCCCGGGCCGTTTTGAGCAACTCCTCCCTCTCGCGAAACCGCCGCGGCTGGAGTACTCTACGCCCGTTATCGTGATCTCCTCGGTACCAACCTCCAGCTCCGCCAACGCCACTGAGCTCGCCCAGGAAGGCATGCGGCGCGGCTTGGCCCGCTTCGGCACCGCCGCGGCCGCGATCGCCCAGGGCAACCTCGATCCGAGCAACATGGTCGGGCAGATCGAAGGCCAGCGCACCTACGAGATGAACGCCACCGTGGTCCGCACTGCCGACGAGATGCTCGGCACCCTGCTCGACATCAAAGCCTGAGCACTCCGCGCCGGACCCCTCGGCAGTCCCTCCCGTGCGCCACCGCCACCCCGCCTACCGCATTGCCGGGTCCGGACGCCGTCCCCACCGCGCCGCCAGCGCGCCGCAGATCAGCAGCTGCATCGGGTGGTAGATCAGGATCGGCAGCAGGATGAAGCTCAGCCCCGGGTTCCCCGCGAAGATCAGCTGCGCCATCGGCACGCCCGACGCCAACGTCTTCTTCGAGCCGCAGAACACCGTCGTGATCCGGTCCTCGAGCGGGAAGCCGCACCCGCGCCCGAGCGCCTTCGTAACCAGGAACAGGAGCCAGAACAGCACCAGGCAGCCGGCCAACGTCGCCGCCACCAGCGCCGTCCCGCGCCCCGCCCACACGCCCCACTGCACCGAGTCGCAGAACGACGTGTAGACCAGCAGCAGGATCGTGCCGCGGTCGACGCGGCTCACGAGCTTGCGGTGCCGCGTCACCCGCTCCGCCAGCCACGGCCGCGACAACTGCCCGAGCGCCAGCGGCACCAGCAGCCAGCACACGAGATCGAGCACGACTGCGCCAACCGGAAACGCCTGCCCCGCCGTCTGCAACCGCCAGCTCACCCACAGCGGGGTGAGGAACACCCCGAGCAGTCCCGACAGCGTCGCATTGAACACCGCCGCCGACACGTTGCCCCGCGCCAGCACCGTCATCGCCACCGACGACGACACCGTCGACGGCAGCACGCACAGGTAGAAGAAGCCCAGTTGCAGATCCGCCGGAATCCAGCGACCGGCGACAGCCAACAGTGCCAACCCCAGCAGCGGGAAGATCACATACGTGCTCGCCTGCACCACCAGGTGCAGCGGCCAGCGCAACGTGCCCGCCTTGAGCGCCGCGAACGGAAGCCCCGCCCCGTGCAGGAAGAAGATCAGCGCCACGCCGAGCTTGTTGAGCAGCTCCGGCTGCAACCAGCCGCCCTTCGCGCCCGGCGACGGAAAGGCGAAGGCCAGGCCGACCGCGGCCGCCATTCCGAGCAGAAACCAGTCGATCTTCGGGCGCATGAAACCCGCCACTGTGCCGCGCGCCCCGGCTTCGGCAAGAGTCCGCGGTTCCCCGGCCGGAGCTGGACCGCACAGCGGGTCGGCCAACCTTGGTCCGGCCGGAGCTGCGCCGCCCCGCCATCCCGCCATGGACTTCGCTGCCGCCTTCCGCGAAATGGATTCCGCCGCGCCCGCCTACTCGCTACTCACTACCCGCTACTCGCTACTTTCCCCATGAATCTCCTGCTCTTCACCCGCGACGAACTCGGCCGGCCGCTTCCCGCCGCAGATCCGCGTGCGAAGCATCTGCGCACCGTCCTGCGCCGCGCCGTGGGTGAGGAGTTCGACCTCGGCGTGATCGATGGTCCGCGCGGCAAGGGCCGCGTCACCGCCCTCCCGCCCGACGGCTCGGTGGCGTTCGCCGCCACGCTCGGCGCGGAGCCGGCGCCACTGCCGCCGCTGCACCTCGTGCTCGGACTTCCGCGACCACAGACCGCGCGCAAGATCCTCCAGGACTGCACCGCGCTCGGCGTCGGCGCGCTGCACTTCGTCGCCACCGGCCGAGCCGACCCGAATTACGCGCAGAGCACGCTCTGGTCCTCGGGCGAGTGGCGCGAGCACCTCGTCGAGGGCGCGCAGCAGGCGTTCTGCACGCGGCTGCCCGCCGTCACCTCCGGCCGGCCACTCGCCGCCGCGCTCGCCGATCTTCCCGCCGGCGCCCTCCGCCTCGCCCTCGACAACTACGAGGCCGCCGCCGGCCTGGCCGACATCGCCCTGCCCGCCGCGCCCACAGCCGCCGTACTCGCCCTCGGCCCCGAACGCGGCTGGGACGGCGCCGACCGCGCCACACTGCGCGCCGCCGGCTTCACGCTCGTGCACCTCGGGCCGCGGGTCCTGCGCGCGGAGACCGCCACCGTCGCTGCCGTCGCCATCCTCAAGGCGCGCCTCGGCTGGCTGTAGTGGCGCCCCTCCATGCTGCGCATCCTCTCCGATCTGCACTTCCGCGACGCCGCCACGCGCCTCCGCCGGCTCGAGGATCTGGAGCCGCTGCTGGCGGGTGTGGACGAGCTCTGGCTCAACGGCGACACCTGCGACAGCCAGACCGGCATGTGCGCCGTGGACGTCGAGGCTATCCACCGTTTCTTCCGCTCGCGGGTGCCCGTCGTTCATTTCCTCACCGGCAACCACGACCCCGACATCTCCACCGACCACTGGTGCGCCACGCGCCACGGGCGGGTCTGCGCAACGCACGGCGATGCCTTCTTCGCGGGCGCCGTACCGTGGAGCCGGCGACACCGCGAACTGGCCGCACGGATCCGCGAGGCCGCGGCGCGGAACCCCGACCTCGACGACGACACCCTCGACGGCCGGCTCGCCCTGCACCGGATCGCCTGCACGGGTTTTGCCCGCGAGTGCGATCCGGAGAACACGAGCCACCTGCATCGCCTGCGCCGGTTGGTCACGGAGTTCTGGCCGCCGCGCCAACCCCTCGCGATGCTCCACGCGTGGCGCTCGCTGCCCGACCGCGTCGCAGCGGTGGCGCCGCAGTGGTTCCCGCGCGCGCAGGTCGTCGTGACCGGCCATGTGCACTTTCCCAAGGTCTGGCGACGCGGCGCACTGACGATCATCAACACCGGTGCGTTCACCGGTCCGCTCGGCGCCTACGTCGTCGATGTGGCCGGCGATCGTGTCGCCGTGCATCGTCTCAAGCTGCGCCGCGGCCGCTGGCGGCTCGGCCATCTGGTCGGCGAGATCTTGTTGGCCCCGGGGCACTAGCCTCCCGCGCTACGCGGTTGTTGTGCGCCAGCGCGACGCCGGGCAAAGCCGGCCTTTCCCGCAGACTCCCGCCCGCACCAGAAGCGGCGGGCGGGTACAAACGCCCACGCAGGGCGCGTTTCATTCCTATTCAGAACCGGAGGGAAAAACCGAAACACCGGTAGCCCGGCAGGGCTTCGGATCGATGCTACCCGCTTCGGCCGAAACCAACTGTTCCCGGTCCACGACCTCAGCCTACCCGCCGAAGTCGATCGCGGGCCGTCTCAACTCAAGTCACTCGCACAACACCATGAGCAACCTCACCGTCGGCAAGAAGACCAACCTCGCGATCGCCTCGTCCTACGTGCTGATCGCGATCATCGGCTGCCTGCTCTACCTCAACACCACCAAGTTCATCCAGACCCAGGAATGGGTGGCCCACACCAACAAGGTCACGGGCAACATGACCCAGCTCCTCGCCACGTTGGTCAACATGGAGACCGGCGTGCGCGGCTACGCCGTCGGCGGCGAAGAGAAGTTTCTCGAGCCCTACCACGCGAACCGCACCGAGTTCGACCGCCTCCTCACTGCCACCAAGGAACTGGTGAACGACAACCCCGCCCAAGTCGCCCGCTTGACGCGACTCGGCGAGGCCGAGGCCCAATGGGTCGCCTCCGATGTTGCCCCCACCCTCGAGGCCCGCCGCGCCGCCAACCAGGACGCCACCCAGCTCGCCACCTTCGTCGCCACCTTCAACCAGGCCAAGGGCAAGGCGCAGATGGATGCGATGCGCGCCCAGATCGCGGAGATTATCGGCATCGAGCAGTCCCTCATGGCCACGCGCGAACAGGCGTTCATCGCCGCCAGCCGCGCCTCCAAACTCTGGATCACCGTCGGCCTGCCCGTCGCGATGGCCACCGGCCTCATCCTGTTGGTCTGGGTCGTGCGCGGTGTGGTCCGTTCCATCACCGTCACCGCCGGCGTCCTCAACGACGGGGCCAATCAGGTGGCCAGTGCCGCCAGCCAGGTCTCCGGCTCGAGCCAGACACTCGCCGAGGGCGCCAACGAGCAGGCCGCCTCGCTCGAGGAGACCAGCTCGTCGCTCGAGGAGATGGCCAGCATGACCAGTCGCAACACCGAGAACGCCGAGAAGGCCAACGAACTCGCCCGCGAGGCGCGCCTGGCCGCCGATACCGGCGCCGGCGACATGACCGCCATGACGGCCGCGATGAACGAGATCAAGACCAGCGCCGACGACATCGCCAAGATCATCAAGACCATCGACGAGATCGCCTTCCAGACCAACATCCTCGCCCTCAACGCCGCCGTGGAGGCCGCCCGCGCCGGCGAGGCCGGCGCCGGCTTCGCCGTCGTCGCCGACGAGGTCCGCAACCTCGCCCAACGCGCCGCCCAGTCGGCCAAGGAGACCTCCGTCAAGATCGAGAACGCCCTGACCAAAACCGCCCAAGGGGTGCAGCTCACCGACAAGGTCGCCCGCAGCCTCCAGGAAATCGTCACGAAGGTCCGCGAGGTCGACACCCTCGTCGCCGAGGTCGCCAGCGCCTCGAAGGAGCAGACCCAGGGGATCCAGCAGGTCAACGGGGCGGTCGGCCAGATGGACAAGGTCACCCAGGCCAACGCGGCCAACGCCGAGGAAAGCGCCAGCGCGGCCGAGGAGCTCAACGCCCAGGCGGTCTCGCTCAAGGAGGCCGTCGCTTCGCTCCTCAGCCTGGTCTCCGCATCCGCTTCCCGGGAACAACCCGCATCGTCCACCACAATACGTCCGGTCGCGTCGCGCACCCTCGGGATCGATCCGAAGGCCGCTCGCGCCACCGCCGACCATCGCCAGGCGATGGTCGCCCACGTGGTCGGGGCAACGCGACCCGGACCCTCCGGCGCGGACAACTTCAGGGACCTCTGATCCCAGTCATGGCGCCGGCCGCCAGCCTGCCGGGTGCGAGGCTGGTGCACCGGACATCCCGCATGGGCACCGAGGAACGCGGCGCGGCCTCGCCCGGCGCGTCACGCCGCCGCGACACGCCGGTAGAAGCAGGCCGTCGCCGCACGGGCATCGCCGCCGCCGAGGCGTTTCACGCATTCCCAGCCCGGCTCGGTGATCTGCAGCTCACCCGGCATCTCGAATACCGCCACGCCCTCGCGGCCGGGCAGGAGCAAACGGTCGAACTGCGCGAAGATCCGCGGCGCGCTCTCCGCGATCATCGCGTACGGCGGATCGCAGAACACGAGCCCGGCCCGTGCGCCATCGGGCGGCGTCCACGTGAGCGCGTCGGCCTTGCTCACGGTGCAGGCACGGGCGTCGGCCTGCAGGCTCTTCGCCACGGCCGCGAGATTCGTACGCAGGCATTCCAGCGCCTCGCGGCCCTGCTCGATGAACGTTCCACCGCTGGCGCCGCGGCTCCACGCTTCCAGCCCGTAGGAACCGCTGCCGGCGAAGAGGTCGACAAAGCGGAGGTCGACCACCAGCGCGCCCAGGCTCGAGAAGACCGACTGCCGCAACCGGTCCATGGCCGGTCGGGTCGCGTCGCCTTTCGGGACGCGCAACGGGATGCCGCGGGCATTGCCACCGGTGATGCGCATGCCCGAGCCAAACCCGGCCGGCCCCCGCCGCGCAAGCTCCCGCAACACCGCGACCGCGGGCGCGGGTCCCGCGCTCCGCTCGTGATGACGCCGTAGCCGGGATGCACCGCGAGACACCAGGAGGTCCCGTGTAGGGGGCGAGCTTGCTCGCACCGTCCCGAGGTCGCTCAGGCCAAGCGGTGCGAGCAAGCTCGCACCCTACACCGACGGCCCGCTCAGCCCGCGAAGAACTTGATCGCCGCCTCGACCGCGTCGACGAGGCACTCGACCTCGGCGTGCGTATTGTAGAGGTGGAAACTGGCGCGGGCGGAGGAGCTCAGGCCGAGCTTCTTGTGCAACGGCATCGTGCAATGGTGACCGCCGCGGATCGCGATGCCGCGCTCGTCGAGGAACGTCGAGAGGTCGTGCGCGTGCACCCCGTCGATCACGAAGGTGACCAGGCCGGTGCCGCCCTCCGCCGGGCCGAGCAACCGCACGCCGGGCAGCACCCCCAGCCCGCGCCGCGCGAGCGCGACCAGCTCGGCGTCGTGCTGATGGATACGTTCGCGGCCGACGGCGCAGAGATAGTCCATCGCCGTGTGCAGGCCGATGGCCTCGGCGATCGACGGCGTGCCGGCCTCGAAACGCATCGGCGGCGCCTTGTAGGTGCTGCGGTCCCAGCGGACGATCTCGATCATCTCACCACCGCCGTGGAACGGCGGCATCGCCGCGAGCAGGTCGTACCGTCCGTAGAGGATGCCGCTGCCGGTGGGCCCGAGCATCTTGTGGCCGGAGCAGACGAGGAAGTCGCACCCAAGCGCCTGCACATCGACCGGCAGGTGGCCGGCGCTCTGCGCGGCGTCGATGATCGTGGTGATGCCCTTGGCACGCGCCCGACGGCAGAGATCGGTGACGGGGTTGACGCAGCCGAAGACGTTCGAGACGTGGGTGAACGAGAAGAGCTTCACGTCGGGCGTGAGCAGGCGATCGAGCGCGTCGGCATCGAGTTTGCCCTCGAGGCCGAGGACGGGGACGAAGGCGAGCTTGGCCTTCTTGCGCTCGGCGAGCATCTGCCACGGCACCAGATTGCTGTGATGCTCCATCTCGGTGAGCAGGATGGTGTCGCCCTCGCGCACGTTGGCGTCTCCCCAGGCGCGGGCGAGGAGGTTGAACCCCTCGGTGGCGCCGCGGGTGAAGACGATCTCCTCGCGGCGCTTCGCGTTGAAGAACTCGGCGGCGCGGTCGCGCGCGGCCTCGTAGGCGGTGGTCGAGCGGTGGCTGAGCTCGTGAATGCCGCGGTGGACGTTGGCGTGGTCGCGCTCGTAGTAACGGGTGATCGCCTCGATGACCTGCACCGGCCGCTGGGCGGAGGCGCCGCTGTCGAGGTAGACGAGCGGGTGACCCTTCACCTGTTGGTTCAGGATCGGGAAATCGTCGCGGAGCGACGACCAGTCGCGCTTGGTGAGATCGGGCAGCGGGCGAGTGTACGATGTCATGAGCCGGAAAGGTGCTGGGAAGAGCGGGGCGGGAAGATGGGCAGGCGCCCGCCCGGGCGCAAGCGCCGGGCCGGATTGGCCGAAGCAAGCCCGCCGCATGCCAGCGACGGGCGATCCGCCGGGGTGACGCGGGCCGTCGAACCCGCGGCGCCCCACCTGTGCAGGCGCGATGTCCCGGACGTAGTGCCGCCATCGGGGTCATTCGCCCGATCAATCCTACTCCACCAGCCGGCACTCGGGCGGCCCGAAGTAGCTCTCGGGCAGGCGCTGGTCGCTGATGATGACGGTCTGCACCACCACTGCCGGATCAACCATCGCGAGCTTGAACACGTGGGGGCCGGGGGCGGCGATCTCGTGGGTCGAACGCAGGTAACGCACGTTGTCGCGGGTGACCTTGTCCCAGTTGCGGCCGAGGAAGGTCTCCGCGGTGCGGTCGGCGAAAATATCGAGGATCTGGGGCGCGACATCGTCGAAGGAGGCGGCGAGGCGAATGCCGCGATCCGGCGCGAAGTCCATCACCGGGCCGAGCACGAGGGTGACCGTGTACCGGCCGGCGCGGGGCAGATACACCGGGTATTCGAGGGTCGGAGCCGCGGCCGGCGGCAGCACGCTCGCAGCGGTGACCGGATGGATCGTCATCGCGGCTTCGACGCGGCCATACTCGGGCAGCGCCACCCAGCGCACACCGGCAACCATGGTTTGTTTCGTGGCGGCGGAGGCGGCGATGGCGATCGGGCCGGAGAGGCTGGCGAAACGGCCCTGGGCCGCGGCATGTTGCTCCGCGGTGGCCTTCACCACAGCCACCTTCACCTCCACCGTCCGCGCGCCTTTGACGACAATCGCGCCAGACGAAGAGCCCGCCGGCGCCTTCGCCCAATCGATCTCGACCCAGTAGCGGCGGTCGCCGCCGGGAAGCGACGCTTCGGTGAGCACGATCCACGGTTGCGCAGCCTCGATCGTGAACTCGATCGGGCGCGTGCCCATCGCGAACACGTCGACATAGGAACGCCGCGGTTGGAACGAGTCGAAGACCGGCAACGCGGGCGCGCCGTAGTGATCGGGCCAAGTGTTGGCGTCGCCCTCGACGGAGACGCCCATCCGGGACTCGTCGAGAGTCCGAAGTTCAACGACGGGAGGCATGGCGTCGACCACCGGCGGTTCCCAGCTCCATTGCCCGAGATGGGTCTGGTCCATGAGGTGGTTCCATTTCCCCGCGGCGAGCTCGTGATTGTAGGCATCGGTCAGCGCGCGGTCCTGGCGGAAGAGTTCGCGCACCTTTTCGGCCAGGAAGTTGGCGCTGGCGCGGCCCTGCTTGGCGAAGAGGTGGTTGCGGCCGGCCGCGAGGTTGAGGCGCGCCACGATCGAGGAAGCCTTCGTCGGATGGAGTACGAGCTGGAAGAAGGCATCGCGCTGTTCCGCCGGCAGGATTGCGTAGAGCTTCTCGGCCCGTTCCTCGACTTCGCGCCAGGCGGCCTCGACGCGTTCGGCCTCGTGGTAGGCGAGCTGGCTGAAGGTCTCCGGCTTGATCTGCTCGGGCTTCCGCCAGCCGTTGTACTTCGTGTAGCGCGTGACTATGGCGGCAATCTCGGCGGCGTGCTCGGGGCCGAAGTCGCGTTCGGCCCAGCGGCGCGTGTAGGCGGCGACCTGGTCGCTGGTGTGGGCGGCGGGATTCCAGGCCATGCGCAGGAAGAACTCGATGGGCAGCTCGAGCGGCTTGAGGTCGCCCACGTTGACGATCCAGATGCGGGTGGCGCCGTATTGGGCAGCCAGATTCATCTGCTCGGCGATCTTCCAGAACGGGTTGGTGTTGATCCACTGGTAGGCGTACGGCCCGCCGTGCATGTCGAAGTGGTAGTAGATGCCCGCGCCGCCGCTGCGGTGGCGCTCTTCGGCGGTGGGCAGGCGGCGGAGGTTGCCGGTGTTGTCGTCGGTCCAGAGCAGGGTGACGTCGTCCGGCGGGCGCAGCCCGGCCTCGTAGAACTTCTGCACTTCAGTGAAGAGCGCCCAGAGCTGCGGGACCTTCGCTGGGTCGGTCTTCATCTCCTCGCTCAAGATACGGCGCTGGTCGGTGAAGATGCGCTCGATCAGCTCCATGTCCGACTCGAGGCTGCCGGTCGAGGTCATGCCCTCGTCGCCGTCGCCGCGCATGCCGATGGTGACGAGATTCTCGTAGGCTTTGTTGCGGGCGATGCCCTCACGGAAGAAGCGCTGCACCGCTTCGCCGTTGGTCGCATAGTTCCACTTGCCGTTGCCGTACTGGCCGCGCCGCGTGGTCCACTCCTTGTGGGCGCGCATCATCGGCTCGTGGTGCGACGTGCCCATGACGATGCCGTACTCGTCGGCGAGGCGCGGGTTCTCCGGGTCATCCTCGTTGAAGGCGTTGTCCCACATCGCCGGCCAGAGGTAGTTGGTGCGCAGGCGTAGCAACAGCTCGAAGACCTTCGTGTAGAACTTCGAGTTGAGACCGCCGAACTTCTCGGCCGCCCAGCCGGTGAGGCACGGCGCCTCGTCGTTGAGGAAGATGCCGCGGTACTTCACGGCCGGCTCGCCCGAGGTGAAACGGCCGGGCAGCACGTAGGCTGTGGTGCGCTTCTTCGGCGGCACGTCGGCCCACCAGTACCACGGGGAGACGCCGAGCTGCTCGGAAAGTTCGTAGATGCCGTAGATCGTGCCACGCTTGTCGCTGCCGGCGATCACCAGCGCGCGCTCCACGCCGGGCAACGGCGCGGCCACGGTCGTAATGACGAAGCTCTCCCACTTTCCCTTCAGATCGCTCGCGTCGAATTTGCCGGAGGCGACCAGCGCGTCGATCGCGGCGGACTTGCCGAGCGTGCCGACGATGACCACGGAGGGTGCGTTCGGGCGCTCGGCCGACATGGCCGGCTTCCGGGTGGTGACACGCTCGATGTCGGTCTGCAAATCGCCGACGGCGCGCACCACGCCCGGCCAATCGGCGGCATCGTACCACAGCGGCGCGACCCGCTTCTCCGTCACGAGAGGGAAGGCGCCAGCGGGCGGTGCTTCCTGGACGACAATGTCCGTTGGGAAGCCGAGGCTCGGCGCGGCCTGGGCAAGCGGGGCGCACGAAGCCGTGAAGAGGAATGTCAGCAAGATCTGGCGGAGGCGAAATATCATCGGGAAAGGAGCGAATGGTGTTTGTGGGCGCGCAGTCGTCACCGTCGTCGGCGCAGGAGGAGATCAGTCGTGCTCGACGGTCTGTTCGGTCCAGGTGGCCTTGCGGATGAAGAACCGGCCGTCCCGATAAGTGACAGGCTCGATGCCGAGCTGCGGCAGCCTCTCCCACTCCTTGAGGTCGGGGCAGTACGGATAGGGGCGCTTCTCGTCCATGAGGTAGTGGCACGAGCTCCAGAGCTGACCGTCGGGTCCCTCGAAAAGCACATTGTGCCCGGTCTCGCAGTACGGGTCCTCGGTGTCGGTGAACCTCAGATGGGCGTAGCCGCCCTCGGCCGCAAGCTCGGGCCGGTAGCCTTTCTTGCGCGTGCCGAAGATCGGCTCCGGCGACACCAGTTCCCAGGGGCCGAGGGGATGCTTCGACTTGAGCAGGGCTACCTCGTAGCCGCGCGTCCACGTTGAGAAGAACATGAAATACACACCGTCGCGCTTGATGACGAACGGCCCTTCGATCCCGCCGATCATCCACTCGGGCCAGCCGGACTGTTTCTTGTCGAGGAACTTCTCGATCGGCGTGGCGAGGTTGCCGGTGGCGAGGTCGATCTCGGCCTGCCACAGACCGTTGCCGCTGCAATAGATGTAGGTCCGGCCGTCCTCGTCCTCGAACAGCGTGGCGTCGTTGTTGTACTGCGGCGTGAGCGGTCCCTTCACGAGGCTGTACGGCCCGGTGACCGCATCGGCGACGAAGAGCCAGATGCTGTGCGTGCTCATGCCTTTCGGATCCTCGGCGGTGACCTTTCCACTATTCACCGTCATCCAGAACTTGCCCTTGATGAGATGGATCTCCGGCGCCCAGAAACGGCCGTTGTAAGGGCAATCTGGCGGCAGCGTGCTCGCGTCGATGAGCCAGGAGTGGTGGCGCCAGTGGAGGAGGTCATCCGAGACGAGCAGGCGAACGCCGGGATTCGGCCCGGTCCACACCGGGTTGGAGGTACCGGTGCAAAACAACTGCTCGCCGACCTTGATGATGCAGTGGTCGCGCAA
>JAEWNN010000186.1 GCA_023457035.1 Verrucomicrobiota bacterium
TCTGCCCGGGCAGCAGTTTCGAGCGGAAGCTCTCCCACTTCAGCGTGAGCTGCTTGTTCGTCCACGGCACCTGCACGATGCGCTCGTTGAAGTACCCGCGGTTCTCGCGCACGAAGAGCGTGCGCACGGTGAAGCCGCCGCGCATCGCCTCGGTCGGCGTGAACGCGATCGCCTCCTGCGTGCGCTCGCCCTTGGTCCAGTAGTGCTGGAGCAACTTGCCGTTGCACTCGATCTCCACAAAGAGACGACCTGTTGGGTAACCCGTGCCCCAGAACGCGGTGAACTTCTCGTCGGGCTCCACATACCACTTCGGCGCGGCGAAGAGCTCGGGCACCTTCACGCCGTAGCGCGTGGCGGCGGGGTCGATCACCTCGAAGGTCTCGCGCGCCGTCACCGGCTTGCCGAAGCCGTCCTTCGTCTCGACGACCACGCGGTACAACCCGGCCTTGAGCGTCACCGGGATCACCACTCGCCCTTCCGCTGCCGTGCTGAACGGCTGCTCGGCCACGACCGCGCCCAGCGCCCACGACTCGGGCTTGGTCGCATCGGGCGCCGGCTCGCCCTCGCCGCCCCACCACCAGCGGTGTTCGCTCTGCAACGGCGCGCGCTCGACGGCGACCGGTTGCTGCAACGCGTGAACTTTAAACACACCCTCGGCCGGCAGCGGCTGGCCGTCGAGCGTGCCCGTGCCGACGGCGATCTCCACCGGCTTTTCGGTGGTGCTCCACTCGGGCAGGCTGAACGTCGCCCGGAGCGCCGTGTAGCCCACGCTCACGGTCGTGTCCTGCGAACGCGTTTCACCGGTGGTGTCGGTCACGTCGGCATGAATCGAGTAGTTGAACACCGGTTCGTTCTTGGACGGCACCGAACGGTCCGGCGCCGCGGTGAACTCGATCTTGAAGGTGCCGTCGTCGGCCGCGACCTCCGTGCCGTGCGCGATCGCCTTGCTGGCCGGCGGCTGCCACCACCAGCACCAGCGCGGCAGCTGCACGCCGCGCTCGACGCGCCACGCGACCTTCGCGCCGCCGATCGCGGCGCCAGTGTACGCGGTGGCCTTGCCGGTCACGACGACCGGCGCCTCGAGCTTCGACGCCTCCTTCGGCGTCTCGAGCGTCACCTGGAACTTCGGACGCTTGTACTCCTCGACCTGGAAGTGCGTGCTGCTCGGCCGACCGAGCACCTGGATCGACATCGTGCCGGTCACGCGGTCGCGCGGCGCGGTGAACACGCCGTCGAACGAGCCGTAGTCGTTGGTCGTGTGCTCGGCGCGCGCGATCTCCTGGCCGTTGGGGTCGTTGAAGACGACCGTGAGCTTCAGGCCGGCGATGGCGGAGTATTTGACGGCGTCCTGATCGTGGCGGATCGAGACGCCCTTGTAGTAGATCGACTGGCCGGGCCGATAGATCGCGCGGTCGGTGAAGAAGACCGTCTGGGAATCAGCGCGGTGGCCGATCTCGCCGGTGCGCGTGGTGAACGCCCGCAGGCTCGGCACGGCGTGACCATCCTTCTCGGCGAGGATCACGGCGGCGCGCTCCTTGGCGGTGATCTCGAAGCGTCCGTCGGCATCGGTGCTGGTCGCGGCAGCGGGCTTGAAATGGCCGTCGCGGTCCTGCCGCCACACGCGCACATTGGCGCCGGCGACAGGTTCGCCACTGCCGGCGCGCAGCACGAAACCGCTCTGCGTGTCGGTGCCGTAGCGGGTGCTCAGCACGAGTGCCAGGTCGCTCACCCAGATGCTGGCCATCGAGACTTGGTTGCCGCGCTCGCCGAACTCGGGATCAACGCTGGCAAAGACGACGTAAAAGCCGGGTTTGAGCGTGGCGGGCGCCGCCAGTTTCTCGGTGCGCTCCTTGAAGTCGGGCGTCGCCGGCAGTGCGGCGTCCCACGTGAGCGCCGGATTCGAGTCGAGCAGCTCTTTGACGCGCTCCTGCTCGAAGTCGCCAAAGCCCCAGCGTGCGCGCTGCACGTAGTCGTCGAAGTCGACCGGCACGGCGCGGAAATAGACGTGCCCGAGGTTGCGGTAGGTCACGTCGAGCGAGGGCCAGGGGGCGTTCCAGATCTGCTCGGTGGCGAGACCGATGGACGGCGCCTCGATCTGCTTGATCAGGTTGAAGCACAGATCGCCACCATGGGTGGCCGGGAAGGCTTTGAGGCCGCGGCTCGCAAGCGCGTGGGCCGCGGTCGGATCACCGGCGGAGTGGCGGCGGTTCGCGAGCTGGTAGATCGCGCGGGCGAAGATCTCGTGCTTCGGGTTCGCCTCGATGAAGCGCGTGAGCGCGGCCTCGTAACGATCGGCCTTCTCCTCGCCCACGGCGACGTTGAAGCCGTAGTCGAGCCGCGCGAGGTCGGCGTCGAGGAAGGCGGAGTGGTCGGCATCCTTGCGGTGGAAACGCAGTAGCGCCTGATGCAGCGCGAGGGCCTTCAGCTTCGGCGAAGTCGTGTCGGAAGTCTCGGGCTTCCACGCGAGGAGCGCCTCGGTGTCGCCGAAGATCGGACTCGCGGTGTCGATCTCGAAAGCGTCCTCGGGCGACACGCGGCCGAGCTCGCCGGCCTGGTAGAACGAGAGCGCCTCACGGGCGAGAAAGTCGAAGAGCGTG
>JAEWNN010000187.1 GCA_023457035.1 Verrucomicrobiota bacterium
CCGACGATCTCGGACCAGAGCGCGCGGGCGGCGCGCATCTTGGCGACTTCCATGTAGAAGTTCTTGCCGATGGCCCAGAAGAACGAGAGGCGCGGCGCGAAGGCGTCGATGTCGATGCCGGCGGCGACGCCGGTCTTCAGATACTCGAGACCGTCGGCGAGCGTGTAGGCCAGCTCGAGGTCGGCCGTGGCGCCGGCTTCCTGCATGTGGTAGCCGGAGATCGAGATCGAGTTGAACTTCGGCATGTTCTTCGAGGTGTACTCGAAGATGTCCGCGATGATCTTCATCGAGGGCGTGGGCGGATAGATGTAGGTGTTCCGCACCATGAACTCCTTGAGGATGTCGTTCTGGATCGTGCCGGAGAGTTCCTCGAGCTTCGCACCCTGTTCGAGCGCGGAGACGATGTAGAACGCGAGCACGGGCAGGACGGCGCCGTTCATCGTCATCGACACGGAGACCTTGTTCAGCGGGATGCCGCCGAAGAGGACCTGCATGTCGAGGATCGAGTCGATGGCCACGCCGGCCTTGCCGACATCGCCGACGACGCGCGGGTGATCGCTGTCGTAGCCGCGGTGGGTCGCGAGGTCGAAGGCGACCGAGAGACCCGCCTGGCCGGCGGCGAGGTTGCGCTTGTAGAACGCGTTGGACTCCTCCGCGGTGGAAAAGCCGGCGTACTGGCGCACAGTCCAGGGCTTCTGGACATACATGGTCGCGTACGGACCGCGCACGAACGGCGCGAGACCGGGCATGGAATCGAGCCAGCCGTCGACCGGCACGTCGGCCGCGGTGTAGAGCGGCTTGACCGGGATCTGCTCGTAGGTCTGCCAGACGGCGTCGGTGGGCTTCACGCCGGCTTCCTTGGCGAAGTCGGCAGACCACTTCGCGGCGTCGGAGGCCGGGAACTTGAAGTCGTCGTAGGCGAGTTTGGTGAAATCAGGTGTGCTCATGGCGGCTTACTTGGCTCCGATCTTGGCGAGGAGTTGGGCGAGCATGTCGCGGACGTTGGCGCGGACGTGGATGAAGTCGTCGATGCCGGCCTGCTTGTAGGCGTCGACCGTGGCCTGCTCGGCCGGGAGGCCGGCGAGGATGGCAACGATGCCAGGCTTGGCGGCCTTCAGTGCAGAGGCGAAGGCGGGGACGAGCGTGGGATAGGTGTCGTCGGTCGAGCACAGGACGGCGATCGGCGCACCGGACGCCGCGGCGGCCTTGGCGGCCTCCTCGGCGGATTCGAAGGCCTGCTTGCCCGTGGCCTCGAAGCCGGCGACGGCGAAGAAGCCGGCCGAGAAGTCGGCGCGGGGCTTGTGCTGTTTGACCGGGCCCATCTTCGCGAGGAAGACCTGCGGGCGCTTGCCACCGTTGGCGGCAGCATAGCGATCGGAGATCGCGCGTAGGGCCTCGAAACCTTCGGCGGCGCGCCAAGCCTTGACCGGGGTGACGGTCACGGCGGTGGTGGCCGGAGCCGGGACGGCCGGGGTGGCCGCGACGGCGGAGGCGCCCAGCGGCTTCTCCTTGAGGTTCGGGAAGAGGTTCGTGCCGAGGACCGAGAGACGGCGGGTATCGAGAGCCTTGCGCTTGTCGGCCGCGGAGGCGGCGACGAGCTTCTGGATCTCACCGGCGGCGAGGGCCGCGGCGAAACCACCCTGCTTCTCGATGGTCTGGAAGATCGCCCAAGCCTTGCGGGCGAGCTCGTCGGTGTACTTCTCGACGAGCCAGGAGCCGCCGGCGGCGTCGGCCACCTCGGCGAAGTTAAATTCCTCGGACAGCATGATCGCGATGTTGCGCGCGATACGCTGGGAGAACTCGTCGGGCGTGCGGACAACCTCGTCGAACGCGCCGACCTGCACGCTGTCCACGCCGCCGAGGACCGCCGAGAGGGCCTCGGTGGTGGTGCGGAGCATGTTCACGTATGGGTCGAGCACGGTCTTGTTGAAGAGCGCCGTGCGGGCGTGGACGGTGGCCTGCGCGGCGAGCGAGGCGTCGCCGTAGGCGGAGACCACGCGGGCCCAGAGGAGGCGGAACGCGCGGAACTTCGCGAGCTCGGGGAAGAACTGGGAACCGATCGCGAAACTGAAGGCGAAGCGCGGCGCGGCGGTCTTGGCGTCGACCTTCGCGGCCTCGAGGCGGCGGAAGTACTCGACGGCCATCGCGATCGCGACGGCGAGTTCCTGGGCGGAATTGCCACCGCCCTCGACCACGAAGCCGGCGTCGACGCCGATGGTTTTCACGGCCGGGGCATTCTTGGCGGCGAAGGCCGTCCAGGCGGCGAGCTCGATCGAGGCGGCCTCGAGCGTGAGCCCGAGTTTGCCGGTCGCGGCGAGTTCGGCGAGCGGATCGGCGGTGACGGCGCCCTGGAGGGCGGACCACGGCTCACCGCGGGACTTCAGCGCGGCGCCGAAGGTCTGCTCGATCGCGGCGGCGGAGGCGCCGACGGGGGCGAGGACCGGCGCACCGGCGAAGTGGATATCCTTGAGCGCCGCGGTGAGGGCGGCGGCATCGGCCGCGAAGGCGGCCGGAAGCAGGACGGCGTTCTGACCGCGCTCGAGGGCGGCGAGAAGAGCCTTGTTGAAATCGGCGGCGGACGCGGCCGGGATCGCCTGCGCAATGCGCCAGGCGATCTCGCCCTTGGCGCCACGGGCATGGGCGCCGCGGAGGAAGGGCGCCTGGCCGGGCAGCGTGTCGCGGTGCGGCACGGCTTCGACCATACCGCGATGGTAGAGCGGCTGCAGGTCGATGCCATCGGCCGTGCGCGTCACGAGTTTCTTCTCGAACGGCACGCCGAGCAGCTCCTTCTCGACGGTTTCGCGCCAGACGCGGCGAAGCGTCTCGGCATCGGGGATCGCGTTGCCGCCGGACGGCGACGCGGTGGGTGAGTCCAACTTTGAGCTCATGAGAAAAAGGGGTTGGTAGTTATGATGTGGGATTGCCCAACGGCAAGCAGTCGCCACACTGCGCGCAACTTTGTCCGCGAAACACGCCAGCACTCCTCCGTCGTCGCGAGCCACACGCTGGACTCGAAGGGCCGAGATGGATGTTGACGTTCACGGCCAAAATAACACCCCCTAATCAAATCTTTTGGCAAGATAAGTTTCCATGATTAACAAGATCGATCACTTGGGTATCGCCGTGAAGTCCATCGACGAAGCGGCGAAGTATTATGAGACCGCGCTCGGTCTGAAGTGCACCGGCCGCGAGGAGGTCCCGTCCCAGAAGGTGAAGACCGCCTTCTTCCAGGCCGGCGAGACCAACATCGAACTGCTCGAGCCCACGGCGCCCGACAGCCCGATCGCGAAGTTCCTCGAGAAGAACCCGAACGGCGGCATCCACCACGTCGCGTTCGGCACGACCGACATCACCGGCCAACTCGCGCAGGCCAAGGGCGCCGGCGTGCAGCTGATCCACGAGGTGCCGTTCACCGGCGCCCACAGCAAGCTCGTCGCCTTCCTGCACCCGAAGGCCACCTACGGCGTGCTCACCGAGTTCTGCTGCGACGCGCCCGACGCGAAGCACTGAGCTGAACCCACCAACCCTCAGCCGTTTCTCCATGCCTATCTCACCCAAAATGCTCGAAACCCTTGAGCGCCGCCGGAAGACCGTTCTGGCCAGCGGCGGCGAGGAAAAGATCAAGGAGCGCAACGCCAAGGGCCTGCTCACGGCGCGCCAGCGCCTGCTCGAGCTCTTCCAGCCCGGCACCTTCCAGGAAACCGGCATGCACATCGAGCACGCCGGCGAGCACTTCGGCATGAAGGGCAAGGTCCTTCCCGCCGACGGCGTCATCGCCGGTGTCGGCTACGTCGACGGCCGCCCGGTCGCCGCGTTCAGCCAGGACTTCCTCGTCTCCGGCGGCTCGCTCGGCAGCAAGCACGCCCAGAAGATCGCCGACCTGCAGGACTACGCCGCCAAGGCCGGCATCCCGCTCATCGGCATCAACGACTCGGGCGGCGCCCGTATTCAGGAAGGCGTCATGGCCCTCTCCGGCTACGCCAAGGTTTTCTTCCGCAACGTGATCCTCTCCGGCCTCGTGCCGCAGTTCTCGATCATCGCCGGCCCGTGCGCCGGCGGCGCAGCCTACTCCCCCGCCCTGACCGACTTCTTGATCATGACCAAGAAGAACGCCCAGATGTTCATCTGCGGCCCCGAGGTCATCAAGGCGGCCACCGGCCAGACCTCCACCCTCGACCAGTTCGCCACCGCCGAGGCCCACGCCACCGTCAGCGGCAACATCCACTTCGTGGCCGAGGACGACAAGCACGCCATCGCCATCGCCAAGAAGGTCCTCACCTTCCTGCCCTCCAACAACATGATCGATCCGCCGCACAAGCTGCCGGCCACGATCGACATGAGCGAGGACCCCGAGATCAACAAGCTCGTCCCCGAGGATCCGAAGCAGCCGCTCGACACCGCCAAGGTGATCGAGCGCATCGTCGACGGCGGCGACTTCTGCGAGGTCCAGCGCGACTTCGCCAAGAACATCATCGTCGGCTTCGCCCGTATCCAGGGCATCGTCGTCGGTATCATCGCCAACCAGTCCACGCAGAAGGCCGGCACGCTCGACATCGACGCCTCCGACAAGGGCGCGCGCTTCATCCGCACCTGCAACTGCTTCAACATTCCGCTGGTCACCCTCGTCGACACCGGTGGCTTCCTCCCCGGCCTGCAACAGGAGCGCGGTGGCATCATCCGCCACGGCGCGAAGATGCTCTTCGCCTACTCCGCCTCCACCGTGCCGAAGGTCACCCTCGTCATGCGCAAGGCCTACGGCGGCGCTTTCATTGCGATGTGCTGCCGCGACCTCGGGGCCGACGCCGTCTACGCTTGGCCCACCGCCGAGATCGCCGTCATGGGAGCCGAGGGTGCCGCGAAGATCCTCTTCAAGAAGGAGATCACTTCCGCGGCCGACCCGAAGGCCAAGGAGGCCGAACTCGTCGCCGACTACCGTGAGAAGTTCGCTTCTCCGTACCAGGCGGCCGGCGCCGGCCTTGTGACCGACGTCATCACGCCCGCCCAGACCCGTGGCATCCTCGCCATGGCACTGCGCAATTCGCTGTCCAAGCGCGAGACGCGCCCGCCGAAGAAGCACGGCAACATGCCGCTATGATCTCGAAACTCTTCCTCGTCACGGGGGCGACGATCGCCGCCTCCTCCGACGCCGGCGCGATGGAGACGTTCAAGGACATCCTTCTGGTCGTCTTCCTGGCCGTCGCCGTCGTCTGGCTGCTCATCGACGCCCGTCGCAACCTCATCGCTACCTATGGCGGCGGGGTTGCCCCGGCGCCTGTCGCCGCCGCAGTCTCGGCTCCCGCCTCCCGTCCGGCTCCGGCCGGCCAGCCCGCGCCCGAGATTCTCGCGGTCATCGCCGCCGCGGTGCACACCGCACTCGGCCGCTCCGCCCGGATCGTCTCCATCGCCACCGACGACGATGACGCCCAAGTCTGGGCCGTCGAAGGCCGGCGCGCCATCTACGCCACCCGCAAAGTCCGCTAACTCCCCGCAACCAATTCCTCTCGAATGAAAAAGCTCCGCATCACCGTCGAAGGCAAAGCCTACGAAGTCCTCGTCGAAACGCTCGACGCCACCGCCGCCAGCGTTGCCACATCCGTGGCCAGCGCTCCGGTCTCCGCCCCGGTCGTGGCTCCCGCCGCCCCGGCCCCGAAGGCCATCGCCGCCGCCGGCCCCGGCGTCGTCACCTGCCCGCTCGCGGGCAAGGTTGTCGCCGTCGAGGTGAAGGTGGGCGACACCGTCACCGCCGAGCAGGCCCTCGTCACCATCGAGGCCATGAAGATGAACACCTACGTCTATGCCCCGCAGGCGGGCAAGGTCACCGAGGTGCTCGTCAAGGCCGGTGACGCCGTCGAGGAAGGCGCCGTGATGGTGCGCCTCGGCTAAGCGCCTCTTCTGCCTCCTGGGCGGGACCGGTTTTCGGTCCCGCCCTTTTTTGTGGAGATTCGGGAAGTGCCCGGCCACGCTCCGCGCACGAGTATTGTCCCGCGTCTCCATCAACCGCTCCGCCGTCGAATGCACGTCGCCCTCCTCTCCTCGTCTCCTGTCGTCGCCGCGGCCGAGCCGACCGCACAACCGATCTCGGTCGAAACCGCCCTGCTCGTCGTCCTGGGTATCGCACTGATGTTCGCGTTCAAGGCGATCGCCCACCTGCAACGCCAGGTCGAAGGTCTCCACGCGGCCGCCCGCAAACCCAAACCGCCGGCAGTGCCCGTCGTCGGCGACGCCGGCATCTCGCCCGAGGTGCTCGCCGTGATCGCGGCTGCAGTGGTCGAGGAAATGGGCGAGGAGGCGCGCATCGTCGCCATCAGCATGGAGACCCATAACAACACCTGGTCGATCGAGGGGCGTCGCCAGATCTTCGGCTCCCGCAAGGTCCGCTGACCCTTCTCTCACCGCCTTTCCATGGACCCCACCAAGCTCCTGTGGATCATCTTCTGGTCCACGTTCGTCCTGGTTTCCGCCATCGACTACGCCGTCGTCACCCATCGCAAGAAGCCGATCGGGGTGCAGTCGGCGCTGCGCTGGACCGCCCTTTGGGTCCTCGTCGCGCTGGGCTTCTCGATCGCCATCTACAAGCTCCATCCCGAAGGCAAGGCGGTCTTCCTGGAGTACATCTCGGGCTACCTCACCGAGTATTCACTTTCTGTTGACAACCTCTTCGTCTTCATCCTCATCTTCTCGCTGATGGGCGTGAAGGACGTCGCCCAGCCCAAGCTCATCAAGCTGGGCATCTACCTCTCGATCGTTCTGCGCGTCGTCTTCATCGTTTTCGGCATCGCGCTCGTCACCCAGTTCGCGTGGCTGCTCTACCTCTTCGGCGCGCTGCTGATCTGGACCGCCTGGAAGATGATCGCCACCGAGGAGGACGACCAGGTCCAACCCGAGAAGAACATCCTCTATCGCGCGGCCGCCAAGCTTCTCCCTGTCCACAACGACCCGCAGGAGAACAAACGCCTCTTCGCCCGCTACGACGGCAGGTTCTACATCACACCCTTCTTCCTGGTCTTCGTGGTCATCGGCTCGACCGACGTGCTGTTCGCCGTCGACTCCATCCCCGCGATCATGGGCATCAGCCAGGACCCGTTCGTCGTCCTCACCTCCAACATCTTCGCCGTCCTCGGGCTCAATTCCCTCTTCTTCGCCATCCGCGGTATCATGGGGCTGTTCCGATTCCTCAAGCACGGCGTGAGCATCATTCTTTTCTTCATCGGCGGAAAGATGATCGTCCCGGGCCTCGGCCACCTGCTCGATCTGCTCGGCGCCCATGCCGTCGGGCACGGGCTTGAGGGCACCGAGCACTGGTTCAAGGTCCACACTTCCGCATCCCTGCTCGTCATCGGGCTGATCCTTCTGGTCTCCATTGTCATGTCGGTCTGGTACGAGAAGGACGCCCACCCCGATTTGCCCGAGAAGACCTGACCACACCCTGCGTAATCCCACCCCCTCATGGACAATCTCACCTTCGGCTTGACCATGTTACTCGTCGGAATGGGCGGCACCCTGCTCACCCTGTTCCTCGTTGCAGCACTCATCCGCGCCCTCACCTCGGCCTTCCCGCCCTCCGCGGATAACGAAACCCAGGACTAGCCCCACCCGCCATGATCGACGCCATCCTCTCCGGCCTCGGCGCCCTCACGCACGGACTCCAGTATCTGGCCACCAACGGTGGCCCCAACATCGTCATGCTCGCCATCGCTGGCGTCATGTTCTACCTCGCCGTCGCCAAAGACGTGGAGCCGCTCCTGCTCCTGCCCATCGCGTTTGGCTGCTTCCTCGTCAACCTGCCGCTCAGCGAGGTCATGCATGCCGACGGCGTGCTCAAGGCCATGTACAACATGGGCATCGAGAACGAGCTCTTCCCTCTGCTGATCTTTGTGGGCATCGGCTCGATGACGGACTTCAAGCCGCTGCTCGCCGAGCCCAAGCTCCTGCTCTTCGGCGCCGCCGGCCAGCTCGGCATCTTCGCCACCCTGCTGCTGGCCCTGCTCATCCTGCCCTTTGTCCCCGGGGTCGATCCGGCCAACATCAAACAGACCGCCGTCTCCATCGCCGCCATCGGCGCCTGCGACGGCCCCACGGTCATCTACGTCTCCAACCTCTTCGCCGGGCTCGGCAAGATCGACACCGCCATGGTCGGCGCCCTCGCCGTGGCCGCCTACTCGTACATGGCCCTCGTGCCTGTCATCCAGCCGCCGATCATGCGCCTGATGACCACCGCGATGGAGCGCGCCGTCGTCATGCCGAAGGTCGAGGGCAAGGTCTCACAAACCGCCCTCATCGCCTTCCCCATCGTCGTCACCCTGATCACCGGCCTCATCGCGCCGAAGGGGCTGCCGCTCATGGGCATGATCATGCTGGGCAACTTCATGAAGGTCACCGGCTGCGTCCAGCGCCTCACCCGGGCCAGCGAGAACGAGATCGCCAACATCGCCACGCTCTTCCTCGGCCTGGCCATCGGCGGCACGATGGAGGGCGGCCAGTTCCTCAAGCTCCAGACGCTCCTGGTCTTCGGCCTGGGCTTCGTCGCCATCACCATCGACACGGTCGGCGGACTGCTGTTGGGCAAGCTCTGGTACTGGCTTTCCGGAGGCAAGGTGAACCCCCTCGTGGGCGCCGCCGGCATCTCCGCCTACCCGATGGCCGCCCGCCTCGTCCAGAACGAGGGCCAGCGCTGGAACAAGCGCAACTTCCTCCTCATGCATGCCATGGGTGCCAACACCGGAGGCCAGGTGGGCTCCGTCATGGCCGCTGCGATCATGCTCGCCGTCCTCGGCGGCCTGGGCCTCCTCACGCCGTGACCGATTCCACCCACCCCGCTCCGCCCGTCCCACCCCGCACCGTCGCCGACAACTGGACGCTCCACGCGTTCGACGAGCTCGGCTCCACCAACCGCCACGCCGCGCACCTGCCGGCGTGGTCCGCCGTCACGGCCCGCACCCAGACCGCCGGCCGCGGCCGCCACGACCGCCGCTGGGTCTCCGACGCCGGCGGCCTCTGGCTCTCCGCCGTCGTCCCCGCCGAGGGCTCGCCCGAGCGCTGGACACTCCTGCCCCTCGTCGCGGGCCTGGCGCTCTGCGAGGCCTTCGCCGCCTTCGGTCTCGCCGGCCACCGGCTGCGTTGGCCCAACGACATCATGGTCGGCCGCGCCAAGCTCGCCGGCATCCTCGTCGAACGCTTCCGCCCGGCCACCGCCGTCGTCGGCCTGGGCATCAACCTGGACAACCGCCCCGAGTCCGCCGATCCCTCGCTGGCCGGCACCGTGGCCCGCCTTCCCGATCTGCTCCCTACCCCGCCGCCACTCGACGCCGTGCGCGATGCGCTCCTCGCCGCGCTCCGCCGTACCCACACTCTCCTCGACACCGGGGACACCGCCGCGCTCGCGCAGAGGCTTTCCCCCTACTGGCGCCACCTCCCCGTCCAGGTAACGCTGCGTCCGGAGGGGAAAATCGTCGCCGGCACCTTCGCCGGCGTTGACCCCGCCGGCCGACTTCTGCTCGAATCGTCACTCGGTTTACGCGCACTCGCTCCGCACGAAGTCGAACTGCTGCGCGAACACTCTCCGACCGATACCGACTTATCATGAACCACTCGTTCCCGACCCTGACGCCCGAGGAAGCGGCGTCGCTCATCAAGAACGGGGAAACCATCGGTTTCTCCGGTTTCACGCCCGCTGGCGCCGCCAAGGTGGTGCCGAAGGCCCTCGCCGCCCGCGCCAAGGCCGAGCACGCCGCCGGCCGCCCCTTCAAGGTCGCCGTCGTCACCGGCGCCTCCACCGGCGACTCGCTCGACGGCGAACTCGCCCGCGCCGAGGCGATCTCCTGGCGCACGCCGTATCAGAGCAACAAGTCGCTCCGCGACAGCATCAACACCGGCAAGACGAAGTTCTTCGACATGCACCTCTCGCACCTCGCGCAGCAGGTGCGCTGCGGGTTCCTCGGTCAGTTCGACTGGGCCGTTGTGGAGGCCTGCGATGTCACGGCTGACGGCCAGATCGTTCTGACGACCTCCGTCGGTGCCGCCCCCACCTTCCTGCGCAGCGCCAAGAAGATCATCATCGAGCTCAACCGCTACCACTCGACCAAGCTCACCGGCCTGCACGACATCTACGAGCCCCTCGATCCCCCGCACCGCCAGCCCATTCCGATCGTCCGCCCGACCGACCGCATCGGCACCCCGACCGTCAAGGTCGACCCGAGCAAGATCGTCGGCATCGTCGAGACCAACGCCCCGGACGAGGTCAAGGGCTTCGAGCCCGCCGACGCCGTCACCGACAAGATCGGACAGAACGTCGCCGCGTTCCTCGCCAACGAGATCGCCGTGGGCCGCATCCCGCGCGAGTTCCTCCCCCTCCAGTCCGGCGTGGGCAACATCGCCAACGCCGTGCTCGGCGCTCTCGGCGCCAACCCCGACATCCCTCAGTTCCAGATGTTCTCCGAGGTCATCCAGGACTCGGTCATCAGCCTGATCCGCTCCGGCAAGATCAAGTTCGCCACGGGCACCTCGCTCACCATCGCCAAGGACCTGCTCGACACCATCTACCAGGACATCGAGTTCTTCCGCCCGCGCCTGCTGCTGCGCCCGCAGGAGATCACCAACAACCCCGAGCTGGTTCGCCGCCTCGGCATCATCACCATCAATACCGCCATCGAGGTCGACGTCTTCGGCAACGTCAACTCGACCCACATCATGGGCTCGAACCTGATGAACGGCATCGGCGGTTCCGGCGACTTCACCCGCAACGCCTACATCTCGATCTTCACCTGCCCGTCCTCCGCCAAGGGGGGCAAGATCTCCACGATCGTCCCGCTCGTCTCCCACATGGACCACAGCGAGCACTCCGTGCAGGTCGTCATCACCGAGCACGGCGTGGCCGATCTGCGCGGCAAGGACCCGGTCGAGCGCGCGCATCTCATCGTCGAGAAGTGCGCCGACCCGATCTTCCGCGACCAGCTCATGCGCTACGTGCGGGCCACCGAGCACGGCCACACGCCGCAGACCCTCGGCAACGCGTTCCTCATGCACCAGCAGTTCCTGAAAACAGGTGACATGCGCGGCGTCGTCTGGCAGTCCTGAGCAACCTTCCCAAAGGCGCGGCGAGCGATCGCCGCGCTTTTTTTACGCCCGCCTCTTCCCCCGCCCCGTTTTCCGTCTACGTTCCATGTCCTAGTTTCGTCCCCACCGCGGCCCGCCCCACGGCCGCACGCACAGCCCAACGGTTCGCTTCATCACACCCCGTGCCCTATGAAAGTTAACCTGTATCTGTCCGTCATCCCCGAGGCCCTCATCGCCTCGCATCTCGCCCCTGAGGAGTTCGGCAACTACTACGCCGTCGGCTCCCAGAAACGCTCCCGTGGCCAGGCCGTCTTCTTCGAGGTCGATCCCGCCTTGCAGAGCGAATACCTCCGCCTCGCCGAGGCCGGGAAACGCTGCGTACCGCACGAGGACGGCAGCCCCCGCCGCTCCAGCTACCTCGCCATCTACCGCGCGCTCGAGCACGTCCCGCTCTCCGCGCTCGGAAAACTCCACCTCGTCACCGACGACGGCCGCGTGCTCGCGCTGGAGCGCAGCGCCTGCCCCCAACCCGCGGCCGACACCCTCCACTTCTACCAGGAGATCTGCCCCGTCACCCCGCGCGTCGCCAGCAAGCTCGCCCCGCACGAGTTCGCCGCGTACATGACGGATCGAGCCAACCCCGTCTCCGTCGAGAAGCTCGTCTTCACCGAGCTGCGGCTCGACGCCCTCGCGACCGACCCCGAGAAGGGCGACGCCTCGAACCTGCCGTACCCGAACATCGACCACCTGCGCGACTGCCTCAGGGAGCTGCGCCACCGCTACGCGAAGTCCACCAAGGTCGTGGCCCGCGACAGCTCCGCCGCCATCCTCTACCGCACCGTCCACGGCGGCTTCTACGTGGCCGACCGCACCGGCCTCGCCTATTACCCCATGCCCACGCGCGAGCAGTTGGACAATGAATACCATGCGTGGTGGCGCTCCGCGCTCACCACCTGGGTTTCCTGATCTTTCCATCCACACCCACCCTGTCACCGTATCGTCATGCAGCACCATCCGCTCTTCTGGACAACCCCGCTCGCCTCCCTGCTCGCCCTGGGCTTCGCCTGGGGCTTCTACCGAAGGATGAAGACCGCGCCCGAGGGCACGGAGAAGATGGCCCAGATCGCCGCCCACGTCCGCGCGGGCGCGATGGCCTACCTCAAACAGCAGTACAAGATCGTCGGCGTCTTCTTCGTGGTGCTCACGATCGTGTTCGCCTGGCTCGCCTACGGGCTGAAGCTCCAGAACGAGTGGGTGCCGTTCGCCTTCCTCACCGGCGGCTTCTTCTCCGGTCTGGCCGGCTTCTTCGGCATGAAGACGGCCACCTACGCGGCCGCCCGCGTCGCCCACGCCGCCTCCCAATCGCTCGACGCCGGCCTGCGCCTCGCCTTCCGCTCGGGCGCCGTCATGGGCCTGGTCGTCGTCGGCCTCGCGCTGCTCGACATCTCCGGCTGGTTCGTCGCGTTGAGCTACTTCGTCGATGACCCGGATCCTTCGCACAAGCTGCTCATGATCACCACGACGATGCTCACCTTCGGCATGGGCGCCTCCCTCCAGGCGCTCTTCGCCCGCGTCGGCGGCGGCATCTTCACCAAGGCCGCCGACGTCGGCGCCGATCTCGTCGGCAAGGTCGAGGCGGGCATCCCCGAGGACGATCCCCGCAACCCCGCCACCATCGCCGACAACGTGGGCGACAACGTGGGCGATGTCGCCGGCATGGGCGCCGATCTCTACGAGTCCTACGTCGGCTCCGTGCTGGCCACCGCCGCGCTCGGCGCGGCCGCCTTCGCGCAGGCCGGTGATCACGTTTCCGGTTACAAGTCCGTCATCGCCCCGATGGTCATCGCCGGCGTCGGCACCGTGCTCTCGATCATCGGCATGTACGCCGTGCGCGTGAAGAGCGGCTCCACCCAGCGCGACCTGCTCAACGCGCTGGGCCGCGGCATCAACCTCAGCTCGGTCCTCATCGCGATCCTCTCGTATGTGGTGCTTCGCTACCTCGAGCTCCCCAACCATCTCGGCATCTGGGGCTCCATCGTCACCGGCCTCGTCACCGGCATCGTGATCGGCAAGGCCACCGAGTACTACACCTCGCACGAGTTCAAGCCCACCCAGCACATTGCCAGCAACGCCGCCACGGGTCCGGCCACCGTCATCATCTCCGGTCTGGGTGTCGGCATGGCCTCCACCGTGATCCCCGTGCTCGCCGTCGTCGTCGGCACCACGCTCGCGTACATCTTCGCCGCCGGCGACATGAGCTTCAGCCCCGCCAGCATGGCCATGGGCCTGTACGGCATCGGCATCGCCGCCGTCGGCATGCTCTCCACCCTCGGCATCACGCTCGCCACCGACGCCTACGGCCCCATCGCCGACAACGCCGGCGGCAACGCCGAGATGGCCGGTCTCGGGCCCGAGGTCCGCAAGCGCACCGACGCCCTCGACGCCCTCGGCAACACCACCGCCGCCACCGGCAAGGGCTTCGCCATCGGCTCGGCCGCCCTCACCGCGCTCGCCCTCCTCGCGTCCTACGTCGAGGAACTGAAGATCGCGATGATCCACGCCAAGCAGACCACCATCGAGGTCGCCGGCCAGACCATCCCGATCCTCACCGCCACGCTCACGCAGTTCATGGACTACTTCCAAGTGAACCTCATGAACCCGAAGGTCATTGTCGGCCTCTTCCTCGGTTCGATGATGGCGTTCCTCTTCTGCGGTCTCACCATCAACGCCGTCGGCCGCGCCGCCGCCAGCATGGTCGAGGAGGTCCGTCGCCAGTTTAAGGAGAAGCCGGGCATCCTCGGCGGCACCGATCTGCCCGACTATGCGCGCTGCGTCGCCATCTCCACCGCCGGCGCCCAGCGCGAGATGATCGTGCCCTCCCTGCTCGCGGTCATTGTCCCGATCCTCGTCGGCCTGGTCTTCGGCGTGCCCGGCGTGTTCGGTCTGCTCGGCGGCGGCCTCTCCACCGGCTTCGTGCTCGCCGTATTCATGGCGAACTCCGGTGGCGCCTGGGACAACGCCAAGAAGTACATCGAGGAAGGCCACCTGGGCGGCAAGGGCTCCATCGCCCACAAGGCCGCCGTCATCGGCGACACCGTCGGCGACCCCTTCAAGGATACGGCGGGCCCGAGCCTGAACATCCTCATCAAGCTCATGAGCATGGTCTCAATCGTCACCGCCGGGGTGAACGTCGCCTTCACGCTCTTCTGAACGCTCCCGCGCCCCCCTCGCACCCCACGCGGGCGGCTCCTCACCGGGGCCGCCCGCCGCGTTTTCCAACACCCGCAACCGGCTCATCCCGCCGCCAACGGCAGGACGACCACGCCGCCCACGTACCCGGCGTGGCGGCCGAGCAGCGCCGGACCTTGGCGACGGCCGAACCCGCATTCTCCGCGCAACAATGGCGGCACTGCGAGCCCCGCCACGCGGGACGGATTCCCAAGCGCAAGGGCACGGCACCCACGCCGTCACGCGGGCCCACGCCCCGTTGGCTTCGGGCGCCACCGCGGCGCCGCCGGGGCACCGGGCCGGACGCTGGGTGGTTGACGGGCCGCGCGCGCCACGGCTATCCGGTGCAGCCACCGCTCCCACGATGCCATCGCACACCACTGCCATCACGCCGCCCTCCACCGGGCGCGACCTCCGGTTCGACACGATCCGCGGAGTTCTGCTGCTGGTGATGGCGACCAACCATGTCGGTTCCGATCTCAGTGTCGCCTTCAACCAGCCGCTCGGCTTCGTGAGCGCCGCGGAGGGCTTCGTCTTCCTCTCCGGGATCCTCACCGGGCGCATCGACCACCCCGCCGGCGACAACTTCGACGTGTTGGCCAGCCGGGCACGGCGGCGCGCCGCTCGCGCCTACCTCTGGCACATCTTCGGTTTGGTTGCCGTGTGGGTGTGGGTGCGGGCCTGGCTGGCCTTCGAACAGCCCACCCCGTGGAGCCTGCCCTTCCTGTTTCATCAGGGAGACGGTCTGACCGGCCTTTTCGGCGGGTTGCTGCTCCTCTATCAGCCGGGGTTGCTCGACATTCTGCCGATGTATGTCGGATTTCCGCTGCTTGCGCCGCTGGTGCTTCGGTTCCACAACCGCGGGCACGGACTGGCGGTCTGGCTGGTCTCGGGGGCGATCTGGGCGGCCGACCAGCTGTTCGCCCCGGCCCACCCGGTGATCTGGGGGCCGATCAACACCGGCGCCTTCCATTTCCTCTCCTGGCAATGGCTGTTCGTATCCGGGGTCCTGTTGGGTGCCGAGCCCCGTTGGGAACGGCAGGCGATCCATCGCCCCCGGCAGTGGACCCTGCTGACCGCGCTCGCCGGAGCGGTCTTTCTGCTGTGCCTCCGCCACTCCACCCTCTGGAACTGGTGGGACGCCCGGACGCTCGCCGCACTCACCGAGAAGACTCCGCTGGCGATCCTGCGCCTGCTGGACTTCGCGCTGCTCGCCTACCTCCTGGCGGTGATCGGATGCCGGCACCCCGGCTGGCTTGTCCTCCGGCCATTCGCGGTCCTCGGCCGACACTCCCTGCCTGTCTTCACCGCCAGCATCCTCTGCGCCCAACTGGCGCTTTGTTACCCTGAGCTCGATACAACGGCGCAGAGCCGTTGGCTGAAAACGGGATTCGTTCTTCTGGGCTGCCTGGCCGCGGCCCTGGCCTGCGAACTCTACTGGAACGGAATCGAGAGGACACGGATCTGGAACCGCCTCCTCGCGCGCAGAAATCCTCCCGGGCCCCGCGAGTCGCGCCGGGAGTGACCGCCCTCGCGTTAAGCGCGCCTCGGTCCGTCCTTGGCCCTCGCACCGTGGCCAACAAAACGAACAGGCGCCCGTTGGGGCGCCTGTTCTCGTCAACGCTATGCGGGGCGAAGCCCCTTCGCTCACTTCAGCGTCGAGATGAAGTACCCAGCGGCCACCGCCGTGCCGATCACGCCCGCGACATTCGGCCCCATCGCATGCATCAGCAGGTAGTTGCTGGGATCGGCGCGCTGCCCCTCGAGGTGGGAGACACGCGCGGCCATCGGGACTGCCGAGACCCCCGCCGACCCGATCAACGGATTGATCGGGTTCTTGGGGCTGAGCTTGTTCATGAGCTTCGCGAAGACCACGCCAGCGGCCGTCGAGAAACCGAAGGCGACCACGCCGAGGATGATGATCTTGATCGTGCCCCAGGCGAGGAAGCTCTGCCCCGACATCGTCAGGCCCACGCTCGTGCCCAGGAAGATCGTGAGGATGTTGATGATCTCGTTCTGCGCGGTCTTCAGCAGGCGTTCCACGACCCCGCACTCGCGCAGGAAGTTGCCGAGCATGAGCATCGCGATCAGCGCCGCCGCATCGGGCACGATCAGGATACAGACGACCATGACGACGACGGCGAAGATGAGCTTCTCCAGCCGCGAGACTTTGCGCAGCGAGTTCATCCGGATCTTTCGTTCCTCGATCGAGGTCAGCAGCCGCATGATCGGCGGCTGGATCAGCGGCACGAGCGACATGTAGCTATAGGCCGCCACCGCCACCGCCCCGAGCAGATGGGGCGCGAGCTTGTTGGAGACGAAGATCGAAGTCGGGCCGTCGGCTCCGCCGATGATGCCGATCGAGGCGGCCTCCTTCGAAGTGAAGCCCATCAGGAGCGCCCCGAAAAAGGTCACGAACAAGCCGAGTTGAGCTGCCGCCCCAAGCAGGAACGTGCGCGGCGCCGCGATCAGCGGCCCGAAATCGGTCAGCGCACCCACCCCGAGGAAGATGATCGGCGGAAAGAGTTCCAGCTTCACGCCCTGCCCGATGAAGTCGTACAGACCGCCCTCGATGCGGTCCACTTTGACAGCGATCCGCGCGGGTTGGCCTGGTTGCGTCGCTTCCGTTCCGGGATGATGCAGCACCTCGCCCTCCACCTTGAACGTCGAAGTCTCGTACACGCCATTGGGCAACATTTCCGAGGTGATCACACCGCGGGTCGGCAGATTCGCCACCAGCGCACCGAAGGCGATCGGCACCAGCAGCAGCGGCTCGAAACCCTTCACGATCGCCAGATAGAGCAACACGATCACGACCGCCCACATCACGGACATCTGCCAGGTGATGCCGGCGAAACCGGTCAGGTTGAGAAAATCAGTCAGTCCTTGGAGCATGGAAAAGTGGCGTTTGGAGGTTAACGGAGCTTGTGGCTGGCGAAGATCTGGCGCCGGCCTTCACCCGACCAAGCGAGCAAGTTCACATCCACGTTTGGCTGAAGATGCACGGGCATGATCGAGACGATCCGCTCGCCGGCTTGCAGGCACTCGTGCGCCGCAGCGGTGATCACCGCCACCACTTGGGGCGAGATCCCGTCCATTCCCGGCTCAAGCAGCAGCCCGGGCTCCGCCTCCAGCACCGGCTCCGTGACGCGGGCGGCGGCGCGCCGCTCCGCGGCACGGAAGATCCATCCCATCAACTCCAGCAAGCCCCAGATCGACCCGAGGGCAGTGAAGACGACGATCAACCCGACTGCCTGGTAACTTATGGCGTCGAGCAAGGTGGGGTTCTCCGTCAGCGCAGCAGCAAGGGGAAGCATGGGAATCGTCATGTTTCTGGAGTTCGGTGGCGGTAACAGGAGCCGGCCGGTATCGCATATTCGGACGGCTGCCTCTCTGAGGCGCCCCGATGCAAGGAAGCCGCCCGCCCGAGGCGAGCACTTTTCCTTTCTCCACGCAGAAATCCCCACCCCACGAGGCCTCCAGGGCCCGACGCCAACCAGCGGACTTCGTCAGTCCCGGGAGACCGCCGGCTCGACACTGCGCCAACCATCCGCCCCGCGGCCGCACGAATTGGACGGCACCTCCGGGATCGCCAGCCGTTCGCGACTATCGATCAGGTCCCGCCGGCCCTCCGCCGGCCACGCCCAAAGATGCCGGGTGTATTCGGCCGCGCTGCCTTCCGGGTGGATCGCCACGATGTGCTCCCCGTCATCCAGACAGACGCTTGCCGCTGCGGCGATGACCGCGAGCAACACGGGATCGTCCACCTGCATCCGTTCGTCCGGGGTCCCCCTCGCGTCATGGGCGGCGGGCGTGTCGCCGGTTGCCGCGGGCTGACTCCATGTCAGCCACCGCCATAGCGCCACCACGACCCCTCGTACCCCGCGGCGCTCCTTGCATAGCCAGAACAGCCCACACGCGGCGAACACCACCAGCAGTCCGAAAGCCGCATACGGAAGCGCCGCCCGCACCGACGCCCAGTCCTCGTGCAACACGGCAAGTGGAAGCAGATGGTTCATAATAGGACAAAAGGCTCTCGCACTCCGAAGCTCGGAAAACCGGGGCTCCTCGCCGGAGCGAACCACGCCGAGGCGAGGCTCCCTGTTGAACCGTGCCGCCCCTCCCATGCGAGCCAGATCTCGTCCCGCCGGGCTCCGGCGCTGCAGCTACAATGGCCGCTTATCACCGCGCTCCAGCGCTATCACCCGGCTCAATGCACCGGGGAAACCGGTACCGGGCCCCTGCCTGGGCGGTGGTGATGGCGGAGCGGTGCCCGCTCTTCGCTCCCGGGTCCCTCATCGGTGCGTTGCCCAAGCGTGCGACTCCGCCCAACCTCGTGCCGATGCCTGCCCGCCGCCCCGACATTCTCTGGATCGTGACCACGCAATGGCGCGGCCAGGCCTGCGGCTTCGCCGGCGATCCCAACGCCCGCACTCCCGCGCTCGACGCCTTCGCCCGCCACGCCGTCGTGTTCGCGCAGGCGGTCAGCAATCACCCCTTCGGCCCCTTCGCCCGTGCCCTCCTGCTCACGGGCCGCCTTTCCCCCGCCAACGGAGTCGCGGACTACTGGGACCCGCTGCCCCGCAGTTCGGATACGATCGCCCGCCGCCTCGCCGCCGCCGGCTACGCCACCGCTTTCTTCGGCAAATGGCACCTCGCGCCCCGCGATCCTTCGGCCGCCCTCGTCGGCGACACGCACGCGCGGCAGGTTGTGGCGCCGGAGGACCGCGGTGGCTTCGAGCTCTGGGAGGGGTTCGAAAGCGGCTTCCAACTCAACGATCCCTGGCTGCACGGCACGCACCTGCCCCAGCCCGTCCAGTTTCCCGGCTACCAGTCCGATGTCCTCTGCGCCCGCGCCGCCGCCCATCTGCGCGGCGGGAGCGAACGCCCACGGTTCACCTACGTGAGTCTGGAGGCGCCGCACCCGCCCTATGCCGCACCGGTGCCGGCCGACATCGCGGCGCCGGACCCGGCGGCCCTCCTGCTCGCCCCCAACGTCCCTCGTGGCGGCGCGGTCGAGGCGGAAGCCCGTCGCGAACTCGCCGGCTACTACCGGCACATCGAGGCGACCGATCGCGCCATCGGCGCCCTGCTCGCTGCGGTGGATCTCACGACCACCGCGGTGTTCATCACGTCGGCCCACGGCGACATGCACGGCGCGCATGGTCTCTTCCGCAAAGGCTGGCCCCACGAGGAGTCGATCCGGGTGCCCCTCGTGGCGAGTTGGCCCGGCTCCATGCCGGGAGGGACCGATGCCCCGGTCGCGCTCGCGGATCTCCCGGCCACAGCGCTGGCCCTGGCGGGGGTGCCCGCGCCCGCCGCTTGGACCGGTTGCGACCTGCGGTCATGCGCGACCGGAGACGACCGGCGTATCCCTGTCTCGATGCCCTCCGCCCCTCCCTTTCCCAAGCAGTGTCCGCGTGCCTGGGTCGGTTTCCGCAGCCGCACCGAGAAACGGATCACCCTCCCCGACGGGCGCCCCTGGCTGCATTTCGACCTCACGACCGATCCCGGGGAACAGCGCAACCTCGCCATGCCTCCCCCCTGAAAGTGTGCAACCCGGGCTCGCCGGAGCCCGGGTTGCGCACCTGCTTCTTGCCGCCCTGGCGCTACTGGCCGGCGAGGAAACGCTCGATCAGGACTTCCGTCTCGGCCTCCTGCCAGTTTCCCGAGACTTGCCACTTGCGCAGCTTGCTCTTGTCGAAGCCGGTTTTTTTACCGGGCTTGTCCTCCCGGTCGGGCTTGTCGAGGGGAAGCCGGTAGACCAGCGACTGCCCCGGGGGCTTGCCCGCCAGCGGCAGCTCCCAGACCGCCTCGGTGTCGTCGCCATCGGTGAGGATGACGCGGATGTTCTGCGCCTTGTTGCGGTTGCCGATCACGAGCATCACCTCGAAGAAGCCGTATTCGGAGAGCTTGGCCGACTTGTCGCCGCCGAAGTTGCCCTTGCCGCCGAGGAACGGCACGAGCAGGCCCTGTTTCGGGAGGAACCGGATCTTGTCCTTCCAGTCGCCGGAGGTCCAGGTGTACTTCCGGATCGGTCGCATCTCGGCACCGTCGCGCTCGACTTCCTGGATGCTGAAATCGATCAACTCCTTGTGCTTCGCGCCGGCCGCGTCCGCGCGCGGGGCGGCGAGGGCGAGCAACGCGACGATCAGGGACAATGCCGTATTGAGGTAGGTCGGGGTTTTCATGGGGAGGGGTGGGTATCCGGGACCATAGCCGCCCGCCGCCCGAAGTCACGCCGGTTGCCGAAGCGCGGCTGGGCCGCGCCACCCGCAGCGGCGCCGGTACGGGGGCGATGCGTCGACCGGGAGACCGGCGCCGCAGTTTCCCCTTTTCCTCCGCCGCCGCATCCGCGAACGTGGCTCCTTCGCCCATGGATTTCCTGCTCGACGACGACGCTCCTCCCCCCGCCAAGCCCGCCCACTTCGACCCCGGCTTCCCGCCGATCGATTTCCGCGCGGAGCTCAACGACGAGCAGTACGCCGCCGTCACCGCCGAGCCCGGTCCCGTGCTCGTGCTCGCCGGCGCCGGCTCGGGCAAGACCCGCACGCTCACCTACCGCGTCGCCTACCTGCTTTCCCAGGGCGTGCCGCCCTCCGACATCCTCCTGCTGACCTTCACCAACAAGGCCGCCAAGGAGATGCTCCACCGCGTCGAGGAGCTCACGGGCATTCCCGCCTACCGCTTCTGGGGCGGCACCTTCCACCACCTCGGCCACAAGATCCTCCGCGCCAACGCCGAGGTCCTCGGCCTCGACCGCTCGTTCACCATCCTCGACGCCGAGGAGTCCGACCACTTCCTCCGCGACACTGTCGACGAGATCGACCGCGGCTTCTTCAAGGTGAAGGAGCACCCGCGCCCGGGCGTGCTCTTCTCCATGCTCAGCCTCGCGCGCAACACCTGCACGCCGCTGGCCGAGACCATCTCCCGCTTCTACCCGCAGCACGAATACCTCATCGAGGCGCTCGCGCCCTTCCCGGCCGCCTACCGCGCCCGCAAGCTCAAGCAGCAGGTCACCGACTACGACGACCTCCTCGAGTTCTGGCTCGAGATCCTCAAGAAGGCCCCGCACGTCGCCGATTACTACCGACGCCGCTTCCGCCACGTGCTCGTCGACGAGTACCAGGACACCAACATCATCCAGTCGCAGATCGTCGACCTGATGAGCGGCAACCACCAGATCATGGCCGTGGGCGACGACGCGCAGAGCATCTACTCCTGGCGCGGCG